>NZ_JAXAFK010000003.1:0-300000 GCF_033898505.1 Pectobacterium carotovorum | reverse complement strand
GAAAGCGGTAGTGCAGACAGGTGTGCTGCATCAGATCGGCAGGTATCTGAGGAGTACCACGTCGGGCAAGGTAGTCTGGCGCAGCGACGAGCAGAGAACGGAAAGCGCCCAGCCTCCGTGCGGTGAGGCGTGAGTCAACGGGGTCCCCTGTCCGTACTACGGCATCGAAACCTTCCTCAATGACATCGACCATTCGGTCGGTGAAGTCCAAATCCAGTTCAATTTCTGGGTATTCGCGCATGAATTCGCCGAGTACGGGTAACACCAGTGAACTGACCAACGGCAGACTTACCCGCAGGCGCCCGCGCGGTACGGCGCTGGTCTGCGATATCTCCAGTTCTGCCGCCTCGATCTCAGCCAGAATTCGCCGGCTACGTGCCAGAAATAGTGAGCCTTCGGCAGTCAATGTGATGCTGCGTGTGCTGCGGTGAAATAGCCTCACGCCCAGTTTTTCTTCAAGTCGTGCGACGCTTTTGCCAACCGCAGACGCTGACACGCCCAGTAGTCGGCCAGCGGCAATAAAACTGCGCGTTTCGGCCACCTGCACAAATACCGCTAAGCCATTCAGGCTGTCCATATACCCTCTCTATTACGGACAATTTATTCCTTATATTAAGGAACAGTAGCCTACTTTTTCTTTAATTGCTGATTTTCTATCGTAACGGGAACGCTCATTGATAAAAGGAACACGCCGTGATAACTCCCGTATTGGCTCTGGATACCGATCCTTCAACAGCCCCTTTCTCTGCCCGAATTCAGGCCGTCGTTCAACAGGCGTTGGACGATGGGCGTTTGGTCGGTGCTGTCGTGCTGGTCGTGCGCAATGGAGAATTGATTCACCAGCAGGCGACAGGATGGGCTGACCGGGAGAGCGCCCGTCCTATGGCGCTGGACGCCATCTTCCGGCTGGCTTCTGTCAGCAAGCCCATCGTGTCAGTTGCGGCACTGGTACTTGTGGCGCAAGGTCGGCTCGATCTGGATGAGGACATCACTCGCTGGATGCCGACGTTCCAGCTACGGCTGGCCGACGGCAGCCCTGCTCGAATTACCGCGCGGCAGTTGCTTAGCCACACCGCGGGTTTGGGCTACCGCTTTTTCGAACCCCATGCGGACGGTCCTTACGCACAGGCGGGTGTCTCCGACGGTATGGATGCCTCCGGCATCAGCTTGACTGAGAACCTGCGTCGCATCGCCAGCGTTCCCCTGCATTACGCACCGGGAGAGGCCTGGGGCTATTCGCTGGCAACAGACGTATTGGGAGCCTTGATTGAACGCATTCACGGTACGTCATTGGACGAGGCGGTTCGTCAACTGGTGACCGACCCGCTGGGCATGCACGACACCGGCTTCGTTGTGCGCGACCCATCGCGCCTGACTACCGCTTATGTGAATGACACCCCGCAGCCGCATCGTCTGGCCGAAGGCGAAACGGTTTCTCCCTTTGAAGGGGCAATTGGCATTGCGTACAGCCCCGCTCGCATTTGTGATGCGCGAGCTTTTCCATCAGGCGGAGCAGGCATGGCAGGGACGGCCTGGGATCTATTGCACTTGCTGGAAGCCCTGCGTAAAGGGGACGGCGTTCCGCTGCCTGACGCGCTGATCGAGGAGATGGGGCGCGATCAAACACAGGGGCTGGAACTGCCCAATGCACCGGGCTGCGGTTTTGGCCTCGGTTTCTCGGTCTTGCGCGATCCGCTGCTAGCCGAGTCGCCGGAATCACCAGGTACCTGGCGTTGGGGAGGTGCCTACGGTCATTCATGGTTTGTCGATCGAACACAAGGTTTGAGCGTCGTGGCTTTCACCAACACGATGTACGAAGGGATGTCGGGGCGTTTTGTCACTGAACTGCGCGATGCCGTGTATGGCGAGTTGGAGGCAGCACGATGACGGCCTCATTGACCGATGTACACCGTGACAGACTGCCTGTTGCCTCATTGCTGGCATTAGCCACGGCAGCTTTCATCACTATCCTGACCGAAGCGCTGCCAGCAGGCCTGTTGCCGCAAATGGCGCAAGGTCTGGCGGTGTCCGAAGCCTGGGTCGGGCAAACCGTCACTATCTATGCCGTGGGTTCTTTGGCGGCCGCGATCCCGCTAACCGCCGCTACGCAAGGTGTGCGTCGCCGCCTATTGCTGCTGGTAGCCATCGCAGGTTTCGCTGTCGCCAATGCTGTTATGGCATTTTCCGGTAGCTATGTGCTGACGATGGCGGCGCGTTTTCTGGCGGGTGTTTCAGCCGGGCTGCTGTGGGCGCTACTGGCGGGCTATGCGGCCCGTATGGTGCCTGAACACCAGAAGGGACGTGCTATTGCGATAGCGATGGTCGGCACACCATTAGCTTTGTCGCTCGGTGTGCCCGCTGGAACCTTTCTTGGTAACGCGATCGGCTGGCGAATGTGTTTCGGTATGATGAGCGGTTTGGCCTTAATACTGATGTTGTGGGTGCGTATTCAGGTGCCGGATTTCGCTGGGCAATCCGCAAGCAGGAGGCTATCTCTGGGGCAGGTGTTCACCATGGCTGGCGTGCGACCTGTGCTATGTGCCGTGCTGGCCTTTGTGCTGGCGCATAACATTCTCTACACCTACATTGCGTCGTTTCTCGCAGCGGTGGGTATGGTTGCACAGACCAGTTTGGTGCTGTTGGTATTTGGCGTTACATCACTGCTGGGCATTTGGATCGTCGGTGTGCTGATTGACCGCTATTTGCGAGCCCTGACGCTCGCCTGCTCGGCATTGTTCTGTCTGTCCGTCCTGGCGCTTGGCGTGGCAGGTGATGTACTGGCTGTGGTCTATGCGGCTGTGGCGGTCTGGGGGTTAGCTTTCGGCGGTGCGGCGACGCTATTCCAGACGGCGCTTGTCAGAACAGCGAAAGGGGGAACCGATGTGGCGCAGTCTATGTTGGTTACCGCCTGGAACATGGCTATTGCAGGGGGAGGTATCATCGGTGGTGTTCTGCTGGAGCGTCTTGGTGTTACCGCCTTCTCTCCGGTGCTGCTGGTGCTGTTATTGATTACGTTCGTTGTGGTGTGGTCTGCCAGACAACACGGCTTCCCTGTGACGCGACGGTAGGGTGTCAGGGGCCGAATTTGTATCTGTGATGTTTTCTAGCGCAATAAACTGTCTATTTATCATACATAGACGCCATGATTTCTTGCCTTGTTTTCGTGATTGATAATTACGCTGCTGTACTAGTCTGGCGTGGATGTGCCTGTATGCAATTTGTACAACGGGAGTAAGGGCATTCTTCACGTAATCAAGGAGAGAAAATGAAACGCTATTTATCAACGCCGCGAGCAGGCGTCATTGCTGTTACATTGCTTGCTACACTGATGGGCGGTGGGCAGGATGGGCTGATGACGTCGGCTTATGCGGCAGGAAAAAGTAAGCAGATTGAATTGCTGGATCGCGGACTGTTTGCGTTTAAATCATCGAAACATGTGTTTTTAAGCTGGCGGCTTTTCGCTACCGACCCCGAAAATATTGCTTTTAATCTCTATCGAGATGGTCAACTCATCAATACTTCCCCTCTGAGTACAACGACTAACTTTATCGATCCGGATGGTAAAGCCGATTCTACTTATGCGATACGCCCGGTCATTAAGGGAGTCGAAGGGAAAGAGGAAATCGCTAAATCAGTCCTGAACGGCCAACGTTATCAGTCTATTCCTTTAAAGAAACCCGCCGATGGGGTGACGCCGAAGGGAGAGACCTATTCTTATGGTGTGAATGATGGATCGGTTGGCGATCTGGATGGCGATCGCGAATACGAGTATGTGATCAAGTGGGCACCGAGTAACTCAAAAGATAATGCGCACTCTGGCTACACCGGCAACGTTTATATTGATGCCTATAAACAGGATGGAACGCGGCTGTGGCGCATTGATTTAGGAAGGAACATCCGATCTGGAGCGCATTACAACGATTTCATCGTGTATGACCTGGATGGTGATGGCAAAGCGGAAGTGATGATGAAAACCGCCGATGGTACGGTGGATGGTACAGGAAAGGTCATCGGTAATAGTCAGGCGGATTACCGTAATAACAACGGTTATATTCTCACTGGGCCTGAATACCTGACGGTATTTAATGGCCAAACCGGGAAAGCGATGGCGACAGTGGATTATCTCCCCGAACGTGGTGATGTGTGCGGCTGGGGAGACTGCTATGGCAATCGCGTTGACCGTTTTCTGGCAGGTGTCGCCTATCTTGATGGCGAACGCCCTAGCGCGGTGTTTTCTCGTGGTTATTACCGACGTGCAGTGGTTGTTGCGTGGGACTGGCGTAATGGCAAGCTGACGAAGCGCTGGACGTACGACAGCGGAACGGCTGGCGATGTGCTGAATACGGCGTATGGGCAAGGTGCGCATCATCTCCGTACTGGTGATGCGGATGGTGATGGGAAAGACGACATTATCTTTGGCGCGGCAACGATCGGCAGTAACGGCAAGCTA
The DNA here is from genome assembly GCF_033898505.1 of Pectobacterium carotovorum. Classification (NCBI taxonomy): domain Bacteria; kingdom Pseudomonadati; phylum Pseudomonadota; class Gammaproteobacteria; order Enterobacterales; family Pectobacteriaceae; genus Pectobacterium; species Pectobacterium carotovorum. The sequence goes on along the minus strand of NZ_JAXAFK010000003.1, from coordinate 295,550 downwards.
TTGAATTCCACTGGTCTGGGGCATGGCGATGCGCTGCACTTTGGCGTTCTCGATCCTTCGCGTGCCGGTAAACAGGTGTTTATGGTACATGAGTCCGCGAGCCAGTATGGTAATAACGCGATGGAGATGCACGATGCCGCCACGGGCGAGATCCTTTGGGGATACAGTAACGGTTCGGGTGGTGATAACGGGCGTGGTGTCTGTATGGATATCGATCCTGCCCACTTGGGAGTGGAATGCTGGTCTTCACAAGGTGGGTTGTTTAACGCTAAAGGCGAGCAGATCTCCGATAAAAAACCATCACATATCAATTTTGGTATCTGGTGGGATGGCGACCTGCTGCGTGAAACATGGGATCGTGCGGTGATTGATAAGTGGGTGCCAGCCAAGCCGGGCTCGACTCGGCTGTTCAGTGCTTATACCTACAATTCAGGGACGTGGATAAACGGGACGAAAGCGACACCCGTCCTGAGTGCCGATCTGTTTGGCGACTGGCGTGAAGAGTTCATTATTCCCAAGTCTGATAGTAGCGAGCTACAGATTTTCAGCACGACGTCGGAAACCACATATCGTATGCCAACGCTGATGCACGATCCGGCCTATCGGACACAGGTTGCGGCGCAGAACGCGGGCTATAATCAGCCGCCGCATACCAGCTTCTATCTTGGGGAAGGAATGACGTTTCCAGTGAAGTGGGAAAGCGTTTATACCGTACCTAAATGATGTTTTCTCGGCACGATGGCAATCGTGCCGACTTCTTTTCGATGTCTCGCGGTATTTTTTAGGGATGCTTCGCAGAATGCGCGTTCCGTCCGTTTATTTTTAGCCGCGTCAATTACAATCAAACCTCAAAAAAGAAACGATGTTTTATTTTTGAGGTTATGATGAATCTTAATACCTTACGCTCCTCTGTCTGGCTACTGGCGGCTCTGCTGACCAGCCCTTCACTGATGGCGAACGATATGAACCCTACGATTCAACCCGCGACGGATCAGGCGGTGACGGATGAAGGGCTGCCTTCATTTTATCCGCAGCTTAAACAACAGATGACCTACTCGGATTCCTGGCTATCTGGGAATTTTACGGATTTTAGCCAGTGGCAATCCCAGTCGAGAAAAACGCTGCGTGCGCTGCTTTTGACGCCGGATTCCACCAAAGACTTTGTGCCGCAGGCGATGGAAAAACAGGATCGCGGCAGCTATACGGCGGAGAAGATCGCTTTCAATCTGACCGATGAAAGTCGTGTAGACGCGTTACTCCTGACGCCAAAAAGCGCGGGGCCGCATCCCGCAGTCATCCTGTTGCACGATCACGGCGCGAAGTTTGATATCGGCAAAGAGAAGATGATCAAGCCGTGGGGCAATGACGCACAGCTCGACTCCGCACAGGCGTGGGCCGATAAGTTCTTCACCGGCCGTTTTGTCGGGGATGAACTGGCGAAACGGGGCTATGTGGTACTGGCAGTGGATGCACTCGGTTGGGGATCGCGCGGGCCAATTAAATATGAGCAGCAGCAGGCGCTGGCGAGCAACTTCTTTAATCTGGGGCGCTCGCTCGCGGGTCTGATGGCCTACGAAGACATGCGTGCGACAGACTTTTTAGCATCGCTTGAGCAGGTTGATAAGCAACGTATCGGCGTTGTGGGGTTCTCGATGGGCGCCTATCGCGCCTGGCAGCTCGCAGCGCTGTCGGACAAGGTAGCGGCGACGGCGGCGGTGTCCTGGATTGGCACGTACGACGGTCTGATGACGCCGGGTAACAATGTGCTGAGAGGACAGTCGGCATTCTACATGTTGCATCCGGGGCAACCGACACGCTTTGATTTCCCGGATGTGGCGAGCGTCGCCGCGCCAAAACCGATGCTGTTATTTAATGGTGGCAAAGACAAACTATTCCCGACGCAATCCGTTGAAGATGCCTACGCTAAAATGCACAAAGTGTGGCAATCCCAGCGGGCAGACAGCAAGCTGCAAACCAAGATCTGGCCTGAGCTGGGGCACGTGTTCTATCAGGAACAGCAGGAAGAGGTGTTTCGCTTTCTGGACCAATGGCTAAAACCCTAGCCGACAGTGCCTGAATTATCTACTCTAAATAATTCGAGTTTCATGACAAAACGTTAACGTTTTGAACAACGCGAAGCGTTAGCCCTTTAGGGCGATGCTCAGTCATGAGCATCGTAACGCGGCAAGGGAAGGACAAATTCGTCGGGAACGAATTTGACCAGCCAACGGCTGGCCTCCGGTGAGAGACAGGATGTCTCTCATTTAATCCCGATGAGCTTACTCAGGTAAGTGATTCGGGTGAGTGACAAATCTGCCAGAGGCAGGTTTGAACGCTGCTTGCAGCGGCCCCAACGGGGCGAGGTCCACGAAGTGGGCCGAGTAGCGTAGCCAACGCACATGCAACTTGAAGTATAACGAGTGTAATAAGTTTTTTGATAACATCAGCTTACTGATGCATGACTCGCCTCTGCGTGCCGCGGCATTCAGAGGCTTTTTAATTTTACAGGGATGAAGTGATGAAGAAATACCTGAGTATTATCATGATGGCCTTATGGCTGTCGGGCTGTAATGGCGAACAAACACTGAACGAGGGGAAATACCTGGTTGAGGATATCCGTGTGGTGTTTGATAACAGTAAAAATCCTGAAGCCAATGAAAACAGAGATAACCTTCAGAAACATATCGCACAAAACCTCAAGGGCATTAAAAACGACCTCTATTTTAATCTGACGCCGACGCAGGTGAGTTACTACAGCGAGGATGGCGAATATACCGAGGAGATGAAAGACAACCGTATACAGGTAAACGGTATGTGGCACACGCTAAAAATCACCGGGAGAAACACAGTTACGTTCGTATCCGATAAAAGCGCTGCCTGTGCGTTTTATTATTGTGAAATCACCATGGTCTTGAAAAAGACGGAAGAACAGTCACCCGGTTTACTCAAAATCCAGCAGCGTTTTGAAGAACATAAAAAAGCCTATCAGGCATGGCTTCTTAAAGAGAAAGCGGCATTTAATCGCGTGCCGATGGATGATTTCCCCGGTATCCCCTTTTATCCCAAAGAGTATTTTACGATTAAGCTGCCGTTTAGCATGTACGACAAGCTGAGTTTGTGGGAACACGGGACTTATGTTCGCAGAATGGGGCGTCTGCTTATCGATCGGGAAAATAAAGACACGCAGATCTACACCTATCGAGATAAGCAGAATAATACCGATTTTGACCTGTTGACCGTTAGCGCGGCAAAAGAGGATTTTAATCTGGCATCGTGGCTGGAAGGGCAAAAAGGTGTGTTATTCCAGTTGGAAAACGGCGCGGCCTATGATAATCAACGGGGAAAATTGGAAGCCGTCTATTTTCAATATGATGAGGCTAAGCAGCGCTACTTTATCGGGTTAGCGAATGCTGAGGACACCATCGCGTTAGCCAAAGCGTTTGCCGTACTGCGTACGATGGATGAACGTTACCGCGGCGAACAGGCATTGTCGATGTACGATCTGGCATTATCTCAGCCGGAATTGGAAGCGAAGTATGGCGTAAAGATCGCTGATGAATTTAAGATCGCAGAAATGCATCAGGCTATCTGGAAAGCACTCGAACAGCGCATGGAAAAGCCGGAACGCTTTATTAAACGGAGCATGTCAAAAACGCGCATTGAAATAAAATTCCCGTCGGAAGTGTTTAAGTACGATGTTTATTTTAAGGTAGCTCCTCAGTCGATTCCTGAACTCATGGCTGAAACCAAGGAGATCGTCCCTGAAGGTAAAGAAGTTGATGACATTTTTATTTATGGCGACAGCGCGTTTGTCGGCTATGAATACGATGTGAATGTGGGAAGTGGACTCACATTACAATTTTTAGTCCCGAAAGATGCAGGAACGCCTCTGGAACGCCTGATGTTCCTGCATGTGTTACGTCAGCTTGATGTGACGCGATTCCCAGCTATTTCCGCGCAAGAGAAAAAGAACCTGTTTATGTATGGCGAAGCGACGTCTTTTAAAAACAACCTTGATGATCGCTACTTCAAAGTAAACGAAGGTCTTATCGATAGCACAGGCAAGTTGATTATCAAGAATCCTGATGAGGGCTATTTCGATTTTAAATATCGTGCTCCCCATATACTGGCGACCCACTATAAACCTCTGGGGGAAGGGAGCTATTCCAGTGAGCCGGGTGTGACGGTCTTTGATGAAAAAGGGAAATGGCTTTCCCATCAGGCAGATTGAGTTGCTGTAGCGGTGTGTTGATAACGGCGCTGCCGATAAAAAGGCTATCGACAGCGCCAGAAACCTAAAACCGTTATTGCGATTTTAGTCGTGGAAAATTAAAACAGTAGCCCGAGTAAATAGCGCAAATCGCCTTCCTGTCGTAATGCGCAGCGGTCGGCGATCTGGTTGCTGTCGAGGTGCGTCAACGAACCGAGCGTTTGTTGCAGCTTGGCACGGAGGTCAGTAGGGCGTGCCGAGGTTTCCTGACGTGTGGTGCGCTGAATTAGCGTGCCGCCGTTACGCAAGTGCAGTGTAACTTCATGAAAACGCGCCTCCGGGTCAAGCTCGTCGGGTGGCGCGGTTTCATCGGCACGGCGTATGACGCGATTCGCCAGTGCGGAGATTGTGATTTCAACCGGGGCTTCCGAGAAATGTGCCAGCTTCAGTTCCCCTTCCATCAGCGCCGCCGCAATCACATATTCCAGACTGAATCGTGCTTCTACGCCGTTTGTCGCGTTACGGATAAACGGCGCGACATCGCCGCCTGGCGGGAACGTCACCGTGATCTGTTCGATGGCATCGGCCAGATCGGCGTCCGCATCATTCTGCTTACGCCACTGTTCCCGCAGGGCAAAAGCCGCCTCGGCAGCGCTGTGGGTGCCGCCACAGGTTGGGTAGCGTTTGAACTCCAGACCGGGGGAAAGCATACGCCACGGCGCTCCCCAGTTTTCAACCAGCAGTTCCGGCTGTTGTTTTTGATCGCCGTGCGCCGTAAGAAAGGCGTCAATCACCTGCTGTGTGTTGCCCTCGAAACCCGCCAAGCCTAGCTTGACGGCGGTTAGCCCCGATCTGGCTGAAAGCCCGGCATGTAGGGGTTTGACCGCTGAACCAAACTGCGCCCGTAGCCCTGCGGCCTGCGTGGCAGCCAGACCGATAATGGTCTGCGTCTGTTCTACCGATGCGCCAGCCAGACGTGCCGCGGCGGCGGCGGCGGCGATAGCGCCGAGCGTGGCCGTGTTATGGTAGCCGAGGCTGTAATGACGCGGGCCGCATGCCAGCCCGATTCTGCCTGCCGCTTCCACACCGATCACATACGCCGTCAAAAACGCCTCTTCCGTTACGGATGAATCCTCTGCGGCAAGGGCAAAGAGCGCGGGCAGGATGACGGTGCTGGGGTGTCCACGAAACGCCGGATGGTAATCGTCAAAGTCCAGTACGTGGCCGGAATAGCCCAGAATCAGACTACGCGTCAGGCTGTCCGTGCCGCTGAATACCTGCTTTAACGGCGCGAGCCCGCTATCGGCAATGGCCCCCTGTGCAATCGGGAGCGCGGTGGAGATGAAGTCAGTCACCCCGTTACGGGCGGCCTCTATCGCTTCCCGATTGGGTTCGCTATGGATGATGTGATGGGCAAGCGCTGCGGTGATATCAGTCTGATTGGTCATGGGTCGTCATGTGTGCTGGCAGAAAAATAGTAATTTACTGTGCATCGCTGAATAGCGATTAATAACCAAACGGAATAATAAATTCCATTTGGTTATTAGTGATGCGGAATCAGAAGCGGTCTTTTAGCTGCCCTGGTGTAATACCGAATGCGCGGCGTAGGGCGGTGGCAAAGTTGGCGGGGCTGTTGTAACCAGCGATGCTGGCTGCTTGCGCAATACCGATGCCATCTTTTTGCAAGGCCAGCATGGCGCGCTGTAAGCGGCAGTTACGCAGGTACTCAAACACGCTCATATTGAACGTCTGACGAAAATGGCGCTGTAGCGTGCTTTCACTCATGTTGACGCTTTTGGCGATCTCACTCATCGAAAGATGGTCGGCGCTGCCGCTTTCCAACATATCTCTGATCTGTTGAATGCGATGGTAGCCGCGTAGGGTGACGCCGCTGCTTTTCTCCTGCGCTACGCTGGCCGTTAATGACGTCAACGCCTCGATAATCAGGCTCATGCACTGCGTTTCCAGATAAAGACGCTGGAGTGGTGTTTGGCAAGGTTCAGCGTCCAGCGTTTGTAAGGCAATGGCCAGCGCCTGTCGGGATGGTGTCCACAGGTGTGTCGCCAGATGGGTCTGTGTGAAATCGTGGATGGCCTGCCAGTCGCCAACGGTATCCATCATGTTGCCATACAGCCATTCTCTGTCGAACGTCAGCGTAATCGTTCGCTCATATTCATCACGCTTGCCGATGCGGGTAAACATCGTCGGTTCCGTCAGCGAAATCAGCGAGGCGGGCTGGCTCTCTCCCAGATGCAGTTCCTGATGGCCAAATGAGATATGTGCATTGCCACTTACCACAATGGCGAGCTTGATTGCGTCATCCAGCAGGTTTTGGGTTTTCATGTTGTGGCGATTAATCACATCTGCGGTATGCAGAATCAGGTGCGGATTGAGCTGCACAACACTGAACGACCCAAAGAGCACCGGCGTGTTATCGATCAGCCGGGGGCCGATAAAACGGTAATTATTCGCAACCAGACTCGATTGCTGAACGATGTGATCTTTATAGATCGGCTTTGATGACTGAGTGAAGCTGCGCACGTGATTACCTACCTGATTAAACCCTTCGACCTGCGCCTTCCATTTTGATGCTTTGGCAAAACATTTTGCTGCTAGAGCAAACCCCGTCCTGAATGACAAATGTAACAATGACCGCGCCAAAATGGTAATGCAAATACTTCTCAATAGCATTTTTCGTTGGGGACGTCACATTGCACGATAAATGCATTTTCCATTTCCGGCAATGCGGAGAAAAGGGCTGATTGATTACACACAGTATTCCATAACAACACGCCGTGATGCCCGCTGGCATGACGCTCTCTCCCGATAACCGCCACGTCTGCGCGTTTTATCTCCGCCATTATTCAGCGTTTTTGCTGATTGTCGTTAGGTGTCGCTGTACCGGCTGCGATGTTGCTCCTTTTTCAGGCTACTTATTCATTTCTTACAGGGCAGGATAATTTTGATGAAACTACCACAATCGCGTCGTTATCTGGCGACGCTCATTGGCGTTAGCTGCGGGATGACATCGTTTCTGAGCGCTGCGCAGACCTCGACCACTCCTTCTACAGAACCCGCTCCTCAGGTGCAGAATCAGGCTGAAAGTAAGGCATCGGGCGATACGATGGTGGTGACGGCTGCAGAGCAAACCCGCCAGGCGCCGGGCGTGTCGGTGATTACGGCTGAGGATATCAGCAAACGTCCGCCCGCTAACGATCTGTCGGATCTGATTCGCACCATGCCGGGCGTCAATCTGTCCGGTAACTCAACCAGCGGCCAGCGCGGTAACAATCGCCAGATCGATATCCGCGGTATGGGACCGGAAAACACGCTGATTCTGGTGGATGGCAAGCCGGTATCGAGCCGTACTGCCGTGCGTTACGGCTGGCGCGGTGAGCGTGATACTCGCGGTGATACCAACTGGGTGCCTGCCGATATGGTGGAGCGCATTGAGGTGCTGCGTGGCCCGGCGGCGGCGCGCTATGGTAACGGTGCAGCGGGCGGCGTAGTCAATATCATCACTAAACAGCCGAGTCAGGAATGGCACGGTACCTGGAACACCTACCTGAACGCTCCGGAGCATAGCTCGGAAGGTGCAACCAAGCGTACCGATTTCAGTCTGATGGGCGGCCTGACCGACAGTCTGAGCTTCCGTCTGTTTGGTAATCTGAACAAAACCCAGGCTGATGCGCGCGATATTAACCAGGGACATCAGTCCGCACGTGCGGGCAATCAGTCAGCTTCACTGCCTTCCGGGCGCGAAGGGGTGCGTAATAAAGACATCAACGGCCTGTTGCGTTGGGATATGACCAAGCGGCAGTCGCTGGAATTCGAAGCGGGTTCCAGCCGTCAGGGCAATATCTATGCGGGCGATTCGCAAAATACCAACACCAACCCGCTCGTTGTTAGCAATTACGGCAAGGAAACCAACCGCATGTACCGCCAGAATTTTGCGGTTACGCATCGCGGCTACTGGGACAGCGGCGTCAGTTCTACGTCGTATCTGCAATACGAACGTACGCACAACACCCGTATCCTTGAGGGGCTGTCCGGCGGTTTAGAAGGGATTTTTGATACGACGAGCCCGAACCAATATGGCACGATAAAGCTGGATAATTTCACTGCGCATAACGAAGTGAATGTTCCGCTGAATCTGTGGGTCGATCAGGTGTTAACGTTCGGGGTTGAGTGGAACGAGCAGAAGATGACGGATCCGGTGTCGAACACGCAGACGACGACCGAAGCCGGGAGTGTGGGTTCGTTGAGCAGCAGTGGTCGCAGTGAGAAATCCGCCGCTCGTCTGGCTTCCGCCTTCGTGGAAGATAACGTCCAATTGACGGACAGCACCATGCTGACGCCAGCGCTGCGTGTTGATCATCACAGCACGGCAGGCACCAACTGGAGCCCGTCGCTCAACCTGTCGCAGGAATTAGGTGACGACTATACGCTGAAGCTGGGTATCGCCCGCGCTTACAAAGCGCCGAACCTGTACCAGACCAACGAGAATTACCTCCTTTATAGCCGTGGACAGGGCTGTGCTGGCGGTACGTCCTGCTACCTGATCGGTAATGAAGACCTGAAAGCGGAAACCAGCCTGAATAAAGAGATTGGTTTGGAGTTTCATCGCGATGGGTTGATCGCGGGCATCACCTACTTCCATAACGATTACCGTAACAAAATTGAAGCAGGCAACAATGTTATCGGTAAAGCGGTGGGCGGGACGAATAAGGATTATGCCAACGCCAATATTTTCCAGTGGGGCAATGTACCGAAAGCGGTTATTCAGGGGCTGGAAGGTAACCTGACCGTTCCTGTTACGGAAAGCATCAACTGGCGTAACAACCTGACCTGGATGCTGGAGTCTAAGAATAAAACCACGGGCGATTACCTGTCGATTACGCCGGAGTTTACCCTGAATTCATCCGTGGACTGGCAGGCGACAGAGAATCTCTCCTTCCTGGCCGATGTGACCTGGTATGGTCGCCAGAAACCGAAGAAGTATAACTACAAAGGTGAGCGTGTAACGGGTAGCGCAACCAATGAGTTAAGCCCTTATGCGCTGTTCGGGTTAAGCAGTACCTATACGTTTAACAAGAACCTGAGCGTGACGGGCGGTGTAGAGAACCTGTTTGATAAACGTCTGTTCCGTGCGGGCAATGCGCAGGATGTGGTGAACAATAATGTGGTTACCATCGCGGGTGCAGGTGCAGCAACCTATAACGAACCGGGACGGACTTTCTTTGTGAGTGTGAAGACGTCGTTCTAAGTTCTATACCCCTTATACTTAATCGCGAACGCCACGGTGCCATTGTACCGTGGCGTTTTTTATGGCGTGCCATCCTGGTCGTCACCCTGCGGGCCGTTGCAGGTATCAGGGACAGAAAATGGTTTTTAAGGTGGCGACGAGGGTTTCTACATTCTGATTTTCGATGCGGTAGTACAGCGTTTGTGATTCGCGTCGATAACTAATCAATCCTTCTTCACGCATTTTCGCCAGATGCTGCGAGAGGGCGGACTGGCTGAGCGGGATATGTTCAAGCAACGCCCCAACCGACATTTCACTGTGTTCGATAAGCAGGCAAAGCACCAACAGCCTGTTTTCGTTGCCAATCGCACGTAGCAGCGCCGCGGCTTTTGCCGCACCGTCCTGCATGAATTCCCGATCCGAATTGCTCAACGTCATGTTCATACCGTCCTGCGTGGCTAACTAATTTAGTGATGACTAATGTATTGAGTTTACCATACCCTCGGCCTTGAGCACGGATAATGACGGTGCTCAACAACGCTGCGGACGGTGCCGCCACGTTATGCCGTGACGGTTTACAATCGCGACGTTCCTCCCTAGAATAGCCCGACATCCTTTCCTGAATCTGCTGCTGCAGGAAAAACAACCTTCTCCTCGAAACGGGAGGAGGATTTTTTGTTTTTCTAGGTAGCACCATGTCTACATTTACTCGCTTACAAAAACGTTTATCCCGTTTGGGGATAGACACCGATTACCAACATTCTATTTATCATCTTCGCAGGCAGCATGCAGAAGCGCAGGTTCTGTTGCCGGACACCTTGCTGCTGGAAGAAAAGGCGGTTCAGCAACTGCTGGATTTCGCCTCGGTACACCTACCGGGCAGCGATGCACGCGTCTGTGCCGCTCGCGCGACGCCGGATTTCCACCCCGGTACGCTTGCGCCCGTCGGCAGCATTGTCGCCACCACGGAGAACTTTGTTATCCCTGCGGCGATTGGGACGGATATCAACTGCGGTATGCGCTTGCTGACCACGGGCGTGCATCATACGGATGCTGACGCGCATAAACCGGCGCTGATTCAGGCGCTGAAAAATACGCTACTGTTGGATCAGCGCGATGTTCCCGTGACACCGGATTCATTTTCCGCGCTCTTTGATGAGGGGCTTGCGGCGTGGCTGACGGCACTGCCTCAGCAGGGGCTCTGGCAGGAAGTGGATTTCCGACGTTTATCGGCGGAACTCAGCGCTATCGCCGGAACCGATGCGGTTCGTGCCGCTAGCCGACATGCGCCGGAACCGTTTTTTGCACCGCGCGAGATTCTTCGCCCTTCCAGTCTGGGTACGGTCGGGTCGGGTAACCATTTCGTTGAGCTGCAAATTGTTGATGCCGTTTTGGACCGGCATGCGGCGTATCAGGCTGGCGTACAGGAAGGCGAAGTCGTGGTTATGATTCATACCGGTTCACGGGACGTGGGCTTTTATGTCGGCCAGCGTGGGATCGATAAAGCACGAGCTAACTGGCCAACTGGGGAGAAATACCCGGTGTCCGGCCTGTTTGGTCTGGTTGATGAGCAGGCGACGGACTATATGGAAGCCATGGGCGTCGCCGCCCGCTATGCGTGGATCAACCGGATTGTGCTGACTGAACTGATTCGCTCTTCCTGGAAGCAGGTGTTTACGCGAGATACCAGCAAGCTGGTGGTCGATCTGTCGCATAACATTATCCTGCCGGAACACGGGATGAACCTGCATCGCAAAGGCGCGACCCCCGCCAAAGCCGGAGAATTCGCGCTGATTCCCGGTTCGATGGGAGACTACTCTTATCTCGTCACGGGGAAGGGGAATCCCGATTGGCTGTGGTCGTGTTCACACGGTGCGGGACGTGCCGAGCGTCGGCAAAGTATGCGTAATAAGGTTGATACGGCGAAGTCGGCAGATGCGTTGCCCTGGCAATGTATCACGCTGAAGGATGAGCGCCTGCGGGAAGAGGCGCCGGCGGCTTATAAGCCGGTTACGCCTGTGATTGATATTCAGACGCAGTCAGGGCTGATTCAGCCTGTTGCACGGCTGCGCCCGTGGCTGACGTTTAAGGCCTGATGTGACCCGCTCTGGCGGGAATTGATTCGATAGTCTTTGTACTAAAATAGTCTTTGTACTAAAAATGACGACCCAATCGGCGAGTTGTCGATTGGGTCGTGAGTTCTTCGTTGCCGGAATCCGTTCGTCAGGTATCTGTCATAGGAATAAACGCAGCAAATTATGGTTTTTGCTTGATGACGTTATTAGCACCGCTAGAAGAGAGTTTCGGTTCTGTTCCTCCCCATGAGAGGCGGTTGCTGATGCCATTGAAGGAAACAACGGCGGGGCCTTTAAAATCCAGATTGAGATGATGTTCCGTACCCGTTACATTCACCTTTGCTGGTTTATCCTCGGCAAGGATGTGCGTGCGGATGGTGTTTTTATACGCGGCGACGGTCAGGTCACCCGTCGATTGACCTGTGGCGGCAATCTCTGAACCGGTCACGGTAAGCGATGTTGCGGTATCGAACGTGATGTTGTGCTCAGAGCCTGCGACGGAAATATTGGCACATTTGCCCGTCAGTACGATCTTGTTGCCGTTGCCTGAAATATTGACATCATTGCCATTACAAGGAATATCGCGCGTTAAACCGATGCCCTCCAGCTCGATAGGGGCGGCATAGACGGATGCGCTGAACGCGAAAGCAGAGACGAAAACCACTGGCAGATACCGTGTTATCTTCATGGCGTTTTTTCCTGTTATCAAAGAGGTCATCCGGCATCGTTGCCGTAAAGGCACCTATCATCTGTTAACACTTTTCCCGACTCTATTGCGAACATTCTGATTATCGCTACGCCATCAAACGATGATTAATCACGCTATGTTGTTAAAAACCTACCTATTATGTGGTTAACTCAGCATAGTTAGTGTGCGCCGTCAGGGACATGCTATTCTGCTGGTGTCGGTATTTTTCAGCGATAGTGAAATTGGGCACATAGCATAGTTGAATAAAAATTAATGTTGCTATTATGTGAACGAATTAACAATCAATTCAAATCCTGATATGCTGACGAGGCTGGACCGGACACTCTACTACCTTACATCCACACGCTGGCACCCAGGCATGGACACCACAAGCGGGAACAAGAGCGCCGGGCATAATGAAGACAATGAGAGCGAGGAGAACGTCGTGCTAGAAGAATATCGTAAGCACGTAGCCGACCGGGCTGCGCAGGGGATTGTTCCTAAACCGTTAGATGCCACGCAGATGGCCGCGCTGGTTGAGTCACTCAAGAATCCCCCGGCGGGCGAAGAAGAAGTATTGCTTGACCTGCTGATTAACCGTGTTCCCCCCGGCGTTGATGAAGCGGCCTATGTGAAGGCCGGTTTTCTGGCTGCCGTCGCCAAAGGCGAAGCGACTTCCCCATTGGTTACTCAGGAAAAAGCGGTTGAGCTGCTGGGTACCATGCAAGGGGGTTATAACATCCATCCGCTGATTGATGCGTTAGACAATGACAAGCTGGCACCGATTGCCGCCGAAGCGCTGTCCCACACGCTGCTGATGTTTGATAACTTCTACGATGTGGAAGAAAAGGCGAAAGCGGGCAATGCGCACGCCAAGAAAGTGATTCAATCCTGGGCTGATGCCGAGTGGTTCCTGTCCCGCCCGAAACTGGCGGAAAAAATTACCGTTACCGTTTTTAAAGTCACCGGTGAAACCAACACGGATGACTTGTCTCCGGCACCTGATGCCTGGTCACGTCCTGACATCCCTCTGCACGCGCTGGCGATGCTGAAAAACGCCCGTGAAGGAATCGATCCCGATCAGCCTGGCACCGTGGGCCCGATCAAACAGATCGAAGAACTGAACAAGAAAGGCTTCCCGCTGGCTTACGTCGGCGACGTTGTCGGTACCGGTTCGTCGCGTAAATCGGCAACCAACTCCGTGCTGTGGTTCATGGGTGAAGATATTCCTTACGTTCCGAACAAACGCGGCGGTGGTGTGGTGCTGGGCGGTAAGATCGCTCCGATCTTCTTCAACACGATGGAAGATGCCGGTGCGTTGCCGATCGAAGTCGATGTGAACGATCTGAATATGGGTGATGTGATTGACATTTACCCGTATGAAGGCGAAGTACGCCGCCACGACACCAATGAAGTTCTGGCGACGTTTGCGCTGAAGACCGACGTATTGCTGGATGAAGTACGCGCTGGTGGCCGTATTCCACTGATTATCGGCCGCGGGCTGACGTCCAAAGCGCGTGAGTCACTGGGCTTGCCGCACAGTGATGTGTTCCGTATTTCCAAAGCGGTTGAAGCCAGCAAAAAAGGCTTCTCGCTGGCGCAGAAAATGGTGGGACGTGCCTGTGGCGTCGCGGGTATTCGCCCTGACGAATACTGCGAACCGAAGATGACCTCTGTCGGTTCACAGGATACCACTGGGCCGATGACCCGTGATGAGCTGAAAGATCTGGCCTGTCTGGGCTTCTCCGCCGATCTGGTGATGCAGTCATTCTGTCACACCGCGGCCTATCCGAAGCCGGTTGACGTGACCACGCACCACACGCTGCCTGATTTCATCATGAACCGTGGCGGCGTATCGCTGCGTCCGGGCGATGGGGTTATCCATTCCTGGCTGAACCGTATGCTGTTGCCGGATACCGTCGGTACGGGCGGTGATTCCCATACGCGTTTCCCAATCGGTATCTCTTTCCCGGCGGGCTCCGGTCTGGTGGCGTTTGCTGCCGCGACGGGCGTGATGCCGCTGGATATGCCGGAATCCGTTCTGGTGCGCTTCAAAGGCAAAATGCAGCCGGGCATTACTCTGCGCGATCTGGTTCACGCCATCCCGCTGTATGCCATCAAGCAAGGCCTGCTGACCGTTGAGAAGAAAGGTAAGAAGAACATCTTCTCTGGCCGTATTCTGGAAATCGAAGGTCTGCCGGATCTGAAAGTCGAGCAGGCGTTTGAATTGACCGACGCCTCGGCGGAACGTTCTGCGGCTGGCTGTACGATCAAGCTGGATAAAGAACCGATCATCGAGTATCTGAACTCCAACATCGTACTGCTGAAGTGGATGATCTCCGAAGGCTACGGCGATCGCCGTACGCTGGAGCGTCGTATTCAGGGCATGGAAAAATGGCTGGCCGATCCACAACTGCTGGAAGCGGATGCCGATGCCGAGTACGCGGCGGTGATCGACATCGATCTGGCCGACATCAAAGAGCCGATCCTGTGTGCGCCGAACGATCCAGACGATGCGCGCTGGCTGTCTGACGTGCAGGGCGAGAAGATTGATGAAGTCTTTATCGGTTCCTGTATGACCAACATCGGTCACTTCCGTGCGGCAGGTAAACTGCTGGATAGCCACAAAGGCCAGTTGCCGACCCGCCTGTGGGTTGCGCCACCGACCAAGATGGATGCGGCACAGTTGACCGAAGAAGGCTACTACAGCGTGTTTGGTAAGAGCGGAGCACGTATTGAGATCCCAGGCTGCTCGCTGTGTATGGGTAACCAGGCGCGCGTAGCGGATGGTGCGACGGTCGTTTCTACCTCGACGCGTAACTTCCCGAACCGTTTGGGAACTGGTGCCAACGTGTATCTGGCGTCTGCTGAGCTGGCGGCGGTTGCTTCTCTGCTGGGTCGCCTGCCGACGTCAGAAGAGTACCAGACCTACATGTCGCAGGTGGATAAAACCGCGCAGGACACCTATCGCTATCTGAATTTTGACCAGTTAGGTCAATATACCGAGAAAGCCGATGGCGTGATCTTCCAGACGACTGTCTAACTCGCTATAGTTCGCATCTCTACACCGAAGGAGGCCTTGAGCCTCCTTTTTTTCTGCCCGTTTTATACGCATCATACTTCATGTTGCCTGTGCCTGTGCCTGTGCCTGTGCCTTGGCGGTTGGCAACGGGCGCAGCATGAAAGGTGAAGGTGCATCACGACGATAGGGTGGAGAGGCGACTAAACTGAATAGAAGAAACATAACAGTGAGGATGGCATCATGGACTATGAATTTTTGCGGGATGTGACGGGTCAGGTCATCGTTCGTATGTCGATGGGACATGAAGCGATCGGGCACTGGTTCAATGAAGAAGTGAAAGGCCAACTGACGATATTGACTGATGTTGAAGAGGCGGCGCGTTCTGTTGCTGGCAGCGAACGGCAGTGGCGGCGCGTGGGTCATGAATACACGCTGTCGCTGGATGAAGAAGAAGTGATGGTGCAGGCAAATCAGCTGTCTTTCACCACGGATGAGCTGGAAGAAGGCATGAGTTATTACGACGAAGAGAGCCTGTCTTTATGCGGTCTGGATGATTTTCTGACGCTGGTGGAAAAATACCGCGAGTTCATCCTGCATTGATGCTTTTTGGCAAAACGACCGCATTTGGCAATGCGATCGTTTTGAGAACACAGTTATGTTGGACACACCACCCGACGGGCGAGTGGTGTTTTTCTATCAGTTAGCCAAGATCGGCATGGCCGAAACGCGTCTGCCAGTCATGATCGAACCGGTTAAGCGCATCTTCAACCGCGGGATCTTGCAGGAACAACTCGGCAACGGCAGGGTCAACCGTAATCGCCCGACACCCGGCCAGCAGGCAGTCCAGCACCTGACGTGGCGTCCTAAAGCTGGCTGCCAGCACCTGAGTTTGCGGGCTGTGTAGATTAATCAGTGTTTGCAGCTCTTTTACGAGCGCAATCCCGTCTCCACCCTGTGCATCAATACGGTTGACGTAAGGCGCGATATAGCGAGCCCCCGCCAGCGCGGCATAAAACCCTTGTCCCGCGCCGTAGACGGCGGTGCCGAGAGTAGGAATATCCAGCGCCGTCAATTGCTTAATGGCACGTAAGCCTGCATGCGTCACCGGCACTTTGACGACCAGAGAAGGAATCACATCTCTGAGCTTCAATGCTTCTTCCACCATCACATCAGGATCGCGTGCCATCACCTGAGCAAACAGCTGGCCTTCTGCGCCGATAATGGCCTGCATGTCCCGTAGCACGGTATAAATATCGGATTTTCCACGTGCGACAATACTTGGGTTGGTCGTCACGCCTTTAATCGGCAACACGCCAGCAAGCCGTTCTACTGCGGCCACATCAGCCGTATCTAAATAGAATTCCATCATTTCCCCCGTTAATGAAAACCAGTGTTGCGGATGAGATTCATCGTACGGTCTTAGCGCACGATAATGCCCAGCAGAATTCCCACCGCGCCGAAATCGGAATCACTGAACGTGGTGTTTGCCAGTCCGATACTGCCCAATACTGGCAGCAGGAAAACAGGCAGGAAGGTAATCAGCAGTCCATTGGCGAAAGAGCCTAAAATCGCGCCGCGACGCCCGCCGGTAGCGTTACCGAAAACGCCGGCCGCTGCGCCGACGAAGAAGTGCGGCACCACGCCAGGAATGATCACCGTCATACCCAACAGGTAGAGCAGCACCATACCGACCACTCCAGCTGCAAAGCTGCTCAGGAAGCCGACCAGCACGGCATTTGGCGCATAGGGGAAGACGACAGGGCAATCCAATGCTGGTTTAGCATTGGGAACCAGTTTGTCAGAAATGCCTTTAAACGCAGGCACGATTTCCGCAATCACCATACGCACGCCTTGCAGCACGATGTACACGCCAGCGGCAAAGGTAATGGATTGAATCAGCGAAAACATGAACCAGTTTTTCCCACCGGCGTTCATCGTTTTCACTGCTTCCGGGCCGGCAAACAAGCAGGTAAACATGAAGATGAAGAACATGGTAAAGGCGATGGCGACCGGCGTATCACGCAGGAACAGCAGGCTCTTCGGTACTTCCATGTCTTCCGTTGATTTCTCTTTATTGCCAAACTTGCTGCCAATAAATGCTGACAGCAGCTGTGATATCGCAGAGAAGTGACCAAAGGCGACGTCATCCGAACCCGTTACTTTCTTCATATACGGGTGAATAATGGCGGGGAACAGTACCATCGATACCCCAACGACCAGCGAGCCAACGGTAATCAGCAGCACACCTTTCATGCCCGCTGTCGCCAGAATCACGGCAACCATCATTGACATAAACAGCGTATGGTGGCCGGTCAGGAAAATGTATTTCCACGGCGTAAAGCGGGCGATCGCGATATTAATAACCATCGCAAAGAACATGATCATTGCCATCTCGGTGCCGAAGTTCTTCTGTGCGACGGCGACAATGGCTTCATTGTTAGGCACCACACCGGCGATACCAAATGCATGGTGGAAAATCTCGGCGAAATCGCCCAGAGAGGACACAATCAGGCTGGCACCTGCTCCGAGAATCAGGAAACCCATCACGGTTTTCACCGTGCCTTTGATGCACTCCGTAGCCGGTTTTTTCTGTGCAATCAGGCCGATAAGTGCAATCAAACCGACCAATATTGAGGGTTCAGATAGCACATCGCTCATTAAAAAACGGAAGAATTCCATTTTTGATCCTCCGCTTATAAGGCGCCAAGTTCTGTCAGGGCGACCGACAGGCGCTCTTTCATCGCCACTTTGTCGATCATGTTATTCAGGGAAACGATCTTTCCCCCTACCGCCTGCGCGACGAGCTGATCGGCAATATCCTTTGTACCGACAAAAATGTCGCTGTCCGTACCTTTCGCCGAGCCTAAATCCACGTGATCCACGTCAGCAACCACGCCGAGTTCTTTCACGATGTTTTTAATGCTCATTTCCATCATCAGGCTGGTACCCAGACCGTTACCGCATACGACTGTAATTTTCATAATGTGTGTCCCTCTGGTGGCAATTAATAACGAGAAATAACGGAAAGCACCTGTTCGATATCCGTCGCACGGAGTAACGCGGCGACGTCATCAGGTGTGTCGAACAACTGAGCGAGCTGTGAAATAATATCGATGTGGCTATTGCTGTCCGTGGCGGCCAGAACAATCAACAAATGCACGGGGTCGTTACCGTCAGAATGGAAAACCACGCCGTCACGAATCAGCGTCAGGCTGACAGCGAGTTGATTCACACCGTCTTCCGGACGGGCATGCGGCATGGCAATGCCGGGGCCGACGACATAATAAGGGCCGATGGCCTCATGAGAGCGATAGATCGCCTCAAGATAGGTAGGTTCAATCGAGCCGTTATCCAGTAAAGGCTTACAGGACAAAGCGATAGCGTGACGCCAATCATCACAGGTAGGTAAAATCTGAACAACGTCTGGTGTTAGTAAAGTGTTAAGCATTGGAGTCACCCCTGTATCATTCTGAACGCAGAATAGTGTGCTGATTGCGAAAATAATGTGATTAACATCTAAAAAGATAGCGCTAACTGATATGCATATCATTAACTGTGACCCACTTAGCACAAGTGGGGCCATTATTTGTTCCCCGCCACCGACGCAGGCACACTGTGGATGATCGCGGACGCGTGATGAGAAAAATGACGAATGGAGAGGAAGTGAGCATGCGTAAGCGTCGTAGTACCGGTAAGGTTACGCTACAGGATGTCGCCGACTACGCGGGTGTCGGGACGATGACGGTATCACGTGTGATGCGCAAACCCGATCTGGTCTCTGAGAAGTTACGCAGCAAAGTGGAACTGGCCGCCAGAACATTGGGCTATGAACCCAATCAAGAAGCCAGCCAGCTTACCGAGAGTACGAGTCGCGTCACGCTACAGGACATTGCGAACCATGCGGGTGTTGGCGCGATGACGGTGTCCCGCGCGTTGAGGGAACCGGGATTGGTCTCCGATGCCACGCAGAAGAAAATCAATGATGCGATAAAAACGCTGGGCTATGTACCGAACCAGGCCGCAGGCGCGCTGGCATCAGCCTATCAGCCCGCTATTGCGGTGCTTTATCCTTTTCAGCAAGATCGCGCCAGCGTGCGTTTTGTGCAGTCGCTGCAACAGGCAGTGGGCAAGCATAACGTTTCGTTAATCATGGGCTGCCATGAATATCGCCAGCATACCGAAGCGGGAATGGTGGAAAAACTCTTGCAGCAGCGGCCAGCGGCGCTGGTGTTATTCAGCGCGCAACTCTCACAACGTACTCAGGACATCATACAGGCCAGCAACGTCATTACGGTGAATGTGTCCGGTGCTGCCGCGCTGAGTGCAAACATCAATATTGATATCGCCCTTGCCGAAGCGGCGGAACAGCTGACGATGTCTTTGCTGGAAAAGGGGTATCGTCACGTGGCCTATATCGGCGCGCATACGGATAACCGTTTGCAAAAACAGCAACTGAATGGCTGGAATAAAGCCATGCTGGCGCATTATCACAATGCGGATTTGAAAATTACGATTCCAGAAGCACCTAGCCTGCAATTTGGCCGCTATGCGATGACGGAACTGCTACAAAACCAGCCGGAACTGGATGCGATTATCTGTAGCCATGAAGAAATTGCGCTGGGCGCACTCTTTGAATGCCAGCGCCGCCTGATGAAAGTTCCTTACGATCTGGCGATTGCCTGTCTGGACGGTTCTGAACAATGCGAACACGCGTTCCCCGCGCTGACCGCGATGCGGCTTGATTATGAAAAGCTGGGCGCGGAGGTCGGGCGTCTGGTGCTCGCCATGATGGATAACGACGATCACCCGCCCGTACTGGAACAGGTGAAGTTTATCTTTGAACCCCGTGCCAGCAGCTAGCAGGGGAGAAAAAGTATCATGACCAGACTAATAGATTAGGGCGAGGCGTAACCGGGGAACTTATATGCCCCGGTTGTTAAATCCGCACAGAATAAGGTGATGACTGTAATTTTGTATTATCGGATTGCAATCAAAGATAATGCTATCAGGTATGTTAGTTACATGCTCGAATACAGGTTCATGATAATTCCCCCGCTGATAATTAACGCCATAGAGAAGACGGCAGGGAGATCGGGTTTTTGTTTATAAAGCAGCATCGAAATAAACGTCACGCCGACGATGCCAAAACCGCACCATAGGGAGTAGGCAACCCCTACGGGTAAATAGCCCATCGCACGTGTTAACGAGAAATAGCAAAGGCAGTAAGCCAGAATTACGATAATAGAAGGCGAAAGTTTTTTGAATCCATCGGTTTTCTTTATCATCGACGTGCCGGTAATTTCTGAACCAATGGAAAGCGCCAGCCAGAGAAATCCGTTTAACATGATGGCCATCCTTATTTTTAATGAATGATTTTTGTGTCCAATGGTGGAGTTTGATCGCTGTCCGTGAGTATTTCGGGCTGTTCATCAGCGCCCATTTTAGAGAAAAGATTCATGATTACTATGCCAGTGGCAATCACGCTCATACCAATAATGGCAGGAGTATCAGGACGTTGGCCGTAAAAAATAATACTGAGCGTCGAAACCAATAAAATACCCGTGCCGGACCAGGTTGCATAAGCTAACCCCACCGGAAGATGTTTTACGGCTTTTGACAACGAATAATAGCAGACGCAGTACAGCAGAATAATAACCCCCAATAACGCTATTTTTGTTATCCCCTGACTATCATCAAACATTTTTAGCGTAGATGTGGCTGACGTTTCTGACAGGATAACTAATAACATCCAAAGCCATGATTGCTTTCTCAGTGACATATATTGCTCCTGACTTATGTTAAGAATACGCTATCTGATTTTCTCTTTAATGACGAACCAGACGAATATCGAAATCAAATTCGTTAAAGAAAATCTCCAAACGATTTAACTCTTCTTCGTTGTAACTGGGATCCTCTTTTATTGGGTAAATCATGCCCAACCTTTCGTACTTTTTACGGCCTAGCTGGTGGTAGGGAAGCACGTCGATGCGCCGTATACTGCCGCGTTGTGCCAGCGTCTGAACATAGTGAATGGCGTTGGTCACCGCATCGTACGAATCGTTATAGCCGCGAACGAGTGGCATACGAATGACGATATCGGCTCCCAGCCCGACCAGATGTTCCAGATTACGCCGTATGTTTTCATTCCCGATGCCAAATAGCGCCTTGTGCTGCTGGGTATTAATGTGTTTGATATCAAAAAGAAATAAATCCGTTACGGCGGCTAACCTGCTGTAGTGGGATTTCAGGGTTGTGCCCTGCGTTTCGACAGCGGTGTGAATCATCATGCGTTTACAGGCGGTGAGCAGATCGACAGCGAAATCCGTTTGCAGACTCATTTCTCCGCCGCTAAGAGTGACGCCACCGCCAGAGGACATATAAAAAGGATAATCCTGCATGATGATTGCCATCAGCTCCGCAACCGTCATCTCTTTTCCCATGACGTCCAACGCACCTGACGGGCATGCTGTTTCACACTTGCGGCAGCCAATGCAGCCCGCTGTGCGATTGAGATGATGGCGCCATTGGCCCTTGCTGTCCGCCCGCATGCTGTGGACGCCCGTCGGGCAAACGTCCGCACATTTTCCGCAGTCTACGCATTTATCCTGAGAAATCATGATTTGATAGGCGCTACTGATTCCTTCCGGATTCGCGCACCAGGGGCAACGGATATTGCAACCTTTCATAAAGATCAGCGTGCGGACGCCGTCTCCGTCGTAGATCGAATATTTCTGAATATTAAATATTCGTCCTGTGGTTTTCTGCGCAGGTTTCATTGTTATGCCTCCCTCTGTCACCGTCAGCGTCCCTGCTTGACGAGATTCTGCGGATGCTTTTAGGCCCTGTGGTGATCAGAACTTATCGATCAGAACTTATCGATCATGGTGCGGCTAATGATCTCATCCTGAACTTCCTTGCATAACTCAACGAAGTAGGCGCTGTATCCCGCGACACGCACGATCAAATCACGGTATTGCTCCGGCGTTTTTTGGGCTTTTCTCAATACTTCATCGTCAACGTAGCTGAATTGCATCTGCCCATTACCCAGAATGGACGATGTTCTCAGCAGGGAAATCAAGCCGTTGCGGCCTTCTGGCGTATCCAGCATGCCTTTAAGGAATTTGAAGTTATGCACCATGCCGATGTTCATACTTTCCACATTCATTTTGCTGACAGATTTGATGCTCGCTGTTGGCCCTTTTTTGTCAGCCCCTTGCGTTGGGCTGATCCCATCGGAGAGTGGTGCCCATGCCAGTCGGCCATTCGCGCTGGCTGCGGTCAGTTCACCGATTGGGGTGTTGTTCGAGATCGATAATGTGCCGTGGCTAAACGTGGAGTAGAGCATCTTGTACTGACGACACTCCTTTTCCGTCCATTCGGTGATATCCCGCGCGAGCTGATCGACTGCGTTATCATCATTGCCGTATTTCGGCGCATTTAGGCAGTCTCTTCTGAGTTCGTCATAACCTGAAAAATTCGCCAACAGGCCATCGCGTAGCTGTTCCAACGTGTATTGATGGTCTTCATAAACGAGCTTGCGAATGGCTGCTATGGAGTCAACGTAAGTCGCCAACCCGGAGAAAATGAGCCCCGGCCCGTGATTGACGACGGCCCCACCGGCTGCCACATCCCGTCCTTTTTCCATACAGCCTTCGACCAGTAAGGACATCAGCGGTTTGGGTGCCACATCACGATGCACGCGCTGGCTGATCACGGTACCAATCGCGGACAGGCGGATAATGTGCGCAATCTGCGTTTTCACTGCGCGATCAAAATCTTCAAAGGTCTCCAGCGTGCTCAAGTCGCCAGTGTCCAGTCCCTGAACGCGATCGAACAGGATCATACGGCCGCGGTTTAGGACAAACTCAATAGCGATGGGCCACTGGGTGTAGCCCGTGGAGGTCCACTGATAAATGCGGCCCGATTTTTGCGGTTCAACGCACCCCATCAGGCAGTAGTCGCGCGCATCTTCAAAATCGAAGCCTTTGCGCAGCATCATCTTGATATGGGAATCATCGAAGTGACAGGCCGGAAAGCCCATCCCTGATTTAACGACGTCGACAATTTTCTCCAGATACGCCTGAGGGGATTGGTTGTGAATACGGCAGGCCAGTGACGGCTGATACACCTTCACGAAGCGCACCGCATCCATGATCAGGTAAGTCAGGTCGTTACAGGCATCGCCTCCGCTACGCTTCTGCCCGCCGACCGTCAGGTTGATAAACGGCTGATAGCCCGCGAAATATTTCGCACCGCTTTCGCTGGACATCCACATCAGCTCCGCACATTTCAGAATGAACATCTGCATCATTTCTAGTGCCTGCTCACGCGTCAGGCGACCGGACTGCATGTCGGCTTCATACATCGGGTAGCAGTATTGGTCGACACGCCCCAGTGAAATCCCTGTCTGGTTCTCTTCCACTTCAAACAGCGACTCCAGTGTCCAGATGCTTTGCAGCGCTTCCTGCAACGTTTTGGGGGGATGAGCTGGCACGTTCTCGTTGATTTCTGCAATGGTCAGCAGTTCAGCGCGCCGTGAAGCATCCTTCTCCTGTGCCGCCAGTTCGCGTGCGCGGGCCGCGATGCGGCGCGCATAGGCCATGACGCCGTCGCAGGTTTCAATTGCGGCCTTATAAAAATAGATACGATCGATATCCTCCGGTTCTCCCCTATCAAGCTGAGCCAGATTTGCCTGTGCGTCGGCTTTGATGCCTTCCATGCCTTTGGTAAACAACAGCACATCGTAGCCGGGGCAAGTGTCGCCGCCGCCGTTAATCTGATGGTAAGAAAGATCGCTGACGAAGGTTTCTCCGCTGAATGCCCAGACGCCAGCTTCACGGTATTGCGTCTCGCAGATTTCATCCAGCGAGCGGCCTTGCCAAAAGGGGACGATCTCGTCACGGATGGTTTTTTTATCTTCTTCTGAAATTTGAAAAGGATCCTGAGGACGAGTGCTCATGGTGTCCAGTTCGTCACGTACCCAGCGCCAGGCAATATCGGGAGAGAACGCGCCCGCACGCGGTTTGCCGCAGGGATGCCCGACAATGAGTTCCTCATCCTGAATCAGAATCGGTGCTGTTTCGCAGGCTCTGCGAAAGGATTTTGCCCGTAACAGAATAGGCGGCAGGCCAGGATTGTGCTTTGCCACCTCGGTGAAGGCCAGTGCGTGATAAATAGAGATACTGGGGCGTGCTTCTAAATAGCGGGCGCGAAGGCGTTGCATGCGTGGCGTAAGGGTTTCTTGCTCCGCTAGGCTGGGTGATTTTTTTATGCCACCCGGTGTAGTCATTTTTTCATTGTTCAATAGGCTGTTATTAAACGGGAAATGATTTTTTTCTGGTGCTAACGTGTCATTATCCATACGAAAATCTCCTGTTGTTATTTGTCCGATTCAATAAATAGCGATAGGGTGAATTCAATATGTCATATCTGAATGGGGTAATAGGCAGGGAAATGCCGGCCTGAATGTTGTCATGACTATTCATGTTGATGCTGTTTTTTTATTTTTAAGTTATTTGATTTTTGTGAGTTTATTTTTAATTATCAATATTTTAATTTCTTATATCGTTATTCAAGAGGGTAAATTATTATTACTTAGCGAATGTTTTTTATGGTTTCTGTTTTATACGTTAAAGATAGTGTAGGCGCTATTTATATAATGGTGGTGAATAATGGTATTAATAAATTGATTGAGATCAACTCATTCTATTTTATTGGGCAGTGGGGTTTTATTATTCTTCTGTTAATTATTTCGAACGGATGCATTCATAATAAAAGGGAGTGATATATCGCATACATCATACGAGTGACACGGGGACAAGAAGCGGGGAAATAATTCAGGCCAATCTCCGTTTAAGAATATTGGCCTGTAGTTATGAACATCAGTTATGAACATCAGTTATGAACATCAGTTATGAATATCAGTTATGGAAATCATGATGAATTACAGCGAGGCACCGCCGCACATCACCAACTGCTGGCCGGTAATGGCCGCAGCAGACGGGGAAAGCAGGTAACCCACCAGATCGGCCACTTCCTGCGGCTGGATGAAGCGCCCAATCGGCGGCAGCTTCGGCGGAGAACTCTGGCGGCCGGGCATCGTCAGCATCGGCGTTTCTGTGGCACCCGGTGCGACAATATTTACCGTAATGCCGCGCGGAGCCAGTTCTGCCGCCCAACTTCTTGCCATGCCGATCATCGCGGATTTTGTCGTGACGTACTGGCTGCGCCCCGCGGAGCCGCTGGATGTACGGCTGCCCAGCAGCACGATTCTTCCACCTTGCGGCAGCTTATCGACCAGACGGTCGGCGAGCACCTGCGCCGCGTTGATATGCAATCGCCATAGCGTTTCACCATCTTCCAGCGAAAGCTGACCGAGCGGGGCGGCCTTCATGATGCCAGCGGCATGGATGACGGCATCAACCTGCGCAATCTCGTCCAGAATGGCCGTCAGCGCGGGTGTATCCATGATATCCACCGCACGGTGGGTAAAGTGTGGATGTGAATAGTCACCCGGCTTGCGCGACAGGCCGGTTACCCGCCAGCCTTCCGCCAGTAATTTTTGTGCGATGGCGGCACCGATCCCTGAGCTGCTACCGGTAATCAGGGCGTGTTTAGGGGCTGTAGCTGACATGAAATACGTCTCCTTAATATTCAACCGTTCTTATTGCAACAACGTGACGTAATGCTGTTCACTTAAATATGGATTTAGGGGGAAACACGGTGATGAGGTTCCCGCAGGGATACCTCGCACCGTGGTAGCCCCCGGTATCTCGATCTTTAAACGATCGGCATTAACAACGTAACGGGGATTTTAAACACGGCTTTTTTGACCGGAGCGGGGCTGTCGTTAATCGCACACAGCGCCTGATGGGCTTCGCCCGGATAAAACGTGACAAAGTCGCCTGCCCGCAGATGGATCTGATGCGGCACCTGTGGGTTATCCAGAATGTAGAGATCCGGTTTACGCTCGGTGGCGGGCTGGCCATGCACATCATTCAGACCGTAACCGATAATCTCCTCGCCTTCCAGAATCAACTGAATATCGAGGTAGTTGCTGTGAAATTCGGTATGTCGTGTGGCGCGCGGTGCGGTGTTCACGGTGCCGATGTTGTAGAACCATTCGGCCCCTTCCGGCTGATAGCGGCCTTCGGGCAGTGCATTCAGTTCAGCCAACGACATGCCCGGCGCGGACAGAATAGCCCACAGCGCATCGGGCAGCGTGGCGAGTTTGAGGGTGGTGAGGTTTCCTGCAATCATAATCATATCCCGGGTATAGCAGGGATATCCCCCCTGCTGACAAGGTACGTCGGGCGGTGGTAATGGGTAGATCGTAAAGACGCTGCAAGTACGTCCCTGTAAGCTCGAGCCGCGCAGATATGAATCTCATCCCTGAGATTCACCCTTTCAGGGCCGTCGCAAGCGACGTTCAAAAGCGTTCCTGACGCTTTTGTCCCTGGCGCGGACGCTTTACTCTTCTATCCCATTATCACCGTTTTCGTTTCGCAAATAGTTTTGTACGGGCTGAGCGCGGTTTAGTTCGCCTTGACCCACTCCTCGCTCACCACGACGTGCTTGATCGCCTGACGGAAGTAGGTGAACGCCACGTGCAGCTTACCGTCCTGCGCCTGCTTGACGCTGGGGTAAGAGAACTCGCGGTTCAGCTTCTCCGTGGAGTTGTTCGTCATGCAGTAGCCGTCGCCCACTTCGATATTGCGCTGCCACGGCCAGCTCTTACCGCCGTCTTCCGAAATGGCGAGCGTCATCGGCGCGCGCGGGGCACCCCAGAAGGCGCTACGGCTGCCAGCTTGTACTTCCGGCATTTTGGCATTGCTGGCTTTGTCTTCTTCATCCTCGATTTCATCGTACAGCGACAGACGGCGCTCGGTGGCATCGGCGGCGCTCATGTGGTTGAACACCAGCGCCAGATGGCCATTCTCCAGCGTGGTCACCTGAATGGACGAGTTGTTGTTTGGCAAATCGGTCGGCACGGGGTCTGACCAGGTTTTACCGCCATCCGTTGAACGACTTTGGTAGATGAAATCAGCCCAGCGGCTGCGGTATAGCGCCAGCAGCGTGCCATCCTGCAACGGGGTGATGTTCATATGTACGCAGCCCGTGCTGTTTGGCACCGGATATTCCCGCCAGGTTTTACCCTGATCGCTGGAAATTTTCACGGCGCTGTCATCGTTGTTGCCGACCCACTTCTCACCCGGCTGAACGCGGCAGTAGAACACTGGCAGCAGCCAGTCACCGTTTGCCAGCACGGTGATCGGCTGGCGGATGAACGTCCCCGGCTGATCGAGCAGCGTACCAATTTCGCCCCAGGTAGCGCCGAAATCCGTGGATTGGCGGTAACGCACAATGGCGGTGTCCTGATTACCGGATTTCTGCGCGGTATACAGTAGCCACAACACATTATCCGGCGCGAGGAACAGAACCGGGTTCTGTTCGGAACGCGTTGCATCTTCAGATAGCTTAACGGCTTTAGTCCAGTTATCGCTGCCTTTCACCAGGCGGGACATGTAGATAGAGATATCCGCAATCCCTTCCTGTGTGCCACCAAACCAGACGCACAGCACATCGCCGTTTGGCAGATGGAGCAGGTTGGCCGCATGATTCTGCGGGCATTCCGATGGAATGTAGGCATCCAGACGCGCGGCATCGCCTTCTGCGTGATGAACTTTTCCGCTACGTTCCACGGTAATGGTTTCGCTACTCATGACTCAGGCTCCTGATTTATTTTCAGTTGGAGAGGTTTTGATTTTGTTCGCTTTGTTGGCTTTGTTCGGAATCATACGGTCAAGCAACATGACGATAGCTGGCGTGGCCAACGCGACGTACATATTATCGATGCCGTATGGGTTGCCGAGTATGTACCAGACAGAAGTGACGACACAGGCTGATATCAGGCTGGCGTTGGCACCGCGTGCGCTGTTGAAAAACGGCAGATAGAACGCAATCACCGCAACCACAGAAATCGACAGGCGAATAGCACGGGTAAAGAACGACAGCTTCAGGATTTCAGGAACGAACAGAACGAAGACGAGCGGCGCGAAACCTACGACAAGCGACAGGATCCGGGTCATTTTCATCTCTTTTTCTGGCGTTGGTTTCCAGTAAGGAACGTAGAAGTCCTTAATCAGCAGGGAAACGATAGCCAGTGCCACCATACTCACGCTGATGAAGATAGACGCGACCAGTGACGTGGTGACCAGACCGGCGAGCCATGGGTTCATGTCTTGCAGGAAGACCGGCATCGCGTACAGGCTGTTGATTTCAGGGTGCGCAAATTTCGCTGCAACACCGATGACCGCGATAGCCAGCGCAATCGGCATACAGAAGAAGAAGGCAACCCAGGTGGCACGTTTGGCGCTGGTGGCATCTTTTGTTGATGAAATTGCCTGAATCACGAACTGGGTACAGAAGATAGAACCGATAGTCCCGATCAACCAGGCGAAGATGGTGCTGGCACCGAGTTTACCGTCCCACGTCCAGTAGTAATCCGGCATTTGTTCGATCATTGGCTTGAAGCCGCCGGTCATTTTCAATGCCACGAACAGAATGATCATGACGCCAGCGTACTTCACGGCGCTGTGGATCAGCGTGATGTAGGCCGTTCCTTTCAAACCACCGAAGTAGTAGTAGAAGGTACTGACGACCGCGGTGATCAACGCGGCGACTGGCAGGGAGACTTTCAACACGGTGGCAATCGCTGCCGCGCCGCTGACGTAGTTGCCCACGTTTACCAGCAACAGCGCATAGATCATGATGATCGAAATGATGTTCTTGGTGCTGGTGCCGTACTTCTCGGCGATCGCGCCAGAAATGGTGATCTTCCCGGTGTTATAGATTTTTTTCACCAGAATGATACCAAACAGCGGGAAACCGATGGCGGCGCCAATCACCGACCAGGAGGCGGCAAAGCCGTTTTCAAAGGCAGACTGCGCCGTACCGATGGTGGATTTGGCACCGATGAATTCGGTCATCAGCAGGATACCGACGATAAACGCCGGTAGCGCGCGTGACCCTTCCATGAACTCGGTGTTCGATTTACTGCGGAGCTTGTAGGTTAACCATGAGGTGAATGCGATATAAAACACAATCATCCCAACGATTATGAGGGTGTCAGTAAGGTTAAAATGGTTCATATCTTCTCGGCCTATAAGTGGAAATTGATATTTCTCTGTTACTGCGAGAATTGACTAAGTATGTTGCGGATGTTGTCTTCATCCTGTGCGGAAAACTGGATCGGATAGCGGCTGACGCCGACATCTTCACCCATGATTGCCAGCGCTTTTTTCACCACAGCCGGTGAGAACGCGATGGCGTACAGTGTCTTACGCAATTCGGCAACCTGTTCTTGTGCCTGACGAGAGCCTTCAATGTCGCCCGCGTTGAAGCGGTGCCAGATCTGGCTGATCGGTTCCGGTGCCACGTTAGCCAGCCCGGAAATACAGGCGGAGCAGCCGTCAACAAAGCCCTGGTGAATGAGCGAGTCTGGGCCATTCAATACGTTAAAGCCCTGTACGCCTTTCACCGCTTGCACATAGCCACTCAGGCTTTCATAGCTGCCTGCGCTGTCTTTAATGCCGATGATGTTCGGGTGATCCGCCAGCGTGCGGACGGTTTCCGGCGCCAGCGTATTCCCCGTGCGTGCAGGAATGTTGTAGAGAAACACCGGCACAGTCAGCGCATCGGCGACGGCGGTGTAGTGGGCAATCAGTTCTTCCTGTTTGAGTGGGATGAAATACGGGGTGATGACCGAAACGGCATCAACACCCAGCGCGGCGATGCGCTTACCGAGCTTGATGGTTTCCCGCGTGGAGATTTCACCGATGTGGCCGACAACCGGCACTTTTCCGGCAACTTCATCAACGCAGGTTTCAGTGACGGCGACTTTCTCATCGGTGTGCAGTACGAAAAACTCACCGTTGGTGCCGTTACAAAAAATACCGTTGCCGTAGCGCATCTGGCGCTGCACCTGAAGGCGCATGGCAGCGGGGTTAAATTCGCCCTGGTTATCAAACGGCGTGACGATGGCGGTCAGGACGCCGGTAATGTTTTTACTCATTGTTCTTCCTCGTGACACGTAATCAAAAAGATGAAAACTTAAAACCGTTCTGCCGAAACCTGTTCTCTTTCAAACCGTGCTTCAAAAGAGAGTCAGGTAAACCTCACGAACATCGTCGGCGCTGACCTGTGTCGGCACGTTTTTCATCAGGCGCTGAACCTGTAACGCGGCATCAACCAGGTAGGGCAGGTGGTCTTTTTCCACGCCGAGCTGCTGTAAGGTGTTGGGCAGGTTGAGGCGTTTAACCAATTCGCTGAAATAGGTCACCAGCGCCTGCGCTTTTTCCGCGGTACTCAGCGTCAAATCGGCATCCGGCAGCAGGTCATACGCCTGTGCGAATTTCTCCTGTGCGGCGTCCTGCACGAAACGCATGCAAGGGGCGAGCAGGATGGCGTTCGCCACGCCGTGCGGGATGTGATACTTGCCGCCCAGCGGGTAAGACATGGCGTGAACCAGATGCGTACCAGAGTGGGCAATGGCGGCACCGCCGTAGTAGGACGCCCACAGCATGTTCAGCTTGGCTTCCATGTTGCTCGGCTCGCGCACGGAGGTTTCGAGGTTGGCAAACAGCTTTTTCAGGCCAATCAGCGCGTAGTTGTCGCTGACCGGGTTGGCAATCGTTGAGGTGAAACACTCAATCAGGTGGCAGAGCGCATCAATACCCGTTGAAGCGGCGATATGTGACGGCATGCTGATGGTCAGTTCCGGCACCAGCGCAACGTAGTCCGGCAGCATCACTGGCGTAATAATACCGACCTTGGTCTCTTTTTCCGGGATCGCCAGAATGGCATTCGGCGTGGCTTCTGAGCCCGTTCCCGCGGTGGTCGGGATAAGCAGGGATGTCGTGCGGCGAGTCGGTTTTTCCCCTGCCAGCAGGCTATCCAGCGTGACGGCGTCATCGCCCGCGCACAGTACGGAAAGCAGTTTGGCGACATCCAGCACGCTACCGCCACCGACGCCGATTACCAGATCTGTCTGGGTTTGTGTGAGCTGGCTCAGTATTTGGGCTACATCATGCTGGCTTGGCTCGGCAGGAACATTATCAACTAACAGAACCTGCGGAACGGCTTGCTTAACTTGTGCGATCAGCGCCTGAACGTCAGGCAGCCCGACGATGTTTTTGTCGGTGACAAATAAAACGTGCTGTTTCCCTGCCAACAGGTGACTAATGTCCTGAAGTACCCGGTAACCGCTGAGGATAGTGCTATTGATGTTCATGCTTATTACCTTGCCTTTTCTCTTTCGCCAGAGCGTTATCGCTATGATGATAATGGTTGCGATGGTGATTACTTTCAGTCAAATGACGCGGTTCTCATCACGCCTAAGCGCCATTTGCCACATCGTGGTGATAATTTATAGGTGAAATTCCTTTTAAATAATTTGATATTGCTCACATATAATCAAACGTGATTCAATATAATCATTATCAGGTAATCATGAACCGGGGATGGAGTATGTCAAACGTGCAGCAATCAGCAGAACAGGTGTTAGTGGTCGCTGATGACTTTACGGGTGCCAATGATGCGGGCGTCGGTCTGGCGCAGCATGGTGCGCGGGTTAGCGTCGTCTTTGACGTTAATAAACTGCATGCGGATTTACTGGGTGACGCGGTGGTGATTAACACCGATAGCCGTGCGGCGCGTGATGACGTAGCGTCGCAACGCACCGCAGAAGCGGTTGCGGCCTGGCAGGCAGCAGGCGGGCAAGGCTGGATTATCAAGAAGATTGACTCGACGCTGCGCGGAAATCTGGGCGCAGAGATTGCTGCGGCGCTGTCTGCGGCAGAGGTGCCCGTTGCGCTGATTGCCGCTGCGTCGCCGACGCTTGGACGTGTGACCCGCAAAGGCGAGGTCTGGGTGAATGGTCGTCTGCTTACCGACACGGAATTTGCCAGCGATCCCAAAACGCCGGTGACCTCGGCTTCTATCGCAGCCCGTCTGGCGGAGCAAACCGCTTTACCGGTGGCGGAAATACACCTTGATGACGTCCGTCAGGCCAATTTAGCCCAGCGTTTGCAGCAGTTAGCGGACGAGGGCGTACGTCTGATTATTCTTGATACGGATGTGCAGGACGATCTGGTGCATATCGTTGACGCCGCCAGAGCGTTACCGTTTTGTCCCTTGCTGGTCGGTTCGGCTGGCCTGAGCGAAGCGCTGGCGAACGCGCAGGATTTTACGCGCAAAACGGAGAAGCCGCTGCTGGCTGTCATTGGGTCAATGAGCGATATCGCTCAAAAACAGATTGCAGCCGCCAGACTGCGCAGCGATGTCACGCTGGTTGAGATCGACATCAACGCGCTCTTTTCACCCCATTCATCCACCGTCATGGCATCCCAGTGTGAGGAGGCGGTGGCGGCGCTGATGAACGGCCAGCATTGCATTATTCGTACCTGTCACAACGAAAATCAGCGCTTCGAAATCGACGCGCGGTGCCAGCAGCTTGGGCTTAGCCGACAGCAGCTTGGCGAAACGATCAGCCACTATCTGGGGGAACTTACGCGCAGCATTGTTCAGGCGCTCGACAGCCTGACAGCGGACAGGACTAACCGGCGCCTGCCGGGTGGGCTGTATTTATCCGGTGGTGACATTGCGATTGCCGTGGCAACCGCACTGGGCGCGACCGGCTTTCAGATTAAGGGGCAAATCGCATCCTGTGTGCCCTGGGGATACCTGCTGAACAGCGTTGTCGGCACGACCCCTGTGATGACTAAAGCGGGGGGTTTTGGCAACGAAACTACTTTGCTCGACGTTTTACGTTTTATTGAGGAGAAGGTCAGTGAGTAAAATTATTGCGGTAACGATGGGTGATCCGGCAGGGATTGGACCGGAAATTATTATCAAGTCTCTGGCCGAAGGCGAGCTTTCCGGCGCGTCTGCCGTGGTGGTGGGCTGCGTACAGACGATGCGACGTATTCTGGCGCTGAATGTGGTGCCAGCCGTAGAGCTGAAAATCATTGATAAGCCAGCTGACGCGGTCTTCGCGCCGGGCGTCATCAACATCATTGATGAGCCGCTGGAAGATCCTCAGGCGCTGGAACCTGGCGTCGTTCAGGCACAGGCGGGCGATTTGGCTTATCGCTGCATCAAGAAAGCGACGGCGCTGGCGATGGCCGGTGAGGTCCACGCGATTGCGACGGCACCGCTGAATAAAGAAGCGCTGCACTCGGCGGGGCATATTTATCCGGGTCACACCGAGCTGCTGGCGAAACTGACCAACAGCCGCGATTATGCGATGGTGCTGTATACCGATAAGTTGAAGGTTATCCATGTTTCAACGCACATCGCGCTGCGTAAATTCCTGGATACGCTGAACCGCGATCGCGTGGAAACGGTGATCGATATGGCGGATGTCTTCCTCAAGCGTGTCGGTTTTACCCACCCACGTATCGCCGTTGCCGGGGTTAACCCGCACGCGGGCGAGAATGGTCTGTTTGGTGACGAAGAGATCACCATCGTGTCGCCATCGGTTGAAGCCATGAAGGCCAAAGGCATTGATGTTTATGGCCCGTGCCCGCCGGATACCGTCTATTTGCAGGCGTATGAAGGCCAGTACGACATGGTCGTGGCGATGTATCACGATCAGGGACACATTCCGCTCAAGCTGCTGGGCTTCTATGATGGGGTGAATATCACTGCCGGATTACCGTTCATCCGCACCTCTGCTGACCACGGCACGGCGTTTGATATTGCCTGGACAGGAAAAGCGAAGTCCGAAAGTATGGCGATCTCTATCCAGCTCGCGATGCAACTGGCCTGATTAGTGGTAACTTATCACCGTTGATGGCACGGGTTTTGTAAGCGAATAAAACGCGATACAGCGCGCATTGCAGGATATCTTCCTTCCCGCGTTTGGGAAGGTTTCTGGTATCCTGCAACCAACAATTTACAGTAACTTTATACCCCAAATAATTCGAGTTGCAGGAAGGCGGCAAGCGAGGGAATCCCGATGAGCTTACTCAGGTAAGTGATTCGGGTGAGTGAGCGCAGCCAACGCACAAGCAGCTTGAAGTATTACGGGTATATGACAGCAAGATGGATATCGCCGTGGATCCTACATTAACCGATGCTTTCCGCATGAGCGGGGATAAAGTAAGAGGCCAGAGCCGTCTTGATCAGATTATGGATTATCTGAAAAGCCATAATCTGGTGACGGTAGATGAGCTGGTGTCCGTGATCGACGCTTCTCCGGCGACGATCCGTCGTGATTTAATCAAGCTGGATGAGCAGGGCGTGATTAGTCGCAGTCATGGCGGCGTGACGCTCAATCGTTTTATTCCTTCCCAGCCGACCACGAATGAAAAATTACAGCGCAGCCTTCAGGAAAAGCAGGCGATAGCTCGCTATGCCGCAACGCTGGTCAAACCGGGCAGTGCGGTGGTGCTGGATGCAGGAACGACCATGCTGGAACTGGCGCGTCACCTGACGCATTTGCCGCTGCGCGTGATTACTGCCGATTTGCAAATTGCGCTGTTCCTGTCTGAGTTTAAGCAGATCGAAGTGACGATTATCGGCGGGCGTATTGATGACAGCAGCCAGTCCTGTATTGGTGAGCACGGCCGCCGTCTGTTACGCAGTATTTATCCCGATATCGCGTTTATCAGCTGCAACTCGTGGAGCCTGGATAAAGGGATCACCACGCCGACGGAAGAAAAAGCGGGCGTGAAGCAAGATCTCGGCGTAAATGCCAGCCGCCGGATCCTGCTGGCGGACAGCAGTAAATATGGCGCCTATTCGCTGTTCTGCGTGACGCCGCTGTCTGAACTGACCGATATCATCACCGACAGTGCGCTCGCGCCCGAGGTGCAGGAGCAACTGAAAGGTAAAACGTTCAATCTGACGCTGGTGTAAACCGGGTTTGTGCCTGACGCCTTGTGCATGATGCCCTGTGTCAGGCTGACTGCCGTCGCCAGTTGAGTTCAGGTTTATGCACCACGCCGTTAAACGTCATCGGATCCGTGGTTAAAGAAAGACGCGTGTCGTTTTCACTGAACTGCGCGTAGCGCAGCTGGCTGGAGCCAACCCAGTTTGGGATGAGGCAATAGTCCAGGTAGTGTGTGACTGTCTGCTCGGCGTCATTGGTTTCATAACGGCCGGCGTAGGCGAAGTAGGTGGCGGCGGCCTGTATTAACTGCTGCTCTGAGCCACCCGTCATAATGCCTGCATCGTAGGGCAATCTGTCGCTGCCCATGATTTGCACCGTCATCCAGTTATCATCGGTATACTGGATATAGCCGGTCGCCCCTTCTCCCATCATATAAACCACGCTGCCGTCACCCAGTACATCAATGAAGGATTCCAGAAACCATAGCCCACAAAGTTTCTGGCGTAACAACCCGTTGTTGTTGAACGATTGCGATGTCATAGATCCCCTCTTGGAAATAGCGTACGGGTTAAGTGTAGTGAATCTTTTCCAGAGGGCAGAGCAGAGCGAGGTTTCCAGCCAGCGGTGTGACGCTGGCTGGAATGGGGCTTACTTCATGCTGGCGGCGAGGGTATCGACGTTGTGCTTAAACGCGGCCGTATAGGTTGCGGCAGGGCCGGAGGCGTCGGTCAGGGCTTCCGGGTACAGTTCACCACCGGGCTGTGCACCGCTGGCATCGGCGATTTGTTTCACCAGACGTGCATCGGTCTGGTTTTCAATGAAGTAGCTTTTCACTTTCTCTTGTTTAATTTGCTTAATCAGCGAGGCCACTTTTTTGCTGCTGGCTTCCGATTCGGTAGAGTAGCCCACCGGTGACAGGAACTTCACGCCGTAGGCCTGGCTGAAATAGCCGAACGCGTCATGGCTGGTCAGCACCTTACGTTTTTCTGGCGGAATAGCGGCAAAGGTTTTCTTCGCGTAGCTGTCCAGATCCTGTAGCTGCTTGATGTAGGCTTCGCCCTGTTGACGATAGTAATCGGCATTCGCTGGGTCGGCTTTCACCAGCGCGTTGACGATGTTGTGCGCGTAGACCACGCCGTTGCTCATGCTGTTCCAGGCATGGGGATCGGTTTCCGTCTTGCCATCTTCCACCATGGTGCGGGTTTCAATTCCGTTTGAGGCCGTAACGACGTCGCCATGATAGCCGGATGCGGTGACCAGCCGGTCGATCCACCCTTCCAGCCCCAGCCCGTTAACGAAAACCAGATCGGCGTGAGCCAGCGTTTTGCTGTCTTTCGGCGAGGGTTCAAACTCATGCGGATCGCCATTGGGCTTCACCAGATCGGTCACGGTCACACGATCGCCACCGATATGGCTGACCATATCGCCAAGTACGGAAAAGCTGGCAACCACATCAAGATTCTTTGCCATCGCCAGTGGGCTAAGCAGCAGGCCGGATAACGCAATAGCTAACAGTGAACGTTTCATTTTTCCCTCACAGAAAGTTGCAGATAACGAGATTCATCGGTCAACGACGCTGGCGTAACAGCCCACCGTTGTGACCAACACAAACCGAGAAACAGAAAAACAGCGTAATCGTCAGGATGATGGCAGGCCCGGCGGGCAGCTCGGCATAGTAAGACCACAGCAGGCCGATCAGGCTGGCGGCCATTCCTTGCAGCACCGCAATGCCGAGCATGACGGGCAGGCGCTGCGTCCAGAAGCGTGCGCTGGCGGCAGGCAGCATCATCATGCCGACCGTCATCAGCGTGCCTAGCAGCTGGAATCCGGCGACCAGATTCAGCACCACCAGCGACAGAAACAGGCCGTGAATCAGCGCCCGATAGCGCCCTGAACTCATGCGCAGGAAGGTCACGTCAAACGATTCGATAACCAGCGCCCGATAGAGAGCGGCCAGCACCAGCAGGGAGGCGGATCCGATCAGCGCAATGTCGAGCAGCGCGGCGCGATCTACCGCGAGAATCGATCCGAACAGCACATGCAGCAGATCGACGCTGGATCCGCGCAGTGACACCAGCGTGACGCCGAGCGCCAGCGATCCAAGGTAAAATCCGGCGAAGCTGGCGTCCTCTTTTAATTCCGTGTGGCGGGTGACGAAGCCGGAGAGCATGGCGACGGACAGCCCGGCGATAAAGCCGCCGATTCCCATCGCCAGCAGTGACATCCCAGAGATGAGATAGCCGATGGCGACACCGGGTAAGACCGCGTGTGATAGCGCATCGCCAATCAGGCTCATGCGCCGCAGCAGCAGGAAACAGCCCAGCGGCGCGGCGCTTAGCGTGATGACCAGACAGCCGACCAGCGCACGACGCATAAAACCGAATTCGGCAAAAGGAGAAGAGATCAGGTGAAATAACATCATGACGTGACGATCCTGAGCGTTGGCGTATCGCTGTCGGCCTTGCGCAGGCTATGTAGTATGGGCTGAGCATCCCCCCAGCGATGGCCGTCCGGGGTGAGATGCAAGATATTCGGGAAGTGCTGACCGGCTAGTTCCAGATCGTGCAAAACGGCCAGAATGGTTCTGCCTTCGGCGTGAAGCTGCTCGATTGTCTGTAAAAGCGCCTGCGTGGTTTGGCTATCGATGCCGGTAAAAGGCTCATCCAGCAGAATGATGGGAGCCTGTGTCAGCAGTAGCCGCGCGAAGAGCACGCGCTGTAGCTGCCCACCGGACAGGACGCCAATATGCCGATCGGCGAAATCCGCCATCGAGACGGCGTCGAGCGCAGCGACCGCTTTGCGATGCCAATTGGCGTTGATACTCCGCAGCAGGCCACGATGGGGCAGCGATCCCATGAGTACCAGGTCGCGTACGCTGATAGGGAATTGCCGATCGAATTCGGAGAGCTGCGGCAAATAGCCGATAGCATTATCCTTGCTGCCATCGCCGAGGCTGAATGAACCGGAAAGCGGCGGCAGCAGACCCGCCAGCGTTTTCAGCAATGTGGATTTTCCGCAGCCGTTTGCGCCAATAATCGCCGTCAGCGAACCTTGGTGGAAACATCCGCTGATTGTCGCGAGAGGCGGCTGACGACGATAGCCAAAGGCCAGTTCCTGTAGGGCAATCATGGCAACACCACCGCCCACCCGACCAATAGCCACAACAGCACTAACAGCAGGGAAACCAGTAACACGCGCTTAAGCGCGGAGAGGGAGTAAAAACTTGTCATTATCATCGGGAAAAGTCTAACTGTTATATTATAACGTATCACTTTTTGGCGGTGATGACAGAGGGAATAGGTAAGAAAGTATGTAAGTCGATTGGGTTTGGTTGGGTTTGGGGAAGTGTTCCGTGCGCCGCACTGCTGAAAAAAACCAGCCAACTCATATCGCGATGGCGCTTCTTTTCACGGCGTAAAAAATTATGCTGAGGGGAACATGAACGCCGAGTGAGCGGCATGGATGCCGCGAAAGCCAGTGCCGCGTAGGGAACGCGTCACTGGCGGCTCGAAACGCGGGCATGGGCACCGAAGGCACCGCTTTAGCGGCATAATTTCCGCCAAAAGCCGGGGTTCATAGGGGGCTGGCGTAGCCCCCTATGTCGGGCGCGTGCTACGACGTAGCATGAAGAGAACAGTGCTCGACGCGCACGAAACCACCTCTAGTTCTACATAACCCATGTGACTAAAAGCCAATTCTATGAACACATCACACCGTGACGAAATTCCCCTGCATATCAACCACAAAGCGGGTTGCAGGCTCATCGTTGATGTAACCGGCGAGGATTTTTAGCATCAGGCCGAAGCGGTATTGCAGGCTGTCCGGCGGCAGCGTGGCCGTTGGCGTGTAGGCCGCCAGCAGGGCGCGGTACTGTTTCACCCGCGCAGATGGAATATCCTGCCAGGCGAGATCGCTGCCGTTGCGCAGGCAATACCAGTCGGTCACCAGCGTGAGCAGTGAAATATCCTGTAACCCATCAGTGCCTGCTACCGCCTTTGGTTTGCGCTCAGCGGCGTCAGGCAGCGTTTTGGCGCTGAGCGGATCCTGCTGCTGGGCGATCCACAGCAGATCGCCACAGTTCAGCGTATTGATGAGAGGCGATAAATCTTCCGGCCAGTCTTTCACCAGAAAACGCTGACGTACCAGCAGCGCCAGATGATGGTGCAGGAAGTCGTAATAATCGCGGCTTTTCAGAATATCGCCCAGTGGTTCACCGGTGCGATCTAACTCTTTCTGATAAAACGGGAATAAATGGTTGAACTGCGGCACGTCGCGCAGGACCAGCGTATCGATATCCACCCGGTCGTTGTGCAGCGTCGCCAGCTTCATGGCGGGTGGGTAAGCGGCCAGCGACGGCACTGCGACATTCACCAGCGTCCCCTGCGAACCGCGATACACGCCAGTGTCATTGACGTGCAGGTGGCCGCTGAAGTGCAGGCGAATTCCGGCTGCCAGCGCCTGTTCGGCGACCTCCGGTCGCGGCGTGCGTTTAATGAAGCTGTTGCTGCCAAACAGTTGCTTTTCGTCTTCTACCGTGCCGTCGAGGAAATCGACCAGCGGATAGTGTGAGAACACCAGCAGCTTCTTGTTCTGTGCTTTTGCCCGCTGTACCACCGATTTCACCCACGGCAGCATGAACGGCTTCTCGGTCAGCAGCGCGTTCCAGCCCGTATTGCTGCTGGTGGAATAGCCTTCAATCCCTTCGCGTTTCTCCGGGCCGTCTTTGACCTGATACACGTTGGCATCGATGGAAAGCAGCCACAGTCCCGCTTCCGGCTCTACCAGATAGGACGCGTCCACAATGTTCCACTGCTTGCTGCCGTCCGGTGAACGGGCGAGATACTGACGTTTACTGAGTTCGTCGCTGTCGCCAAACGGCGTTTCCCAGTGCAGGAAGTCATCGCGTTTAAAGAAACCAAACGGCTTCATCAGCGGCAGGCCGCGTTCATAGCCGAGCGCCTGCATTTTGGCGGTGACAATCAGCGATTGTGCGTCGCCAAGCTTAACGCCGGGTTTGCTACTCAGCATGGTGCTGCTGCCGTCGGCGTTGAGCATTCTTTGCCAGGAGTCATCCCCCTGTGGGCGATTGACATCGTGGTTGCCAGGCGTGGCGAAGAATCGCATGCCGTGGCGTTGCTCATACTGCGTCAGGATGGCGGCAATGCCTTCAACGGTAGGCTGTTGGCCGTCATCAGAATAATCGCCGGACAGCACCACGTATTTCACCTGCTGTTTTGCCAGTTCGTCCAGCGCGGCCAGCAGCGCAAAGTAGGGCTCATTGAAGATACGGGTCGAATTCACCGAATCTTTCAGGGTGCGAATGGTCAGCTTCTTTCCGGTCTGCGCATCGGGCAGGCCGTCAAAATCGTAGTTGCCGTAGATATTGTGGACATGGACATCCGAAATAATGGCAATGCGCAGCGGCCCGGCGGGTGCGGTCGTGTCGGCGTTAGCGTGAAAAAAACCGCCAGCCAGCGTAATGGCGCTGCCTGCGCCGAGCTTGACGAAGGTTCTGCGAGTGAGTGATGTCATTGATGTCTCCGGCATTATTTATTTTTATAACGGAATTTATTTTTTATAACGGATGGCTGTATAACGCATAATCATGACAGGCAATCAATCGTGCGCCGTCGAGCGCATCGCCCATCGGGGCGGCGAGTTGGGATTGCCACTCGTCCGGCAGCCACGGGCGAATATGTAAGCCGATGCTGCCCATGAGCGATAAGCGAGGTGTGGCGTGGCCCGCTACGGCGGCCAACAGCAGGCTGATTTCGCTGGCCGTCTGCGCCAGCAGCGTGTGAGAAACGGCATCGTTCTGCTGAGCGCAGTCAAATACGTGGCGGGCGAACTGCGCATAATCGCCCGGTTTCGCCTGCTGGCTAAATGTCTGTAGCGCGTCGAGCGTGTTCGCGGCCTGCGTGGGCGCAGCGTTGACGGAAAAGAAGTCGTCGATACTCTGGCTGAGTGCAGACGGCGCGCACCAGCCTTGTAGGACATAGTAGGTGTGTTGCAACGCCGCCAGCCCGAGGCGTGCGCCGCTCCCCTGATCGGAAATCGGGAATTCATGGCCGCCGTAGGCGGTAATCGTTTGGTTTTGCCACGCCAGCCCGCAGGAGCCAGTGCCGGCAATGACTACGCCCGCCGCTTTCCCTTGATTGACGGCCAGACAGGCACCCAGCGCATCGGTATTGAGTACCTGAGCGGCATAAGGATGTGGCAACGCCATAAACGCCTCGTAGGCGGCGCGATGTTCCGCACTGGCGAGTGCCAGTCCGACTTTCAGCCGGGAGACGTCATCCGGTGACAGCCCGCTGTGCTTCAACGCCTGTGCGATGGCATCATCCACCGACTGGCGCACGCTTTCCACGCCGAGCAGCAGATTGGCACGACCGCCGTGTCCCTGACCGAGCGGCGTACCGTCGGCCTGATAAATACGTGCCCGACAGCCAGTGCCGCCGCCATCCACGCCAGCATACAGCCATGTCGTCATGATGCGCGTGCTCCTGAGTCCAGATAGGGAAGGCAGGCAGCTGCCAGATCGCCGCTGAGGTCGACGGCGTCAGTCTGTGAATCCGGCAGGCTGTTGATCAACAGGGCTAGCTCGCCGGCGCAGCGAGTCAGCAACTGCACCGCCAGCGCGTCCTGCGGGTGTGCCAGCACTGTTTGCCCGAGCGTTGTGTAGTCTGCGGCCTGCGCCTGTTTTGACCAGTCGATAACCCGGTCG
This sequence comes from Pectobacterium carotovorum, assembly GCF_033898505.1. NCBI lineage: Bacteria > Pseudomonadati > Pseudomonadota > Gammaproteobacteria > Enterobacterales > Pectobacteriaceae > Pectobacterium > Pectobacterium carotovorum. The sequence goes on along the minus strand of NZ_JAXAFK010000003.1, from coordinate 253,692 downwards.
ACATGCTTATCGAAGTGCAGGAACAGCGTTTCGCTGAGCGGCGTAAGCGGTGTGATGCCCTCAACGGCCTGAAGCATCTCCTGTACCGCCCAGAGCCCCAGCCGCGACAGGCTGGCCGGGGTGCCGATAGGAAAGCAGTCGCCGCCGCGGCAGGTCAGCAGGCCGTCATGCCAGTGCAGCAGCCGGGTAAAACCGCCGCTGACCAGCAGACAGCGGCTTTGCCCCGGCCAATGTTGTTCGCACCACGCACTTTCCTGCGCCCGATCAAAGGGGCGATCGCCATCAATGTCGATCTCCCTCAGTTGCCATTTCACGGTGCGCTTTTCCGCTGTTGTTGATTGGTCGCGATCGTTTCGTTGAGGCGCTTCACATCGTTTGACGTCAGGCGCAGATACTCATCAAACGACACTTGATCGTTCAGATATTGGGTAAAGCGCGTCAGGATGATCGGGTACAGTTCGTTCGCGCCCAGACTTTCCATGCGTTCCCAATCAAAGACGTAAGACGGGATCTTTTTGATCTCTTCGCGCGCGGTGTTCAGGCCGTCGATCACGTGCTTATCTTTGGTCTGGTAGTGCAGATCGGTAATATCCGCGCCGACGATGATATTGAAGCGCTCGGCAATCTCACGCTGTAGCGGTTCGCTGCCCAGCCACTCCATGAATTCGGCGACTTCCTGCGGGTGTTTGGTGGTGGTGAACGGCATGATAAAGGTTGCTCCGCCCATCGAAATACACTTCTCTTTGCAAGGTGCGGGCAGCACTTTCCAGTCAAAACCGTCGCCAATCTGCTTACTGAACTGGTTCAACAGCCAGTTGCCGGAGAAGTAGGTCACGATGTTGCCGTTCACGAAATCGTCCGCCATGCTCTTGTACTGGCCGCCGCCCGCCGCGCCCCACATTTCACGCGGGAACACGCCTTCATCCGACCAGCGTTTCAGATCTTTAATCCACTGTTGTGCTGCCGCGTCCGGGAAGTTGATCAGCCCGTCTTTATCGTAACGTGCGCCATAAGAGTAGGCCGGGCCGGAGAAGCGGAAACCGCTGCGGTCGATGGTGAAGGGGATATGCACGCCGGTTTTTTCCGCGACCAGCTTCGAGGCTTTCATCAAATCATCAATCGTGTAGCCCGGCTGCGGCAGGGGAACGCCCGCCTGTTCAAACAGCGTCACGTTAACGAACGGTAGATCGGCCGTCCAGGACGCGACAAAGCCCGGCAGCGCATCTGCTTTATGCACGCCTTTCACACGAATGATCTTTTCGATACCGGCGCTGTAGCGTTTCTCAAAGGCGGCGGGGTCTTTCAGGTAAGGGCGCAAATCCAGCGTATACCCGAGCAGCCCCATCTGTGTGGTTTTGGCAATATCCGGACCTAAGCCCGCCGCCAGCTGCATCGGCAACTGCGTTTGCAGCGCGTTATAGCCGGTGCTGACAAAATTCACATCGATGCGCTCATTGCTTTGGGAGAAAGCTTTTACTTTCTGTTCCATGAAATGCACTAATTCGGGATCGTCGTCACTATATAAAAATGTTATTTGCGTTTTGGCGGCTAACGCGCTGTTGCTGAATAACCCCAGTGCAAGGGCGGAAAAAAATAACGCGGTGTTGGAACGCATCATAAACCTCTCCACATCATAAGTTTGATTAATGGCTGAAATACCCTGGCGTTGGCGACGGGTTATTTTATTTCTGCGGTTTATCCTGTCTTTTGATTAATGCAAATTTGCATTCATCTGTCATTTTCATCATGCAATCATGGACAGAACCCTGATTGATTTATGTGAAGCAGGTTAAAGATATTTTAAATGTTGATTTAAATAAAGCGTTTTTGTGATATTAATCACATATATAAACGTGAGAATCTTATTTATTAATGCGAAATGTCAATAAATGAATGCAAATGACATTTTTATGCAAATTTGCATTCTAATTGCGATATCACGGTGCAGGAATTGGCTCGTTGCCCTAAATATTGGCAGCGTACGCACAGCGAAAGTGCAAATAAGTGCAGCCATACATTTTCGTTATTTTATTTGTCAAAGCCGTAAACAGGATTCCGTATGAATATCGGTTGGAAATTAAAGAAGAACGGCGTCATTAATCGGTTTTTGATTACCGATTTGACGGAAAAACGTTATTTCGCCGAGCCGGATACGCTGCCGGATAAGGTGAATTACCGCTTTATTAACGGCTTTGTCGATGTCGGCGTGTTGCCCTGCCGCGTGCGTTTTTTGCAGGAGGAAGCAAAGCGTGAGGTGACGTTGCCGGACGATTTACGCTTCCCGCTGATGTGGAGCGGCGGCGATGAAAGCCGCAGCGTGAATTTCAGCGATTTCTGGCCGTGTCCGGTGCACGTTCAGCGTTTTTCCCGCTGCGTGATTCACAGCGACAGCGCGCAGGCCGCTCCCTTTACGCTCAGCACCTGCGGCGGGGTCACGCTGTGGCTGAACGGCGAGCAGGTTGCCCGCTTTACGCCCTTTACCCGTAATACCGAACAAACCTGTGCTATCACGCTGCCGCTGCAAGCAGGGATGAACACGCTGGTGGTACATAGCGAAGAGCTGTGCGAGCGCGATACAGATTACCTGTTTAGCCTGTGCTATCAGGGGGAAGACACGCTCTGCTGGCAGCTTGACGACGACGCGGCGCTCAGCGCACAACTGACCGCGCTGGATAGCTGGGTGAACGGGCTGACGTTGGAAAATAACCTGATCCAGCCGCCCGTGCTGGTGCTGAACAGCACGCAGCCGCTGCCGGAATCCGTGACGATGGCGCATCGCTTGATTGGCAACGTCAACGAATCCGTCCCCGTATGGCAGCAGAAACAGACGCTGCCTGCCGGCAATCTGGGCTGGCAGGTGGATCTGCCTGCGGTTCTGGTTGGCTATTACGATCTGGTCTGCGCTGCGACCTGCAACGGCATTACGCTGACGCGCACCCTCAGCTTTGGGCGCTTGCCTGAGCAAACGATGCCTGCGCTGCCAACATTAGCGGCACGGCGTGAAGCGGTACTGCGCCATACCGCGTTACACGGTTTTGAGCGCCTCGGGCGGCTGCTGGCGATTGTCGCGACGAGCGAGGGCAACGATGCCGCCGCGCCGATTCTCAACAGCGCATTGCAGAAAATCAGCCGCCGTGAAGACTGCGCTGATTTCCAACTGGTGCCGTTGATTTGGCTGTGGCAGCGCTATCAGGGGCAACAGTTGCCGCCGCAGGACTGGCGGCGCGTGCGCAGTGCCATTCTCGGTTTCCGCTACTGGATTGATGAACCGGGCAACGACACCATGTGGTTCTGGAGCGAAAACCACTGCCTGTGTTTCCACGTCGCACAGTATCTGGCCGGGCAAAACTTCCCTGATGACACCTTTCCGTGCAGTGGTCGTCGCGGGCTGGAGCAGAAGACGATAGCTCACGAACGCCTGACGCGCTGGTTTGATTCCATTCTGGAACACGGGCTGGTGGAGTGGAATTCGGCGGCCTATTACCCCATCGATCTGATCGGGCTGGTGGCGCTGTACGAACTGGCGCAGGACGCCGATCTGCGCGAGAAATCCCGCGTGGTGATTGACCGCATCATGCTGATGACGGCGTGGGTGCATCAGAACGGCGTTGCGGTTGGCACCATGGGACGCGCCTACGATAAAGAGCTGCGCTCCGGCATGTTGACCGAACTGTCTGGCCTGTGTGCGCTGATGTGGGGCGAGGGCTGGCTGATTCCGCACTGCGCTGCGCTGCCGCTGCTGTGCCTGAGCGACTATCAGCCGCCGGAAACGACGGATCGGATTGCGCACTGGTCACTGCCGCACGGTGCAGAAGCACGCTGGGTACAAGGGCTGAACCGCAGCGCCCGCATCATTGCCTGGAAGCAGCGCGATGTCGCCTTTTCTTCCGTTTTCGATCATCACCCCGGCGAGCATGGGCACCAGCAGCATCTGCTGGATGTGCGGCTAGGTACGCACTATGCCGCCCGCCTGTGGGTGAACCACCCCGGCGAGGATCGCCCTGACGGCGTGCACCGTCCTTCTTACTGGGCGGGCAACGGACGTTTGCCGCACCTGATGCAGCATCGTAATCGCGCGCTGATGGTGTTCGAGCTGCAACAGGATATCCGCCCGTGGACACACCTTTATCTGCCGCAAACCGCGCTGGATGAGGTCATCGTTGAAGATGTCTGGTGCTTCGTGCGCGGCGGCAACGGCTATGCCGCGTTTCATAATCCCGCCGGATTGCAGCCGTTTGCGACCGCAGGCCAGCAGGCGGAAGGCGAACTGCGGGCGTATGGCGAGCAGAACGTGTGGTTCGTTGCCGTGGACAGCGGCGACGGCGCGCAAGGATTCATCGCATTCGCTGCCCGCTTCCGCGGGCGTTCTCTGATACAGGACAGCGACGGCGTGCGTATCGACGATCCCGATTACGGCGAACTGGCCTTTAGCCACGCGGCAGGATTCAGCGTGGCGCAGCAGCCTTTCATTTTTCCCGACGATGTCCCGGTCGTCCTGCAGTTCAACACAGGAAACCCATGACATGCAGACAGGTTCACTTAACCGACAACAAACCGAAGCGCTGCTGGCGCAGGTGGCGCGGGCATTTTGCCGCCTGAAAGCGATCGACAGCGTGACGCAGGACGACACGCCGGACGCCGGACTGACGATTCAATTCGAAGAGTGGGATTGGGAGGTCGGCGTCGGGCTGTACGGTTTCTGGAAGCTGGCGCATCTGACGCAGGACGACACCATGCTGACGACGCTGGCGAACTGGTATCAGCAAAAGCTGGATGCCGGGCTGCCGCCGCGTCAGATCAACTCGACGGCGCCGATGCTGGTGCTGGCGCTGCTGTGTCAGGACAAACCGGATGCCCCCGCGCAGTGGCGTGAAACCGTGAGCGACTGGGCGGACTGGCTGCTGCACTCGCTGCCAAAAACCGAGGATGGCGGTTTCCAGCACACGGTGAAAGAGCGGCCGAATACCGGACAGCTGTGGGATGACACGCTGTTTATGGCCGGTCTGTTTCTGGTGGTCGCGGGGAAATTACTCTCCCGTCGCGATCTGATCGAAGAGGCGGAATACCAGCTCGTCACGCATGCGCGCTATCTGGCCGATGTGCGTAGCGGGCTGTGGTATCACGGCTGGACGTTCGTCGGTCGCCATCACTATGCGAATGCGTTCTGGGGACGCGGCAACGCCTGGATCACGCTGGTGCTGCCGGAAATGCGGGTGCTGGCGGAGGATCAGCTGTCCGCGCCGGTACTGCGCACGCTGGAAGCGATTCTGGAACAGCAAACGACCACGCTGGCGCGCTGCCAGCACGAGTCCGGCCTGTGGCACACGCTGCTGGATGACCCGGATTCACCGCTGGAAACCTCCGCCAGCGCCGGATTTATCGCCGGGATTTTGACGGCACGTCGACTGGGCATGCTGCACGATTTCCCGCAGGACGTACTGGAAAAAGGCTATGCCGCCGTGGTGGCGCAGATTGACGCACAGGGCGTGGTGCAGGGTGTCTCGGACGGCACAGCGATGGGGCACGACTTACAGTTCTATCGCGATATTCCCAATGTTGCCGTGCCTTACGGGCAGGCGCTGGTCATGCTGATGTTATTGGCACAGTTAGATTCTGTTTGCGAGGGCTGACAATGGCGAGTCTGGAACTAAAAAACGTCCACAAAAGTTATGGTGCGGTGAACATCATCAAAGGCGTGGACTTAACGATTCATGACGGTGAGTTCATGGTCTTTGTCGGCCCGTCGGGCTGTGGGAAATCCACGCTGCTGCGCATGATTGCCGGACTGGAAGAGATCAGCAGCGGTGAACTGTGGATTGACCAGCGCAAGGTGAACGATCTCACGCCAGCGGAGCGCAAGATTGCGATGGTGTTCCAGTCTTACGCGCTCTATCCGCACCTTTCGGTGCGTAAGAACCTCGCGTTTGGGCTGGAAAACCTGCACTTCCCTAAAGCGGAAATTAACAGCCGTATTGATGAAGCGGCGCGTATGTTGGGGTTGGAACCCTATCTGGATCGCAAGCCGCGCGCGTTGTCAGGTGGACAGCAGCAGCGTGTAGCGATTGGCCGTGCGATTGTGCGTGAACCCGATCTGTTCCTGTTTGATGAACCGCTCTCCAATCTGGATGCCAAGCTGCGCGTGCAGACGCGCGGCGAGCTGTCCCGACTGCACCAGAAACTGCGCACCACCATGATTTACGTGACTCACGATCAGGTGGAAGCGATGACGATGGCGCAGCGCATTGTGGTACTGAACGCCGGCCGCATCGAGCAGGTTGGCACGCCGCTGGAGTTGTTCAATCGGCCGAAAAACAAATTTGTCGCAGGCTTCATTGGTTCACCGCGTATGAACATGTTCCCGGCACAGATTGTCGCCACCTGCGCAGACGGCCTCGAAGTGCAGTGTCCGTCGGGCAATCGTCTGGTGCTGCCGTTTATCGGCACAGTCGGACAGAACGTCACGCTCGGCATTCGCCCTTCGCACTGTGAGCTGGTGGAGGAAGGCGAGGGGATTGCGCTGTGTGTCGATCGCTGCGAGATGATGGGGCATGAGACTTTCATCTACGGGCGGATGGGCGGCATTGACGATGAGATGATCGTCCATCTGGCGCAGCACCGCGAGTTCGCAGCGGGCGAATCGGTGTTCGTCCGCTTCCCACCGGCGTATTGCCATCTGTTCGATGGTGAAACGGATGACACATTGCCGCGCTGTACCGAGCATTAATTATCGCGACGGGAGAGGACGACATGAGAAAGATTGCCTTACTGCCCGCAGGATCGCTGATCGATAAGCTGGTAACGCCAGTGGAAAAAGCGGTGAATCTGCTACAAAAACTCGGTGGCCGCAAAGTGATGCCGTGGTTTTTTATCGCGCCTAATATGCTGCTGTTCGCCGTATTTGTCTTTATTCCGATTCTGCTGGCGGTGTGCTACGCCTTTACCGGCGGCACCAATATTCTGCTGTGGGAACGCCCCTACGTGGGCGTGGATAACTTTTCTACGCTGTTGAGCTGCGGCAACTACGCTGAGCCATCGACCTGTGAACAGGATCTGTTCTGGACTGGCGTTTACAACACGGTGTCGTTCACCTTTTTCAACGTGCTCTGCACGCTGCTGGTGGCGCTGGTGACGGCGCTGATCCTCAACCGCAAGATTATCGCCCGTGGCTTTTTCCGCGCCATGTTCTTCTATCCGGTGCTGCTGTCGCCGGTAGTGGTGGGCCTGATCTGGCAGTGGTTTCTTAACCGCAACGGCCTGTTGAATCTGGTGCTGTCGTCGCTGGGCGGGCAGCCGATTACCTTCCTGCTCGATCCGACGCTGTCGCGCTTCTGGGTGGTGTTTGTCTCCGTCTGGTTTCACGTCGGGTTTTATACCCTGATCCTGCTGGCCGGATTGCAGGCGATCCCGCGTGACATTTATGAGGCTGCGGCGGTGGACGGTACCTCGCGCTGGCGCGGTTTTTATCGCCTGACGCTGCCGCTGCTGGCGCCGAACATTCTGGTGGTGGTGATTCTGTTGACTATCAACAGCGTGCAGATCTTCGATGAAGCCTGGGTGTTAACCAACGGCGGTGGGCCCGGTACGGCCAACAGTTTCATCGTGCAGTACATCTATCAGACCGCCTTTTCGTCGAACGCGTCACTCTACGGGCTGGCTTCGGCGGCCTCGGTGCTGATGGGCGTGGTGCTGATGATCCTGACAGCGTTGCAGTTCCTGCTGACACGTCGGCTGGAAGGGAAATAATAACGGGAGCCATGATGAAAATAATCGCATTTCTCACCCGTACCCGTCATCCGGGGCGCATTCACATAACGGATATCATGAGCTGGGTTTGGCTGGTGGTCGGCACGCTGCTGGTGCTGATTCCGGTGATGTGGGCGGCGATGTCGTCGTTCAAAACGCCCGCGGAGATCAACCGTTTTCCGCCCAGCTTTCTGCCGCAGGCGGCGGATACCATCACGCTGCCGGAGTACCCGAAGCCGCTGGAACTGTGGCAGGTTAAGCAGGATGACGGCGAGGCGAAAACGATGGCATTGGTTAGACGCATCGGCCTGATTGCACAGCTGGTGAACCCGGATGCGCCGAGTGAAGTGGTACGTGTATCGACCAAAGATCTGGTGCCGATGAAGGCCTTGCATCTGGAGACGGAGAACTACACGACGCCGATAACGAAGTTCCACTTTGCTACTTACCTGAAGAACACCGTGTTCGTGACGGTGATGGCGACGCTGCTGACCCTGTTGCTCAGTTCGATGGCGGCGTTTGCGCTGTCGAAATACGAGTTTCGTGGGCGCGGTACGGTGCTGACGCTGTTTCTCTCCACCATGATGATTCCGCTGTCGGTGGTGATGGTGCCGACGTTCCTGGTGGTGATTGGCCTGAATATGGGCGATAACCTATGGGGCGTGATTATTCCCACAGTGGCGACGCCGACCGGTGTATTCCTGTTGCGGCAATATATGCTGACGATCCCTGATGAGCTGATCGAGGCGGCGCGTATCGATGCCGCCAGCGAGTTCCGTATTTACTGGAAGATCATCCTGCCGCTGACCGCGCCTGCGCTGGCGGTGCTGGCGATCTTCTCGGTGATCTGGCGCTGGAATGATTTCCTCTGGCCGCTGATCGTCCTCTCCAGTCAGGATAATTTTACGCTGCAAATTGGCCTGAACGCGTTTCAGGGGCAGTTCTCGGTGCAGTGGCACTATATACTGGCGATGACGATGCTCTCGCTTCTGCCGGTGACGGCGGTGTTCGTCTTCCTGCAAAAATACATCACGACGGGGATTGCCAACACGGGGATGAAATAATGGCGACACTCAAGGATATTGCCGATCGCGCGGGGGTTTCCATCAGCACGGTTTCCCGCGCGCTGAACGGTACAGCACCGATCAGCGCCAAAGTCAGGCAGCACATTATGGCGATTGCCACCGAGCAGGGCTATCCGCTGCATAAAGTGGCCAAAGCAACCGTCGCGCAGACGGAGCCGCTGCGCCATATTCTGCTGGCGACGCCGCGTAACCTGATGCTGGAGAGTGAGTACAATCTGGTGTCGCTGACGCTGATTAACGCCCTGAAAACGCTCTGTCTGCAACGTAATATCCAACTGCGTCCGTTTTTGGGGGAGCATGACACCATTAACGAACAGCAGCTATTGCGTGAACTTCAGGGCGGAAAAGAGAGCGGCATTCTGATTGTGAATGACGATCACCCGACGCTGTTGAACGCTGTCGCGGAAAGCGGGATTCCGGCGGTGCTGATCAACGGTGAAGATCCCTCAATGCGGCTGAGCAGCGTGACGCCCGCCAACCACTATGCGGCGGCGGCGGGAGTGCGCTACCTGATCGAGCAAGGGCACACGCGGATCCTGCACCTGACCTGGACGTCGCGCATGACGATCAAACAGCGCGAGCGCGGCTATCGGGACGCGCTCATGCAGGCGGGGATTGCGGTGGATGAGGATCTGATCCTCTCGCTGCCGGATTTCCACCCGCGTACGGCGCGTGATGCGCTGCTGCGCTGGCTAACGGCGAATCCCGATAGGCTGGGGGTTACCGCGATTTTCTGCGCGGCGGATAATCAGGCCATCGGCGTGATCGACGCGCTGTATCAGCACGGGCTACGAGTGCCGGAAGACATGTCGGTGATGGGAATGGACGACATCCTGCCGTTCGATATGCTGCCAGTCTCGCTCACCACGGTGCATCTGCCATTTGAAACGATTGCCCGTGCGGCGCTACAGCTGCTGGCGCAGCAAATGACGCCTTCACAGGCGCTTGGTATTGCCCAGCGCACGGAGCTGGCCGGACAGGTGGTGGTCAGAGAGTCGGTTCGGCGGGTGGAGTAGCGAAGATCAACGTAGCGGGTTCATTCATGTTGTGCTCAAATCCCTTACTGTGATGACTTTGTGTCTAAGGAGGGAGTGATGGATATTGAACAGAGAAACACTGGCGAACATCAAACGGTTATCAATAATGAATCCGGCGTTATTAACGTCAATAATCACCACGGGCAATACACCAATCTGGTGGGTGAAAACACGGCTCGCATTTATAAGGAAATCTCGCATTCTGAGCAGAGTAAGTTCATTGTCAGCTTTGTGGCCGTGTGTTTATTGCCGGGATTGAGTCTTGTCGCGGATCTTATGCAGATTCATCCTGCAATCAACTTGCCGCTGTGGGCATATGTCATTGCATTCGGGGTGATATTTGCTGTGGTGGTGGCGGGATATTATGACAATCTCCGCATTTTGGTCTCCGGCGCGCCGAATAAAGAGGAATGCAAACAGCTTTATGCCGACAGGTTATTTAGCAGAACCGAGGACGGCTATATTGTATTTACCCACACGACGGCGTGTATTTATCCTGACTGCTGCGGAAAAATTGTGATTTCGACACCTCCAGAGAGATACAACGGAGAATACTCTTTTTTCGGTAAATGCAGTCTGGCTGGCAGGCAGCATTCTTATGGTATCGACTATAACTTCAAAGCGTATCCTATAAAGGTGGACTGGCGGCCAATACCCAAGTCGAACAAATAGCGCTTTGGTCGTGAGTGCCTGACGCCGCACAGAAAGTCTGTGCGGCGGCAATCTATTTTTTATCGTTAAAGCGGCATTCTGTATTCTATAACGCCCGGTTTTTCCGCCACCCAATCATAAAGTCGCTGGGCTGTTTGATTGGTTTCCTGAGTATGCCAATACAACCGATCGCAGTTTTTTTCTCGTGCCTGTTCTCTCACGTATTCAATCAGTTTTTTGCCAACGTTTTTACCGCGAGCGGTGGATGCAACGAAAAGATCTTCTAAGTAACAATAAGAGTTTACTCCCCAGGTGGAGTCGTGAAAAACAAAGTGCACGAAGCCCACAATGTGTAATCCTTCTCTCGCTACCGCACAATACACAGGGATATCGGCTTTAAAAAAGCGGCTCCAGGTGACTTCCGTGACCTCATCGGAAAGCTGCACCTTATAGAATTCCTGATAACTCTTCCAATAGGGCAGCCACAGCTCGTGATCTTCTGGCTCAACGGGATTAACCCTAATTTCTTGGTCTGTATTCATCATTTTATTCTCATAGTATCGTGGATAAGTGCTGGCAATCAGGCTGATATTTACCGGAATAAAATAGCAATGAAATAGATGGATAGGCCCCTCCACTTATTGGGAGAGGAGCAGACCAATTCTTTCACTCCCTATAGCCGATGCATGAAATGGCACCAATTGCGGGTTTCTTGGCGCACTTTGCATATATTGGGCATCGCGCGTTGGCATATACTCACTGCTGTGGGGTTTACGTGTAGGCCTGCTTTTCTCGCGACAATGGAGATTTCATGACTCGTAATCAGGGTTTTCCTTTAGATATTGGCTGGCGGACTTTGCTAAAGGATTTTGGATTTCGGCCTGAGCATGTCTTGCGCCGGGCGGGGTTACCGGAAGATCTCTTTTCCCGTGGAGAACAGACGCTTTCCGTAGAGGATTACTTTCGGTTTTGGCGCAGTCTGGAGACGGAGGCTGACGATCCATTATTTCCCTTGAAACTTATCGAGCTGGTAAGCGTGGAACTCTTTGATCCTCCTCTTTTCGCGGCGCTCTGTAGTGCGAACCTGATGCAGGCTACGCAACGGCTTGCCAGATACAAACAGTTGATACTCCCTATGCGTCTGGATATTGATGTCGCCAGCAATGGTGATTTGAACGTTTCACCGCGTTGGCTGTTTGCACAGGGAGAGGTCCCCGCTTCATTACAGGTTGCAGAGATCGCCTTTCTGGTTCGGCTGGCTCGGTTAGCGACACGCGAACCTGTTAAGGCCAAACGCGTTAGCCTGCCCGTTCCTCCTTCCGCTGCTTATGCGCCAGCCTATAAGGCGTTTTTCGGCGTAGCAGCACACTACGATCCGAACTTGAGTGTGACGTTCTCCGCCGCAGATGCCCTTCGCCCGTTTTTGACCGTCAACGAAGGCATGTGGCGAGTATTTGAACCTGAATTACGTCGGCGTTTGAGCGAGCTGGATGCCGAGGCCGCGATCACCGAGCGTGTGCAAGCCTTACTGCTGGAGTTAATTCCCAGCAACACGGCAACCATTGATACCGTTGCGGAGCGTCTGGCGATGAGCAAGCGGACGCTACAGCGTCGCTTAGAGGAGGAGGGCGCGAACTTCCGCGCGCTGGTTAACCATACCAGAGAGAAACTGGCCCGGCATTATCTGGCTAACTCTACGATGTCCGGTGGTGAAATCGCTTTTCTTCTTGGTTTTGAAGACCCTAACTCGTTCTATCGTGCATTTCAGGGATGGACAGGGCAAACGCCTGACAATGCACGTCAGGCGATGCGATTGAATTGATGCGTTAAACCGAAAGCGGAGCAATCACGTGTTGATTAGATGGCGTGAATATTAATGTCTAATCAATGCGTTCATCCGTTTTCTACAGCCCCTCTCGATACCTATTCCGCCACAATACCCAGTAAAAAAACACCCAGTACCCCCCCCCATAAACCCACCTTCGGCAATCCGATCGCGGCGATCCATTTCATCCTCTCAATCGCACCACTGAACGTTCGCCGAACGCGCTAAATACGGCTGGCGCAATCTGCAAGTGCTATGGCGTATCGCGCTAGATGATTGGCGCACGCTGCCTTATATAGTGGCAACCCTATTCACGCGGTTCTGAAAACGGCCCGCTTGCAACCTTTACGACAGACAGGAATAGCCAATATGAACGCGAAAGTTTCTTTAGTCACAGGGGCGTCTTCTGGAATCGGGCAGGCGACGGCCCTCAGATTAAAAGCGCTGGGCCACACGGTATATGCCGCGGCTCGCCGAGTCGACAGAATGAAAAATCTGGCCGATGCCGGTATTCACACGCTGGCGATGGACGTAACCGATGACGCCTCTATGCAGGCCGGTATTGATGACATCCTCAAAAAATCGGGACGTATCGACGTGCTGATCAATAACGCGGGGTATGGCTCATACGGGGCGCTGGAGGAGGTTTCACCTGATGAGGCTCGCGAGCAGTTTAACGTCAATATCTTTGGCGCCGTTCGCCTGATTCAACTGGTGCTGCCCCACATGCGTGCTCAGCGCTCCGGCACTATCGTCAACATCTCTTCGATGGGGGGCAAGATGTATACCCCACTGGGCGGCTGGTATCACGGAACAAAATTCGCGTTGGAAGCGATAAGTGACTGCCTGAGACTGGAGGTAAAGCCGTTCGGTATTGATGTGGTGATCGTTGAGCCGGGAGGTATCAAGACCGAGTGGGGGAGTATCGCCGCGAATAAACTGCGCGACGTCTCCGGCACGGGCCCCTATGCGCCTCAAGCGGTGGCAATGAGTGAATCGATGATTGGGGAAGCGAACAGCAAACGTCTGTCACCTCCGGAAGTCATTGCTGACACGATTGCTCGTGCAGTAAGCGCACGGCGACCAAAAACACGTTATGCGGTTGGCTTCAGTGCCAAACCGATGATCTTTTTGCGCGGGCTGTTATCCGATCGGGCCTTTGACTGGCTGATCGGCAGCGCGACAGGCGTATCTCGTCACTGGAAAAGCTAAGACGTATTTCTTTTTTAACCACCAGCTACGGACACAGTTCTGCAACTTGTCGACATGAATGAACCACCTCTCCGGTTTTTTCTCGGTACCGAGGGGCTACCAGTTGCGCGCGCGGCTTATGCAGCAAGATTGGCTGAGTGGGAAAAATGGGAGGATGTGTCTAACGCAGCCCAAGGCGTATCCCGCCGTCAGACTATCGCAAACTAGCTAGAACCGCAGAGTCGGCCCCAATAACAAAAACCACCGCTTCAGGATGAAGGCGGTGGTTTTTGCGCATATGAACGTCAAATGGGAGATCGAACTCAGAACGGAATGTCGTCGTCGAAATCCATTGGCGGTTCGTTGCTTTGCGCCGGAGCGCTGTTTTGTGCCGGACGCTGTTGAGACTGCGCGCCGCCGCTGAACTGGTTGCCACCCTGCGGCTGCTGAGGTTGACCCCAACCGCCTTGTTGCTGACCGCCACCTGCGTTACCGCCTGCTGGTGCGCCACCGCCCTGGCGTCCACCCAGCATCTGCATGGTGCCGCCGACGTTAACGACGACTTCGGTGGTGTAGCGCTCTACGCCAGCCTGATCGGCCCATTTGCGGGTTTGCAGTGCGCCTTCGATGTAAACCTGAGAGCCTTTACGCAGGTATTCGCCCGCCACTTCTGCCAGTTTGCCGAACAGCACCACGCGGTGCCACTCGGTCTTCTCTTTCTGCTCACCGGTTTGCTTGTCACGCCAGCTTTCTGACGTAGCCAGCGTGATGTTGGCAACTGCACCGCCATTCGGCATATAGCGGACTTCCGGGTCTTGACCCAGATTCCCGACAAGAATCACTTTATTAACGCCTCTGCTGGCCATGCTCGTCTCTCCTGATGAATCGGTAGATTTATTTTCTAAGTCTAAACGATCAATCTTACCATGGGAAAACTCTCTGTCATACCTGCGAAATGGCTTCAGAAATGAAAGTAAGATTTGCAGCGTTTGCAAAGTAAACGGGTTTAATACTGGATATCCATTCAGTTTTTTTTGTGCCATAATTGCTCGTTTCGTACCGGTTCTCTCCCTTCGAGAGGCGATGACAAACCGTTTTTATTCCGGGAAGTGTGTGAATGGATAAGATCGAAGTTCGTGGTGCTCGTACCCATAATCTCAAGAATATCAACCTGATAATTCCCCGCGACAAGCTGATCGTAATCACCGGTTTGTCTGGTTCGGGTAAGTCATCGCTGGCGTTTGACACGCTGTATGCCGAAGGGCAGCGGCGCTATGTGGAATCACTCTCCGCTTACGCCCGTCAGTTTTTGTCGCTGATGGAAAAACCGGACGTCGATCATATCGAAGGGCTGTCGCCCGCCATCTCTATCGAACAGAAATCGACCTCGCATAACCCGCGTTCTACGGTCGGGACGATTACCGAAATTCATGACTACCTGCGTTTGCTGTTTGCACGCGTAGGTGAGCCGCGCTGCCCAGAGCATGATGTGCCGCTGGATGCGCAGACGGTCAGCCAGATGGTGGACAACGTGCTGGCGCAGCCGGAAGGCAAACGCCTGATGCTGCTGGCGCCGATTGTGAAAGATCGCAAAGGTGAACACAGCAAGACGCTGGAAAATCTGGCTTCACAGGGCTATATCCGCGCCCGTATCGACGGCGAAGTGTGCGATCTGTCCGATCCGCCGAAGCTGGAATTACAGAAAAAACACACCATTGAAGTTGTCGTCGATCGCTTTAAAGTGCGTGACGATCTGGCGCAGCGATTGGCGGAGTCGTTTGAAACCGCGCTGGATCTCTCCGGCGGCAGCGTGGTGGTCGCGGATATGGACGATCCTACCCAGCCTGAACTGCTGTTCTCAGCGAACTTTGCCTGCCCGGTGTGTGGCTACAGTATGCATGAGCTGGAACCGCGTATGTTCTCGTTCAACAACCCGGCGGGCGCGTGCCCGAGCTGTGATGGTCTGGGCGTGCAGCAGTTCTTCGATCCGGCTCGCGTGGTGCAAAACGCGGAGCTGTCGCTGGCAGGCGGCGCGATTCGCGGCTGGGATCGCCGTAACTTTTACTATTTCCAAATGCTGCGCTCACTGGCGGAGCACTACAAGTTTGACGTCGATGCCCCGTTTGAAAGCCTGAGCGCCGCGGTTCAGAAAGTGATTCTGTACGGCTCCGGTAAAGAGAACGTCGAATTCAAATATATCAACGATCGTGGCGATACCTCTGTACGCCGCCATCCGTTCGAAGGCGTGCTGCACAACATGGAGCGCCGCTATAAAGAAACGGAATCCACGGCGGTGCGCGAAGAGCTGGCGAAATTCATCAGCAACCGTTCCTGCGCCAGCTGCGGCGGGACGCGCCTGCGTGAAGAGGCGCGTAACGTGTTTGTTGAGCAGACGACGCTGCCGCAGATTTCCGATATGAGCATCGGCCATGCGATGACGTTCTTCCAGAATATGAAGCTCAGCGGGCAGCGCGCCCAAATCGCCGAGAAAGTGCTGAAAGAGATTGGCGATCGGCTGAAGTTTCTGGTGAACGTCGGGCTGAACTATTTGTCGCTCTCCCGCTCGGCAGAAACGCTGTCCGGCGGTGAGGCGCAGCGTATTCGTTTGGCAAGCCAGATCGGTGCGGGGCTCGTTGGCGTCATGTACGTTCTGGATGAACCGTCCATCGGTCTGCACCAGCGCGACAACGAGCGCCTGCTGGAAACCTTGATTCATCTGCGTAATCTGGGCAATACCGTCATTGTGGTGGAACACGATGAAGACGCGATTCGCGCCGCTGACCATGTGATTGATATCGGCCCCGGCGCGGGCGTGCACGGCGGCCAGATTGTCGCAGAAGGCACGATGGAAGAGATCATGGCGGTGCCAGATTCGCTGACGGGGCAGTTCCTCAGCGGTAAACGCAAGATTGAAATCCCGAAACAGCGCGTGCCTGCGGATCCGACCAAAGTGCTGAAGCTGATTGGCGCGAAGGGCAATAACCTGAAAGACGTCACGCTGACGCTGCCGGTTGGGCTGTTTACCTGCATCACCGGCGTGTCGGGATCGGGCAAATCGACCTTGATCAACGATACCTTGTTCCCACTGGCGCAGCGCCAACTGAACGGTGCGACGCTGGCGGAGCCCGCTGCTCACCGCGAGATTCAGGGGCTGGAGCATTTCGATAAGGTGATCGATATCGATCAAAGCCCGATTGGCCGTACGCCGCGTTCCAACCCAGCAACCTACACCGGTATTTTCACGCCGATTCGTGAGCTGTTTGCTGGCGTGCCGGAAGCGCGTACACGCGGCTACAACCCCGGCCGTTTCAGCTTTAACGTGCGCGGCGGACGCTGTGAAGCCTGTCAGGGCGACGGCGTGATTAAGGTCGAAATGCACTTCCTGCCGGATGTCTATGTGCCGTGTGACCAGTGCAAAGGCAAGCGCTATAACCGCGAAACGCTGGAAATTCAATACAAAGGCAAAGGCATTCATGAAGTGCTGGATATGACCATCGAAGAAGCGAGAGAGTTCTTTGATGCCATTCCGGCGCTGGCGCGGAAGCTGCAAACGCTGATCGACGTTGGCCTGTCCTACATTCGCCTTGGGCAGTCGGCTACCACTCTGTCCGGCGGTGAAGCGCAGCGTGTGAAACTGTCTCGCGAGCTGTCAAAACGCGGAACCGGACAGACGCTGTATATTCTCGACGAACCCACGACTGGTCTGCACTTTGCCGATATTCAGCAGCTTTTGGCCGTGTTGCATCAGCTGCGCGATCAGGGCAATACCATCGTGGTGATTGAACACAATCTGGATGTGATTAAGACGGCAGACTGGATTGTCGACTTAGGGCCGGAAGGCGGCAGCGGCGGCGGAGAAATCCTGGTATCCGGCACGCCGGAGACGGTAGCAGAGTGCGAACAGTCTCACACCGCACGTTTCCTGCGACCGATTCTGGCGCGCGAAGCCTGATAGTAGGGTACGGCGATGCGGACGCAGTATGAAATCCGCCTGAAGCCCAAAGCCAGAGATTTCCATCTGGTGACTGACGAAATACTGGCGCAGGTTGTTACACTGCGCCAGATAAACGTCGGGCTGATGAGACTGTCATGTAAATGGGGTTCTTAACCGCTTCATGCCTCGTGCTTGTCATAGAGCGAATAACAAGTCCCGCCTTGCTCCCTTTGAGCATTCCTGTTTTTTTCAAAATGCAGGGCTATTGCTTCCTCGATAGAATCCAAAAGTTGAAATCTCTTCTTATATTCCGATCTTTTTTTACTCGGAATATCACTAAGCGATTTACGAGGGATAAAGCATGGCGCTGTATAGACGTCAGCCTTCTCGGTTGCTCCAATTGACTGCCATAGCTCATCATAATCGGCGTGCATAAATTTGAGCCTTTTTCTGTATCGCCAATTGTTGTAAATATGGCTTTTATTTCCAGCCATCAAGATTTTTTTTATTTCTAATTGCTTTCCAAGAAAAGCCAGCGATTCGATCAGCATCTTTTTCGGAAAAACTCCATGACAGGCTTTCGTTATGTTTTTTATTCTGTCATAGCTTCCATCAAGTTTAGCTCCCTGTATTCCCCCGACAAAAAAACAGAGTTCATTATCAATTTTTATGACGCTAAATGTGAGTTTCGCCAGAGGTTCACCATCAAAATCACGGAGGAGAATGGTCATTTCTCCCTCTTTGTTTAAGTTATCTATGGATAGCAGATCGATAGAAAAAGAGTGTGATTCTGGGGTGTCACATTTGTATAGATTTACACACTCTCCCACCGTGTAAAGGTCAAACATCTCTGGCGGTAAGATTTCCTCACAGATTTTATAGTGATTAACAATTGTTGCGATCCTTGATCTCATCGGGAAATTTTTTGTGAGATAAGGTCTGTGTATTTTTATAGGCAGGGAAGGCTGATTTGAAAGTATGCCTTCGATGTTTTTCAGATTTGAAATTTCATTCAAATACTGTATAGAAGAACGAAAATAAAATAATGTTCTCAACATGAACTTGAGTCTATTTTTCCTTTCCAGCCAGCTTGGGGAAGGTGTTACGTTCCCTACGGTTAAATCCCAAAAAAGGCTAAACCCATCATTTTTTCTAATGATCGTTCTGTTGTTTAACATCTTTAACTCTGATTAATAAAATCTAGTCGCCTTTTGAATGAGATAGATGTTGTATTTTAGATTCGTACTTTTCATTAGGCGGAACGAATTAAAAATATTTCTCTCACACTCATTACAGGTCGATTAGATGATTGTGGTGATGCATACTATGATACATTTTATTATGGAATATTTATCGATGGTCGATGGAGGCTGTGTGTAGAAGTGTTGTTTTTTATAAAATGATCGTTTTTATAAGGTGGTTTTTTATAAAGCAATAGTCTTTCTTTCCCCTTTCTCTAACGGCGAGGGGAGAGAATGCGTAAAGTAAGCATGTTTTTACTATGATTAATTTTAATTTTCAAGTGTGCAATAAATACAACTCCGCCTTTTAATTAATCGGTAATGATATCTTAAATCCCGCACCACCCATGGAACTGGTAAATAAAGTAATATTTCCTTTATGTGCTTGTATTATAGCGCTTACTACGGCTAACCCTAAGCCTGTCCCACCATGTTGTCTCGATCGTGAGTCTTCACCTCTTCTGAATGGCTCAAATAGCGAATCTCTTATTAATAAAGGAATTCCGGGTCCTTCATCTTCAATGGTAATAATGGCATTATCTTGTTCCCGAAAACATGAAACCATAACAAGTCCGGGCTGTGTATAACGTCGAGTATTGTCCAATATAGCAAGTAATGCCTGCCTTATGCGTACGGCATCACAAACCAGCGTTAGATCGTCCAATCGCGAGACTAAGGAGATTTTCTTCTCTGATAAGGAAGAACGCATAATTTCTGTGATGGCCTCAACTTCAACTTTTAGATCAACGGTATTTTGTTGTAGTGAAAGATAGCCGCTATCGGCGAGGCTTAAGGTACGCAAATCCTCAATTAATCTGGCAAGGCCGTCGGTTTGTTTAAGTAAATTGATGAAAAGCTCGTTCTCCGGTAGAAAAACGCCATCAGCAAGACCCTGCAGCCGGCCACGTAAGATTGTGACTGGGGTTCTTAACTCGTGAGCGATAGCGGCATTCCACGTTTTTATTTCTCCGGAGGTCACTTCGAGTTTCTCTGCCATAGTATTAAAATCGGCGATGAGCTGAGCGACTTCTAAAATTTCCACATTGCTGACTTCTGCCCTGGCGCTGAGTTTACCTCTGGTAATATCCCGGGCCGTTTCTGCAAGAGAATACATAGGCGACAGGATTTTTTTTGAAAATCTTATTGCGGTATATACTGATATGGCTAATGACAGTAAAATGGTAATAAAGGATAGAAACCAATCCTCTTCCGTCATCACAAATAGATCATTATATTCACTTTCATTGTGGCCCAGGTATTTGAAGGAAATCCAGGCGAAAACATAGTAGAAAGCCATTGTAACGACTGTTGAGTAAATTGTTACTCTGAACATCAGATACGCGAGTTCTCGGTTCAGTTTCGAATGTTTCATATTATTTCCCCAGACGATAACCAAACCCACGTATACTTTCAGGTACACCCGCTACACCGGCATTCTCTAATTTTTTTCGTAGTTTACTAATATGACTGTCTACGGTTCTTTCAAGCGCATCGCTTTCTGAAAAACAAGACTCCATGAGTTCCTGTCTGCTGAAAACTTTCTTGGGGTGTTTTATAAGATGCATGAGGATCTTAAACTCGGTGGTTGTCAGCTTGTAGCCTATATCTTCATTTGATTTTTTAATCAATACGCTATGTTCTGTTGGTGATATTTTAATAAGTTCAGATTCCAGCGTTTTTTCATTATTACTGACGATAGCATGATGGGTACGCCGTAATACGGCTTGAGTACGTGCGACAATCTCGGAAGGATTAAATGGTTTAACGACATAATCATCCGCGCCTATTCGAAGCGCTGAAAGTTTATCGGCATCTTCGTCATTAGCTGTCAACATGATGACAGGGGTTTCTCCTCGCCTTCTGATTTCTGCGAGCACGGCCCATCCGTCCAATCCAGGCATGCGTATATCAAGAATAATCAGAGAGGGTGAGAATTTCTCGTGATAATCAAGCCCCTGGACTCCATTATTTGCATATAACGTGTCGTACCCATCTCGTGCGAGATAAGCAATGAGAATATCCGCTATTTCAGCTTCATCCTCTACAACTAAAATTAATGGCTTTTTATTCATAATAATTAACCTATTCTAAAAGTAATGCGCTGTTAAGTAGTTTTTAATATTTTTGTTCTCCATTCATTCTCCACATAACACGCAAAAAATCTAAACCTTCATAGTTTACCGTTCTGAATTGCGTTTTGCTCTATTTTATAAATCGGAATTTATATGAAAAAACTGGGGATGATTTTTTTTGCCGCAGCGGCCGTGTTGGGGGCGAGTGGCTGTAATGATAATAAAGAAACCTCCTCAACGACGGAAAGTGCTGATCAACATGTACGGGTTGCGGAGTTAGCTCCCGCTGATATCTATCTGGAGCGCGTCTGGCCTGCGCGAGTCATTGCTATGCGTACCGCTGAAATCCGTCCTCAGGTCGGAGGAATTATCAAATCTCGTCTGTTTACGCAGGGCTCGGAAGTTAAAGCAGGGCAACCACTGTTTCAAATCGATCGCGCGCCTTTTGAAGTGGATGTCGAAATAGCCTCGGCGTCACTCAAGCGTGCTGAAGCTTCATACCGTCAATTACGTCAGCGGACAGACAGGCTCGCACAGTTGCAAAACAGTGGTGCGGTAAGTCGGCAAGATTATGACGATGCAAAAGAAAATACCGCACAGGCTGCGGCAAGCGTTGCAGAAGCGACAGCTTCGCTAAATAGAAAAAAACTCGACCTCGCTTATTCAACTGTCAGATCGCCGATTGATGGCAGGATCGAGCAAGAATTCGTGACGGAGGGCGCTCTTGTCAGTACAGACAATTCTCAGGCCATGGCTATCGTTCAGCAAACGACAAAAGTCTACATCGATGCCCGGTTGCCTGCTTCTGAATTGAAAATGCTGCAGGGGATAACAAGCCCACAGGATGATAAAAGCCACATCGCGATCGCGATTCTTGATGATCACAATCAGCCGTACGAGCTTAATCCCCAGATGCTTTTTTCAGGAAGCAGCGTCAACAGTGAAACGGGGGACGTGGTCGTCAGAGCCGTGGCTGATAACCCGCATCGGCAAATGATGCCCGGAATGTATGTGCGTATGAAGATAACCCAGCTGCAACAAAAAGGTGGGCTATTGGTGCCGCTTCAGGCGGTGCAGCATGAAAATGGCAGGGCCTTCGTCTGGGTCAAAAATAAAGAAGATAAGGCGCAGTATAAAGCGATTCAGATTGGCGAACAGACGAATCAAAGCGTCGTCGTGCTAAGTGGAATGAGTCCCGGAGACATGTTGATTGTGGAGGGGCAGGAGAGGCTCCAGGACGGTGTTCGGGTCAAATCAGAGCGTTGGATACCGAAAAGTTAATTCAAAGCCATAACGTTATAACAAGACACAGGAACCCCTGATGCCTCAGTTTTTTATTAATCGTCCCGTTTTTGCCTGGGTTATTGCGTTGTTTATTATACTGTTCGGGATTGTCTCAATCCCACAGCTTCCCGTTGAACAATATCCTTCAGTCGCCCCTCCAAGCGTAACAATAACGGCGAGTTATCCCGGTTCGACACCTCAGGTAATGGATGAGTCTGTTGTGTCGCTCATTGAGAAAGAATTATCTGGGGTGGATAATTTGCTCTATTTTGAGTCATCAAGTGATACCTCTGGCGCTGCTTCCATCACGGTTACATTTAAACCCGGTACCAATATTAAAATGGCTCAGGTTGATGTGCAGAACCAGCTCAAAACTGTCGAGCCCAGATTGCCCCAAGCCGTTAGGCAAAATGGGTTAAATGTTGAGGCCGCGTCGTCTGGTTTTCTGATGATGGTAGGGCTCACGTCGCCAGTGGGAAAATACAGCGATGCGGATCTGAGTGATTACTTTGTTCGGAAAATATCCGACGAACTCCGACGTATTAACGGGGTAGGTAAAATTCAGGTTTTTGGCGCGGAAAAAGCGATGCGTATTTGGCTCGATCCGGCGAAGCTCATTTCTTATCAGCTCACGGTAAGCGATGTGACGACGGCGATTAGCGAGCAAAATGTCCAAATTGCACCGGGTCGGCTTGGCGATGCTCCCACCGTCCCGGGCCAGCGTTCAGGATACCCTCTTACTGTCAGCGGGCAGTTGGGAACGCCTGAAGCGTTTCGCCATATCGTATTAAAAGCCGATTCGAAAGGCGCAAATGTGACTTTAGGTGATGTCGCGAGAGTTGAGCTTAGCCTTCAAGCCTTTTCGTTTACTACACGAGAAAATGGCCAGCCTTCCACTGCTGCGGCTATCCAGCTTTCCCCTGGGGCAAATGCTGTTCAAACATCCGCAGCGATTAAATTAAGAATGGATGAGCTGGCAAAATCATTGCCCGATGGCATGGTATATTCTATTCCGTTCGATACCGCTCCATTCGTAAAAATTTCTATCGAAAAAGTCATCCATACATTTATAGAAGCCATGGTGCTCGTTTTTTTCGTGATGTACCTTTTTCTGCAGAATATTCGCTACACATTAATCCCCGCTATCGTAGCGCCTATCGCATTGTTAGGAACATTTACTATCATGCTGATAGCCGGATATTCAATAAATGTTTTGACGATGTTCGGTATGGTTTTGGCGATAGGAATCATTGTTGATGATGCCATTGTCGTCGTCGAAAATGTTGAACGCATAATGGCTGAAGAAAGGCTGCCTCCAAAAGAGGCGACTGAAAAAGCAATGCGTGAGATTACCGGTGCGATTATTGGTATAACACTTGTCCTCACCGCTGTTTTTATTCCGATGGGGCTTGCTAGTGGTTCCGTTGGAATTATCTATCGACAGTTTACGCTTTCAATGGCTGTCTCTATTTTATTTTCGGCATTTTTAGCGCTGACGTTAACCCCTGCGCTATGTGCCACATTACTCAAGCCTTATTCACCTGAAACGCATAAGCATGGTCGCTTCTTTAATTGGTTTAACGCATTTTTTGAACGTTTAACGCTGCGTTATGAATCCGGTGTTAAAAAGGTAATAAAAAAAACAGGCCGAATGATGGTGCTTTATGGTGCCCTCTGCTTTGTATTATTTTACGCGCTTAAAATGTGGCCTTCTGCATTTCTTCCTGATGAGGATCAGGGACATTTTATGACGTCGATACAGCTTCCAGCGGATGCGACGCTTGAGAGAACAGAAAATGTGGTGAAACAGTTTGAAAAAATCGTTGGGGAACGTCCGGGTATTGAAAGTAATCTCTCCATTCTTGGATTTGGTTTTTCGGGATCGGGCACCAACTCAGCACTGGCATTCACTACATTAAAAGACTGGGATGATGAAAACAGACTCACCGCTCAGGAAGAGTCTGCCTATGTTCAGGAGAAAATGGGCAATGTGGCTGAAGCTACCGTTGCCAGCCTGTTGCCCCCTCCCATTTCTGAAATGGGAACGTCATCCGGTTTTACACTCCGGCTTGAGGATCGTTCTGGGAAAGGAGCCAAAGCCTTTTCAGATGCGCTGCGTATGATGCTTTCGCTGGCAGAAAAGAGCCGTATCGTAACCTCTGTCTATCTGGATGGTTTGCCCGAGGGGACCAGCATCAATCTCAACATCGATCGGAAAAAAGCGGAGGCCATGGGCGTATCCTTCAATGAGATTAACCAAACGTTATCTGGCGCAATGGGATCGGCATATGTTAATGATTTCCCGAATAATGGCCGGATGCAGCAGGTTATTGTGCAGTCAGATGCGCCATATCGTATGCAGCTGAACAATCTGCTTTCTCTGTATGTACGCAATAAAAATGGCGGTATGGTTCCTCTTTCTGAGTTTATTAATGCTGATTGGCAGCAAGCACCCCAGCAACTCGTCCGGTATCAGGGCTATCCCTCTTTCAGACTCTCGGGGTACGCCAATGATGGTTATTCTTCGGGGGATGCAATGAGGGAAATGGAGAGAATTGCTCAGCAGTTACCGCCAGGATTTGTGGTTGAGTGGACCGGGCAATCGCTTCAGGAAAAACAATCGGTATCTCAGGCACCTATGCTTATGATTTTATCTATGCTGGTTGTGTTCCTGGTGCTGGCAGCATTATATGAAAGCTGGTCAATACCGCTATCGGTTATGTTGGTTGTTCCTCTGGGACTGATGGGGTCTGTGGCCGCTATTTTTTTAAGAGGGATGCCTAATGACGTCTTTTTCAAGGTCGGCTTAATTACGATTATTGGCCTCTCAGCTAAAAATGCCATTCTAATCATTGAATTCGGTAGGCAATTACACCAGCAAGGAGAAAGCCTATTTAATGCAACGGTTAAGGCCACGCGTTTACGCTTGCGTCCCATAATAATGACGTCGTTAGCATTCACACTTGGCGTTGTTCCTCTCATGTTGGCATCCGGTGCAAGTTCAACGACTCAGCATGCAATAGGGACTGGTGTTTTTGGTGGGATGATCAGTGGCACATTGTTAGCGATATTCTTTGTGCCGGTTTTCTTTATTTTCGTGATGTCCTTAGTAGAGAAAATTAAACGAAGTCGGAAAGTATAAAATTAATAATATCGCTGATGGGCTATTTTTATAAATCTAGCCCTCATTTTTATTTTCATAAGATATTTATATTTTAGTCGTGGAGCGCTATTGACGGTGTTTTTATATGACATACGGCAGTGAGCCGCGATACGTCAGCGCCTTTTTCATGTTTCTAAGCTGCCTATACGGCAGTGAACGCTCTGTCGGTCGAAGTGTTCTATCTTCTCTTTTTCTAAGCTGCCTATGCGGCAGTGAACGATGTGGTATCCCGACTATGACGGTTATTACTTTTCTAAGCTGCCTATGCGGCAGTGAACAAACCAAAAGAATCGGCGTACTACGTCTGGCATTTCTAAGCTGCCTATACGGCAGTGAACGAAGCCGCAGAACGCGGCGATTTAGCTGCACATTTCTAAGCTGCCTACACGGCAGTGAACTTCTGAGTGGTGCGACTTCCCTTCCGGTACTTTTTCTAAGCTGCCGGATAGGCAGCTTAGAAAGAATGAAATTGTCGTGACGTTCCGCGACCCGGGTTCACTGCCGGACAGGCAGCTTAGAAAAGAATATCCAGCCGGGTCACTTTAGCGACGGTGTTCACTGCCGAACAGGCAGTTCATCCACGACATTAAGCGCTGTTGTCTGGCTATTATCGAGGTAGTACTGCGCCAGCGCTCACCCCCTTAAATAACGCATATTGATGGCCTTCTTTCGTAACGTTTTTAAGTAATCAGTTTCTTTTTGAGGGAATGAAAATTGCGGGTTGGGCATTATTACCATTTAAAAATCATCATTTTTCCGTTAAAGTATCCTTACAGGGAAATAGCACGGTGACTTAAGTCAAATTCAAAGGAGTGAGGTGACTGTGAAATACGATCCTGTTTTAAAAACGCTTGTGGATGATGACTATCGGCTAGAGGATCATCTTGATTTCAAAAAGCAGCATGCAGATATTAATTATCAGAAATTACATGCTCAACTAAATGAAATAAATAACGATAATATTCATGCCATATTGACTGCGCAGGAAGCGACGTATTTTTTAAAGACGTTATGCACTCCCAATCCTCATGACTCCTGGAAAACGGCAATATTTGGCTGCACTGATCCGGTTTCATCGTTTGCTGGAAATATTGCAGAAGCGGTATCTGTAAGCAAAATCGTGATGGAGATGAGAGGGTTTGGCGTAACGGCAACGGAATATGTCGGAAAAAATGGTAGCAAATACATAAAACTGTCTGGCTATCCGGGAGTAAGAAAATATTTAGATGCCACCCGATATTTAGTCGGTAACCAAAAAATACTCGATATGGGGATTGGTACGAAAGGCATTGAAAGCGGTATTGCGACTGGAGCAAGGTTCTGTATTGTATTTTCAGGCGCTTATCGAGCCATTGAGTTGATGGTGAAAGACGAATACGCACTAACCGATTTCTTTGTTAATTTAACGATGGATGCGGCAAAATTAGCGGTATCGGTTGGAGTTGCCTGGGGTGCGAAAATGGCAGCTACCTCGGTAATGGTGGCCACAGGAGGTAGTGTTATTATTATTGCTGGTGGTATATTTTTACTTGGGGTTATTGTCAGTTTTTCATTACTCTGGCTAGATAATGAATATAAAATAAGTGAGATGATAATAAAAAATTTAAAGTCACATAAAAAACAGTATACGCCATATCATCCCGATCAATTCTTTCATGCTTGGGGGAGGTACAGTCGTGGTTAAGGTAAACAGACCATTAGCTGGCGCATTTGCAGTTTTTATTTTTCTATTGACATGTTTTACTGGTTGGTTTTCTTTTAATTCATATTTGGATATTTTACAGTTAAATGATGTGATAGTGTTTTCATGGAAAGTTGGGTTGATGGTATTTGGTTCTCCTTTGCTATTCTATTTTTCATATTTATTTTTTTATTCCGCAATAAATAATAAAGTGGCGAAAATTAATAATAAATTTGGAGGGGCATTATTTATAATAATGCTCGTTGGTGCTGTAATTAGCTCATTCTCATCTTTCTACATGTCTTATAATTTTAGAGATTATGGTTATGAAATATGCCCTAAAATATCTTGGATGGATCCTAATAAATATGTGAAAGACACCGCTCTTTGTAAAGAGTAAAAATGGTATGAGGGAATGCTTTTTCATGCATAGGGGGATAGCCAGTCGTGACTAAGATAAACAGACCATTCTTTTCATATACTCGATTTTTATTTTCTTTCTTTCATGCTGGGGAGGATGGTTTTCTTTAAGTGGATATATTGATTTCTTTAATCTAAATAACGTTGTTTCATTTTCATGGAAACTCGGAGTCATAATTTTTCTAGTGCCAATAGTGTTTCAATTTTCTTACTTTGGTTTTTTTCTGCGATAAAAAACAGACCAATTAAAATGAATAATAAAATTTCAAATGCATTGGTCATTTTTGCTATTTTTGGTGCTGTGGTGAGTTTGTTTTCATCTATGTATATTTCTTATAGTCTTAATGATCAGGGTTATAAAGTCTGCCCCAAGAGCTCATGGATAGCGCCTAATAAATATGTTAAAGACATCGCTCTTTGTAAAGAGTAAGAAGAAAAGTGGACGTCTGATAGGGAATGCTCTTCATCCTTGGGAGATAGTCAGTCGTGGTTAAGGTAAACAGGCCATTAGTTGGCGCTTTTGCAGTTTTTATTTTTCTATTAACATGCTTTACTGGTTGGTTTTCTTTTAATTCATATTTGGATATTTTACAGTTAAGTGATGTGATCGTGTTTTCATGGAAGGTTGGGTTAATGGTATTTGGTTCTCCTTTGCTATTCTATTTCTCGTATTTAGGGTTTTATATGGCAATAAAAAACAAACCTATAGGAATGCATGGAATATTTGCAAATGTGTGCGGTTATTTGTTTTTTATTGGTGTTGTTATTAGTTTTGTTGCATCTATGTACATATCTTTTAACTTTAGAAGTTATGGTTATGAAATATGTCCGAAAATATCATGGATGGATCCCAATAAGTATGTAAAAAATATCGCTCTTTGTAATGAATAACAAGCACACCTGATAAGATGCGCTTGTTATCAAAGGTCATAAATCTCAGAGACTCATTTCCTCCCAAATGCTGTAACCCGAGGTTCCTGCGATTTTGTGGTTCCATGCGATGGTTTTATATTTTAGCTGGACTTTTTCATACGGCATGATGTCGTTGTTATCGATGACGTGTGGATAGACACAGGTGACGTCGACAATACTTGCATCGGTTAAGGTGACTTCATAATAAAGCTCTAGCTGCCCAGCGGAATTGACGCGGTAAAAATAAAATGTCACATCAACCTTTTCATTATAAGAGATTGCCATTCCTAATAACGGGGACGATTTATCGATTGGTTTAATAAAATGAATCGGATGATGGGCGACATTCTGATCGCGGCTGATGCTATGGTTTAAGCCTAATACTTGTATTTGATCTTCATGGCCCGTTTGGTAGCGATTACCAATTGAATCGAGCGTCGAGCAACCCGATGATATTAAACCCTGCTTTTGACCATTAATGCTGGCGTAAATCAAATTAGCCA
The DNA here is from genome assembly GCF_033898505.1 of Pectobacterium carotovorum. Lineage (NCBI taxonomy): Bacteria > Pseudomonadati > Pseudomonadota > Gammaproteobacteria > Enterobacterales > Pectobacteriaceae > Pectobacterium > Pectobacterium carotovorum. Next base: position 224,950 of record NZ_JAXAFK010000003.1, on the reverse strand, counting down.
TATCAAATCCTTATGAGAAAATTTATCAATAGGCTGAGTGAGAATATATCAATCATCAGCTCGGAAATAATACGGCTAAGGCAACGTCAAAGCAAAGCGAACAATCATAAAAGGTGAATTCAGACCTAACCTGCACTTATTTCTCGCCAGTTGAGCCAGAGTCGCATATCAAATTCCAACTGGTGATAATCAGGATCCATATGGCAACAAAGTTGGTAAAAGGCTTTGTTGTGGTCTTTTTCTTTGAGGTGGGCGAGTTCGTGTATCACGATCATCCGCAGGAAATCTTCCGGCCCGTCACGAAATAGCGTCGCTATTCGGATTTCGTTATTGGATTTTAATTTTCCGCCCTGTACGCGCGCCACAAACGTATTGGTTCCCAGCGTTCCTTTTATCGGATTCTGTTTGTTGTCGTAGAGCACCTTTGATATTGCGGGGGCGTTTTTCAGATAGCGCTGTTTCAGCTCGGCGACAAACTGATAGAGCGACTTGTCACTCTGGATCGGATGGCGGTCAGGGTATCTTTTTTCCAGCCAGGGGCCAAGTTTGCCTTGATCGAGGAGCGTTTGAACTTGGGCAACAATCGCCGGAGGGTAACCGTTCAGGTAGCGTAGTTGGGTCATGGGATTTTTATCACAAAAGCCACTGAGTTAAGCGAGTTCACAACGGTGAGTCGATTAAGCCAGTGGCGTTGTCGTTTTACAATTTACTGAATTGCGGCGAAAGCCGCAGCGACGCGCTGGACGTTGCTGTGGTTTAGCCCCGCCATACACATACGGCCGCTGGCGATCAGATAGACGCCGAATTCTTCACGCAGACGATCAACCTGCTCCGGGCTAAAACCGGTATAGCTGAACATGCCGCGCTGAGTGAGCAGGTAGTCAAAGTTGCGGTTCGGCAGCGCGTTTTTCAGTGCTGAAACCAGCTCCTGACGCATGCTCAGAATGCGGGTGCGCATCTCTTCGACTTCCGCTTTCCAGTCGGCGTTCAACTGCGCGTCGTTCAGGACTTTAGACACCACCTGTGCGCCGAAATTCGGCGGGGAAGAGTAGTTGCGGCGGACGGTCGCTTTTAACTGACCTAGCACGCGCTGTGCGCTGTCGGCATCGTCACACACCACAGAAAGGCCGCCGACGCGCTCGCTATACAGTGAGAAAATCTTGGAGAACGAGTTGGCGATGAGTGCCGGAACGCCCGCGCTGGCAACGGCGCGAATCGCATAGGCATCCTGCTCAATCCCGAGGCCAAAGCCCTGATAGGCGATGTCCATAAACGGAATCAGCTCACGCTGGATGATGACCTCAATGACGCGATCCCACTGTTCGGTGGTGAGGTCTGACCCCGTAGGGTTGTGGCAGCACGGGTGCAGCAGCACGATGCTGCGCGCTGGCAGCGTTTGCAGCGTGGCAAGCATGGCGTCAAATTTCACGCCCAGACTTTCGCCATCGAAATACGGGTAGGTGTGAACGTTAAAGCCCGCGCCCTCAAAAATCGCAATATGGTTTTCCCATGTTGGATCGCTGACCCATACTTCTGAATCCGGGAAGTAACGTTTCAGGAAATCCGCACCCACTTTCAGCGCACCGGAACCGCCCAACGTTTGGATGGTGGCGATGCGACCCGCTTCCAGCGCCGCGTGGTTTTCACCAAATAGCAGGTGTTGGATCGCAGTACGGTAAGGCTGTAACCCTTCCATCGGCAGATAAGAGCTTGCGCTCTGAGCCGGCTGTTTCAGGCTACTTTCTGCCGCGCTGACGGAGCGCAGCTGCGGGATAATATTCTGCTCGTTGTAGTAGAGCCCGATACTCAAATTGATCTTATCTGCTCTTGGATCCTGTTTGAATTTTTCCATCAGAGACAGGATAGGATCTCCGGCATAGGTATCAACGTTTTGAAACACAGTATAGCTCTCCTGAGTGTGTCATTTTTATGGGTACCGCAACCCCGACGATGGTGGGGGACAATCAGGCCGCGTAACGGCCGGGGCGATGATTCATCGCGATAATCAGGTTCAGAATGGTTGCCCCCAGAATCGAAGCAATCAACATCGGTATGCTTACCACGAACAGGGAAGTCAGCACAATCACAACGTCAACGCCCATCTGGAGTTTTCCTGCCCGCAGGCCGTATTTGTCCTGAAGATAGAGCGCCAGAATATTCACACCGCCGAGGCTGGCCTTATGACGAAACAGCACCACGAAGCCGATTCCGGTGATGATATTGCCGAACAGCGTGGCGTAGAACGGGTTGAGCTGATCGAAATGAACGAACATCGGGTGCAGGTCGGAAAACAGAGAAACCAGCCCGACGGCGCAGAAGGTTTTCACCGTGAATGCCCACCCCATGCGGCGTAAAGCCAGATAATAAAAAGGCAGGTTCAGCAGGAAAAAGGCGACGCCAAAGGAGACGTTGGTCAGATAGTGGATAAGGAAAGCCATGCCTGCGGTGCCGCCAGTGAGCGCACCTGCCTGACGTAGCAGAATGACGCCAAATGACACCATCAGCGTGCCGAACAGTATTGCCAGAATATCTTCCAGCAACGTGTGTGATATTTTTTGTGTGGGAATAACGTTATCCATGGTGAGCACTCAACAGACTGTCGTAAAAACATGTGCTTACCAAAGCAAGAATCGCACCAGATAGTGAAAATTAGCGGTGGGTCTGTATGTAATATCGCCACTGATAAGAGCAACGTATTGAATTATATGAATGAAAATAATGCGTGATTCATGCGAATATTATTCTTTATTTGGTTGATTCGTGCATTTAATTTGAATTTTTTGCGTGAATCATTCCTTTTTTGCACCAAATAGAGGCGGTTGCCCTAATTCAGGGCAACGCAGGCAGTTCCGGCATCATCAAACCGTTTTCTTTGAGGCGGTTTAATACTACTGAGGTTTTCAGGTGCGCGACGCTCTTGTTCTGCGACAGAATCTGGCTAATCAGTGTGCTGAGCCCTGGCAGATCCGCCACGGCGACTTTTAACAGATAGTCGGCATCGCCCGTGGTTTTATAGGCGTCGATGATGGCGTCCACTTCTCCCAGCATTTGGTGAAAGCGCTCAACGTATTCGCTGGTGTGGTTGATCAACCGCACCTCAATTAATCCCAGACACTCCAGTCCGACCGCGTTCGGCGACAGGCGGGCATGGTAGCCGAGAATCAGCTGTGCCTGTTCTAGCGCGATGCGACGGCGGGAACACTGCGAGGCGGAAAGCCCAACCAGATCGCTCAATTCCTGATTGGTCAGGCGGCCGTTAGTTTGTAGCAGCGTCAGGATTTTCAGATCGAAATCATCAATGGTGTACATCGCGTTCCCTAAACAGTGTCAGGCAGTGAGCCAAACAGACTACCAGTTTTTTAGGGCTCGTTGCCTATGAGTTTTTTATCGTAGCAAGGTACCTTTTCATCCGTGTGCACCATGATAGGTCATGTTCATGCATCGAAGAGGGATGAATGATTGAATTTCGTGCATTGGTGTCTTTTATTTGCACTAAGTGTGGGTGTTTTTTGGGTTGAATGCGCGATGTGTGAAATTGTTGTCATAAATAAATTATGAAAATTTTCATTGTGTTACTAGCAATAGTGAGTCTGTCTACAGACTAAGGACGGTTATCTGGCCTGATAGTTGCTAAACCCTCTCGGTTTGAATTTTATTGCTGACGGGGAAAATCATGGATACAGAACATGCAGAAGGGCAGTTGAAAAGAGGTCTGAAGAATCGTCATATTCAACTGATAGCACTGGGGGGCGCAGTCGGAACCGGGCTATTTTTAGGGATCGCGCAGACGATCAAAATGGCTGGGCCATCGGTACTACTGGGTTATGCGATTGCTGGCGTCATTGCATTTTTTATCATGCGGCAACTGGGTGAGATGGTTGTAGAGGAACCGGTTGCTGGCTCATTTAGCCACTTTGCCTATAAGTACTGGGGGAGTTTTGCCGGATTTATGTCCGGCTGGAACTATTGGGTGCTGTATGTCCTGGTAAGTATGGCTGAATTAACGGCCGTCGGGATTTATATCCAATATTGGTGGCCAGATGTACCAACCTGGGTCTCTGCGGGGATATTCTTCTTGCTGATCAATGCGATCAACCTGACCAGCGTTAAGGTATATGGCGAAATGGAATTCTGGTTTTCGATCATAAAGGTGGCGGCGATCATGGGGATGATCGCTTTTGGATGCTATTTGCTGTTCAGCGGCGCGGGTGGTCCAGATGCTAGCGTCGCGAATCTGTGGCAACACGGAGGCTTTTTCCCGAACGGTGTGAGTGGCATGGTGATGGCGATGGCGGTGATCATGTTCTCTTTCGGCGGGCTGGAACTGGTGGGGATCACCGCTGCTGAGGCGGACGATCCGCAAAACAGCATTCCGCGTGCGACGAATCAGGTTATTTACCGCATTCTCCTATTTTATGTTGGCGCGCTGGCGGTGCTGTTATCACTGTACCCGTGGGGGAAAGTGGTTGAAGGCGGTAGCCCATTTGTCATGATTTTTCATGCTTTGGATAGCAACGTTGTCGCGACCGTGCTGAATCTGGTGGTGCTGTCTGCTGCGTTATCGGTTTATAACAGCTGTGTGTACTGCAATAGTCGCATGTTGTTTGGGTTGGCTAAGCAAGGGAACGCTCCGCGTGCGCTGTTGAAGGTCAATCAGCGCGGTATCCCGCTGGCGGCGCTTGGCGTCTCCGCTTTAGCGACGGCAGGGTGTGTGCTCATCAACTACCTGATGCCGGGTAAAGCCTTTGAGCTGCTGATGGCGTTGGTGGTGTCTGCTCTGGTTATCAACTGGGCGATGATTTGCATTACTCACCTGAAGTTCCGTGCCGCGAAAAAGCAAGCACGGCAGGAAACGCGCTTTAAAAGTTTGGGTTACCCCGTGACGAACGTCATTTGCCTGCTGTTTCTGGCGGGAATTCTGGTCATTATGGCGATGACGCCGGGTATCCAGATTTCGGTGCTGCTGATCCCCTTTTGGCTGCTGGCGCTGGGTGTGAGTTATAGAATGAAAAAGAAAGGTAGCACGTCGAATTCGCCGCTAATAAAAGCAGATACCTAATATCAGGTGTTTTATCGGTATACATTGACAGGGGAACGTAATGAAAAAGTGTTGGTTGGCGTTATTACTGGTCGCTGGGGGAGCGAGTGCGCAGTCGCATCTGGATGCCGTTCAGCAGCAAGGTGTGTTAACTGTCTGCACGACAGGGGATTACAAGCCCTATTCGTTCTTACGCTCAGACGGTGGCTATGAAGGGATTGATATCTCCATGGCGGAGTCACTGGCAAAAAGTCTGGGTGTAAAACTTAACTGGGTACAAACCACCTGGAAAACGCTGATGACGGACTTTCAGGCGGGAAAATGTGATATCGCGATGGGGGGGATTTCCGTTACCTTACAGCGACAAAAGAATGTGTTCTTTACCCAACCGTTAGATGTGGACGGCAAGATACCGCTGGTTCGCTGTGAGAACAAGGATCGTTACCAAACTATTGAGCAGCTTAATCGCCCGACGGTGCGATTAATCGAACCCGCGGGCGGCACCAATGAGGCTTTTGCTCATGCCTTTTTACCGCAAGCTGCATTAACACTGCATGACAACGTGACGATTTTTCAGCAACTGGTGGACAAAAAAGCGGATGTGATGATCACAGAGGCGTCCGAGGCTTTATTTCAGCAGAAACAGCATCCTGAACTGTGTGCGATTAACCCTGCTCAGCCGCTGCAATACGGTGAAAAAGCCTACATGCTGCCTCGTGATGATATGAGCTGGAAACTTTATGTCGATCAATGGCTACATCTGACCAAAGCGACGGGAGAATACCAAAAGATCGTCGGTGAGTGGTTGGCTGTGGCACCGTAAGAGGCGATATCTCGTCAATGAACGGCGCCAGTTACTGCTGGCGACCGTTCTGCCGCGCAAAATGCTCTGCATGAGGCTCAGTCAGCAATGATGATCCGTTCGTCATTGTCTCCCAGACAGACACTTAACTGCTGCCCGTCAGGACTAAAGGCGCAGTAGGGAAGGGGTTCACGTAGGTAGAGATGCAACGGAAGCGCGAGATAAAGCGCGATCAATAGCAATGCAGCGACGGCTTTAGCATACGTTGGGCGTGGAGCGACTGGGTTGTGCCGCGCGTGTCGATATTTCACGATGCCGATAGCGGCCATGCCTGCGCCTACCAGCATGGAAACATACAGTTCACCGGGCATGGGTGAGAGAATCACATTGTCGTTTTCATACTCCTGCCAATATTGAACCCGCCACAGGGCGCTGATGCCGATTTGTACCAGTCCCGCAAGTACCCAGGCAACACGCCATCCCGAGAGCCGAAAGAGCGCCAGAAAGCAGAATCCCGACGCAGCAAAAGACCAGTAAATCAGATCGAACATCGCGCTAAACATGCCGCCAAACAGCGTGCCGCCGACATCCGTCGGTTTCAGGGTAGAGTAATTAATGAAGGCAAACAGCGTCAGGATAGCGGATGCGGCAAACCAGCTTGCCGCATAGTAGATAACCCGTCTGAAAGCCGGCAAGCCATGAGTCTGCCGATAAAAACCAACCAGTCCGTTTTTACTCACCGTCGACGTATTCCAATACGGTGCGCTGGGTTAAGCGCGTAATCAGTTCGTAGGCGCTGGCGCCTGTATGCGCAGCAATACGTTCAACCGGTAGCGTCGGCCCCCACAGGATGACCTCATCGCCGACCTTGTCCTGCGCATCCGGCCCTAAATCCACTGTGATCATATCCATCGACACGCGGCCGGAAAGCGGTACTTCGCGACCATTGACGAGCACAGGCGTACCGGCTGGCGCGCAGCGCGGGTAGCCATCGCCGTAGCCGACGGCGACCACGCCCAGACGGGTATTGCGCGGGCTGGTCCAGGTGCCGCCGTAACCGACCGATTCGCCTGAGTTGTGTTCGCGTACCGCGATCAGGTGAGACGTAAAGGTCATCGCTGGCTGGAAGCCGAAATGTGCGGCGTCTTCGTTATCCAGCGGCGACACGCCATAGAGAATAATGCCGGGACGAACGCGATCGCGGTGCGACTGCGGCCACAGCAGAATACCGCCGGAGGCCGCAATGGACTGTGCGCCGGGTTTACCCTGCGTAAAGGCATCGAAGCAGGCTAGCTGGCGTTCGGTGGTTCCCGCTTCGGGTTCATCGGCGCGGCAAAAGTGGCTCATGATATTGACTGGCTGCACCACATTGCGGCATTCCGTCAGGTGTTGCCAAAACGCATCGGCGTGTTCCGGCAGAACGCCAAGGCGGTGCATGCCGCTATCCAGTTTCATCCACACAGGGATCGGCTGTGGCAGAGTGGCCTGCTCCAGCGCAGCAAGCTGTTCAGGGCTGTGAACGGCGGTTTCTAACTGGTGCTCCACCAGAAGCGGGAGGTCGTCTGCGGAGAAAAAGCCTTCCAGCAGGACGATGGGCTTGGTGATGCCCGCGGCGCGTAGCGCCAGCGCTTCGGAGAGGCGTGCGACGCCGTAGCAATCAGCGTCGCAAAAGGTATGGGCAGCTTCGATCATGCCGTGGCCGTAGGCATTGGCTTTCACGACGGCAACGACCTGACTGCCAGGCGCGAGCTGGCGGATACGTTGCAGGTTGTGGCGCAAAGCTCGCCGGTTAATGACGGCAGTTGCCGTTTTCATTCTTGTTCCTTAGTGCAGTGTTGTCATTGCTGAGCGCTGCGTTATTCATCGTCATATTGTGGGCCGGCATAGTTATCAAAGCGCGACCACTGCCCGTTAAAGGTCAAACGCACGGAACCAATCGGACCGTTACGCTGTTTCCCCAGAATGATTTCAGCGATGCCTTTCAGATCGCTGTTTTCGTGATAAACCTCATCACGATAGATAAACATAATCAGGTCGGCATCCTGCTCGATAGAACCGGATTCACGCAGATCCGAGTTAACCGGGCGCTTATCGGCGCGCTGTTCCAGACTACGGTTAAGCTGCGACAGGGCGACAACCGGAACCTGCAATTCTTTTGCCAGCGCTTTGAGCGAGCGGGAGATTTCCGCAATTTCCAGCGTACGGTTGTCGGACAACGACGGCACGCGCATCAATTGCAGGTAGTCGATCATGATCAGGCTCAGGCCGTCATGTTCACGGAACACGCGGCGGGCGCGGGAACGCACTTCGGTTGGCGTCAGGCCGGAGGAATCATCGATGTACATGTTGCGCTTTTCCAGCAGGATCCCCATGGTGCTGGAAATACGCGCCCAGTCTTCATCGTCCAACTGACCGGTACGAATACGCGTCTGATCCACGCGGGAGAGCGACGCAAGCATACGCATCATGATCTGTTCGCCGGGCATCTCCAAACTGAAGATCAAGACTGGTTTATCCTGCATCATCGCCGCGTTTTCACACAGGTTCATCGCGAAGGTGGTTTTACCCATCGATGGACGTGCGGCGACGATGATCAGGTCAGATTTTTGCAAGCCAGCAGTCTTTTTATCCAGATCCTGATAGCCGGTAGACACGCCGGTTACGCCGTCGTGCGGGCGTTGATACAGCTGCTCGATACGGGAAACGGTATCTTCCAGAATACGGTCGATGCTTTTCGGGCCTTCATCTTTGCTGGCGCGGTTTTCGGCGATCTGGAAGACGCGGGATTCCGCCAGATCGAGCAGATCTTCACTGCTGCGCCCCTGTGGATCGTAACCGGCATCAGCGATCTCATTGGCGACGGAGATCATTTCACGCACCACGGCGCGCTCGCGCACGATATCAGCGTAGGCCCCGATATTCGCGGCACTCGGGGTGTTTTTTGCCAGTTCGGCAAGATAGGCGAAGCCACCGGCGGATTCCAGTGAACCTTGCAGTTCGAGCGATTCGGACAGCGTAATCAGGTCGATCGGTTTGCTCATTTCGAGCAGGCGCTGCATCTCGGTGAAGATTAGGCGGTGGGCGCGGTTATAGAAGTCGTTCGCGACAACACGCTCGGCGACATTATCCCAGCGTTCATTGTCGAGCATCAGGCCACCCAATACCGATTGCTCCGCTTCCAGCGAATGTGGCGGAAGTTTCAGACCTTCCATCTGGCGGTCACGGGGTTCATTCGATTTATTGGTGGGTCTTTTCTCTGCCATGAAACGGGTTCTTTACCGGTTGATTTGCCATTGGATTAGGGGGCATTGTATATGCCACACGTCCGAAATAACACAATATACCCGTCATACTTCAAGTTGCATGTGCGTTGGCTGCGTTTAGTCGCCCGAATCACTTACCGATGTAAGCTCATCGGGACTCCCTCGCTTGCCGCCTGCCTGAAACTCGAATTATTTAGGGTATACGTATTATAGAGAGACGATGAACCCGTCACGATTAAGGAGATAACATGGCAAAACGCGTTCAGTTCCGGGCTTATGGTGGCCCTGAGGTTCTGCAATATGTGGATTTCACGCCTGCCGAACCCGCAGCGGGAGAGGTTCAGGTTGAGAACCGCGCCATTGGCATTAATTTTATTGATACCTATATTCGCAGCGGTTTGTATCCGGTGCCGGATTTACCGTCCGGGCTGGGAACCGAAGCGGCGGGCGTCGTGACGAAAGTCGGGGCAGGGGTTAGCGTGCTGAAAGTCGGCGATCGCGTCGTGTATGCGCAGTCCGGGCTGGGCGCGTATAGCGAGGTACATAACGTGGTCGCGGAGAAAGTTGCGCTGCTGCCGGATGCCATCAGCTTTGAGCAGGCGGCGGCCTCTTTCCTGAAAGGACTGACGGTTTACTACCTGCTGCGTCAGACGTATGAAATCAAACCGAATGAGGTCTTCCTGTTCCATGCCGCAGCGGGCGGCGTTGGGCTGATCGCCTGCCAGTGGGCGAAGGCGCTGGGGGCGAAGCTGATCGGGACGGTGGGCTCCGATGAGAAAGCGGAGCGGGCAAAACAAGCGGGTGCCTGGGCAACCATTAATTACCGTACCGAGAACATTGCACAGCGCGTTGCGGAACTGACCGATGGGCAGAAGGTGAACGTCGTGTATGACTCGGTCGGGAAAGATACCTGGGAAGCCTCGCTCGATAGCCTGCGCCGCCGTGGATTGATGGTCAGCTTCGGCAATGCGTCTGGGCCCGTCACCGGCGTCAATCTGGGGATTCTGAACCAGAAGGGGTCGCTATACGTCACACGTCCGTCGCTGTTTGGTTACGTCACCAATCGTGCTGAACTGGAACAGGCCAGCAATGAACTCTTTTCACTGATCGCCAGCGGAGCGATTACGGTGGACGTGCCACAGAGCCAGAAATTTGCGCTGCCGGAGGCGCAAGCGGCTCATCGGGCGCTGGAAAGCCGTGGCACACAAGGGTCATGTCTGCTGATTCCGGGCTAATCACGTGATGAGGTTATCGCACGTCTCGCGATAACCTCGCCGCTTTCCCTACTGCGGGAAAAGGGCTGTCACGGTATTACTTCTTAACAAAAAAACCAAAACGGACTGTTTGTTTCTTAAACACCCCTCTGTAGGATTTGACGAAAATATAGACTCAGGCAGTCATCCCGATGCTGTGTCTTAATCGTTGTCTGCGCCGTACATCATTGCTATCCCAATCAGCCGCGCCGCTCGCTTGTTTCGCGTGCGGCGGTAAGCATAAATAAACGGCATTTTTTCAAAAAATGGCTCTCTCTTTACCTCTTCGCTATCTCGATGGTTGTTTTCGCAGGCTATTTCTCGCCTGACTTTGAACACACTAAAGAAGGATGTGAGTATGAGATCCATCAAACGCCTGCCAATGCCCCCGACCCGAGGCCTTCTCGGACATGTTGATTACTTAAAACGAAGCGACATCCACTTACAGATGCTGGGATGGAAAGCGCAGTATGGCCGTTTTTATCGCTTAAGGCTGGGGCTGACGTCCGCGATCGTGATTGCTGACGCCGAATGGATTCGTACCATCATGAAATCCCGCCCCGACGAATTTCGGCGTATCAACAGCATTGAGTCTGTTTTTCAGGAAGCCGGGCTGAACGGGGTTTTCTCATCGGAAGGGAAACGGTGGGAGAATCAGCGCAGGCTGACGGAACCGATGTTTCAGCCCGCTCATCTGAAGTATTTCTATCCCAGTCTCAGAAAGGTAACCTCCCGGCTATCTGACCGCTTTACGGCGCTGGCTGAAACCGGGGAGACCGTCGCGCTGGTGGAGGAATTCAAGCGCTACACGGTTGATATCACGTCATTACTGGCTTTTGGTGAAGACGTGAATACGCTTGAGCAGGGGGATAACCCGCTATCGCAAAGTTTACGTCGTCTGTTTCCCGTGATTAACGAGCGCAGTAGTGCTTTGTTTCCTCTATGGCGATACATCAGGAGAGAGCGAGATAAGCAGTTTGATGCAAGTTTGAGCCAGATTCGCGAATACGTTGATGAATTTATTTATCGCCAACGGAAACGCATTCGGTTAAACCCGCAATTAATGGAAACGCCTGAGAATATGCTACAGGTGATGCTCGCCGAGCAGAAAAAAGACGAGACGCTGAAAGACGACGACATTGTGGCGAATGCGATTACGCTTCTTCTCGCGGGGGAGGACACGACGGCGAATACGCTTGCCTGGATGAGTTTCCTGCTTTGCTCGGCACCTTCGGTAGAAGAGTGCGTGTTTCAGGAGTGCAAAGAGGCGGCTGACGGGGCTGGCGCGATCCTTCCGTGGCCGCTTCCGCGTATGCCCTGGCTCACAGCAGCGATGTATGAATCGATGCGGCTCAAGCCCGTTGCACCGCTGCTGTACCTTGAGCCAACGAAGAACACGGTTATTGATGATTTCCTGATCAAAAAGGGGACGCCTCTGCTGCTGATGCTGAATGCGAGCGGGTTCGATGATGCGTTATTTCAGCAGCCCTATGATTTCGTGCCTGAGCGATGGCTTGAGCGCGGAAAGGCGGCTTTTTCCGATCTTCAGCCCTTTGGCGGAGGGCCGCGACTGTGCCCCGGGCGCTCGCTGGCATTAATGGAAGTGAAACTGGGGTTTCATGCACTGTGTAGCGGGTTTCGCGTAGAAGCGCAGCAGCCTGCATCGGCCGTCACGGAGAGTTTCGCCTTTACGGTAACGCCATCGGGTTTTCGTGTGAAGCTACACAAGCGCGAGTCGCTGCAATAGCGAGGTGTGACGGGGTGTGCGGGCGAACGGCTGGAGCTGAGTGCCAGAGCCTGACAATAATACCGACTCGTGAAGAGTCGGTATTATTGCCTGAAAGGCCTTGGCCATTACGCTAATTTCATCAGACTGTATGTAGGGTACAGCGTGGTGATCGTCACGAAGGTGCCGCTGTGCAGCTATTATTTCCCTGACGATGATGAAATCGTGTGGCTTGCTTGCCACCGTGTTTTATTTAACTGGCTTAGTTTGCTCACTCTTTAAACGACAATCAGGTGTCAAACTGTGGCGTCATCCTAGCAGCCACATCCGGGAAAAAATATCTGTTGGCGCACACTTTTGTACTAAAACAGGCCTTATTGAAACAAGGTAGTGTTAAATACGGCCTTGCCCGTCATTTTTGCGCGAAACTCATTTTTGTGTAACCCAGATTTTTCCCTTTCTGGCATCACCACTCATTCCCGTTGCGTTGACGATAAGTGTGTTTTCGATAGGTATAACGATGCGAATTGTAGACGGGACGCCCGCTAAATTTGCGCCACAGCCATACCACCACGACGGCTAAAATCAGCCACGGCAGCACCTTTATCGCCAGGGTAAACAGCCCGCCAATCAGCATAAAAAGGGATGCCACAAACAGTGCCGCAATGACGCCCAGCAGTGACACGCCCGTCAGCATCAGCATGATAAAAAAGCCAATAACGAAGAAAATTTCCAACATGGTGCGCTCCTGTAGCGGTTAAACCGCAGAGAAAAGTTCTGCGTGCTACACCCGTCATACTTCAAGTTGCATGTGCGTTGGCTGCGTTCACTCACCCGAATCACTTACCTGAGTAAGCTCATCGGGATTCCTTCTCTTGCCGCCTTCCTGAAACTCGAATTATTTAGGGTATACATAAGCTATAACAAGAATCGTGCCAAGATGTGCCGCTGGTAAGTGATTGATTTATCAGCGGCGACGGGAAGAGAAAAGAAAGAAAGTTGATGAAAAAGACTAACTGTTAGTGTTTTTTAAACCAGATTAACCAGCGCTAATGCACGTTCTACCACCGCCGCATCGGCACCAGGTTTGTGGGCGTTTTCACTCAGGTAGCGTCGCCACTGGCGCGCGCCGGGGATGCCCTGAAACATGCCAAGCATGTGGCGCGTGATGTGGCCTAATGCTGCACCATTGGAGAGTTCGCGCTCGATATAGGGATACATGGCACGTACCACGCCAGCCAGATCCGGCGTGGTGGTGTCGATGCCAAACAGTTCGCGGTCAACCTGCGCCAGAATCCCAGGGTTCTGGTATGCCTCACGCCCCATCATCACGCCATCCAGATGCTGTAAGTGCGTTTTGGCTTCTTCCAGCGTTTTGACGCCACCGTTGATGGCGATGGTGAGCGCGGGGAAATCGCGCTTGAGCTGATAAACGCGCGGATAGTCCAGCGGCGGAATTTCCCGATTCTCTTTTGGGCTAAGGCCCGATAGCCAGGCTTTGCGCGCGTGGACGATAAAGGTATCGCACTCGCCGCGTTCAGCGACGGTTTGAATAAAGTCGCACAGGAATTCATAGCTGTCCTGATCGTCAATGCCTATGCGGGTTTTCACCGTAATCGGGATTGAGGTACTGTCTTTCATCGCCTTGATGCAGTCTGCCACCAGCGCTGCTTCGCCCATCAGACAGGCACCGAAACGGCCATTCTGTACACGGTCAGACGGGCAGCCGACGTTCAGGTTAACTTCATCATAGCCGCGCTGCTCAGCCAGTTTGGCACATTGCGCCAGCGCTTGCGGATCGCTCCCGCCGAGCTGTAGCGCCAGCGGATGTTCTTCTTCGCTGTAGGCCAGATAGTCGCCTTTACCATGAAGAATCGCGCCCGTCGTCACCATTTCGGTATACAGCAGCGTCTGGCCAGTCAACTGGCGAAGGAAGTAACGGCAATGGCGATCGGTCCAGTCGAGCATCGGCGCGATGGAGAAGCGGTTAAGCGTTGTAGGCCGTGCAATGCCGCGTGGTGTGCCGTTTTCTCTTGGTTCTTTGTTTGTCATATTTACGTGCATTTATGTTTAATTTGTCTTATTTTCTCTTTATTGGCACCCCATGCAGCACCCCTGCGTATGGGGGCCTGAAAGCAAAGGGATTGTATGGCTTACTATAGCATAGAGAAAAGGCCGCGTGCCGATGGCACCGTGCGCTACCGTTGTACCGTGGGCGTGAAAGAAAAAGGTAAGTACGTTTACAGAGAGAATAAGACGTTCGGTAAACAAGCCCAGGCTAAGGCATGGGGTTCTCGCCGGGTTGCTGAAATTGAAGAGCGCGGAATTCCATCTAATTCTGATGCTGGCAAGATAACTGTTCGGGATTTGCTTCAGCGGTATATTAACGATCCCGATCTGGGCGGGAAGGTTGGACGCACGAAAGGTTACGTTCTGAATATGCTGGTGGATTGTGATATAGCCGATGTCATGCTGGCAGACTTGTCCGTTAATGATGTCGTCGAGCATGGTCGCCAGCGTGCAGGAGCAGGGGCAGGCCCTGCCACCGTTTCACACGACTTAAGCTATTTATCATCTGTGCTGACTGCGGCGAAACCTATTTTTGGTATTGATTACTCTGCAAATCCTGTTGTTGATGCTCGCGTCATTCTGGTTAATCTAGGTATCGTCGGTAAATCACAACGTCGTAATCGTCGGCCTGTAGGGGATGAGTTAGATCGGTTGGAAGAGGGGCTGAGAACACGGCAGGAGCATCGATCGGCAGTTATCCCCTACATTGATATCCTGAATTTTTCTATTCTGTCATGTATGCGCATTGGTGAAGTGTGTCGTATACGCTGGGATGACATCGATGAAAAGCAACGAGCCGTATTAGTTCGTGACAGGAAAGACCCGCGCAAGAAAGACGGAAATCACATGAAAGTAGCGTTACTGGGGGATGCGTGGGATATCGTTCAGCGACAGCCAAAAAAATCTGAATTCATTTTCCCCTATGTATCAAAATCAGTTTCCGCTGGATTTCAGCGCGTGCGGGAGTCTCTGGGAATTGAGGATTTACGGTATCACGACATGAGAAGGGAGGGGGCGAGCAGGCTTTTTGAAGCCGGGTTCAGCATAGAAGATGTTGCCCAAGTTACTGGGCATAGATCCCTGAATGTGCTCTGGCAGGTTTACAGAGAGCTTTACCCTAAAAACCTGCATGAGCGACTGGAAGAACTGAAAAAGCAGCGCTCATGATGAGCAGTGCTTTAACTCTTTTGCTGCCTCCTTTCTCCGCTGATCAATAAAATCGGCTAGATCTTTTACGTGCACCATTCTCGGTGCTTTCTGTGTGTCACCGAGCCGGAACGTAGGGATTGGCAAATCTCCCGCCCCGGCTTTTCTATCTGCGGTAGCTGGCTTCATACCTAGATAACGCTCGGCAATATCTGCTAGGGGGATGGTGGCCGTATTAAATTCAGCCATCAACAAAAACATTGTGTTCACTCTACCACCCCCTTACCTTCGCAACTTTCCCCGCATGCGATCCTTCCTGCGTGCGTTAGCACGTAATGTTCCCACGTCATCAGGCCGTATGGTGTTTGCTGACTTTCCTTTTTCAGCTCCAGCAATCCATCGTTAAACAACTTATCGGCCAGTGCTGCTTTTGACTGGAACGCCACGCCGCGAATTTCACACGAAAGCGCCTTTTTCAGCATCGCCAATTCTTTTTTATTCGCCATCGGTAGCCGCTCCCGTACTTTCTTTGACCGTTACTTGCTGGCTTCTTGACTGGGAAAATAGTTGATGCTTTATTTTTGCTCGGTGAACGCAGGCAAGAAATACAGCCCTCGGCAGATAGCGCTTCATCTCGTCTACCAGTAATTCACAAACCCGTTGGCGGTCTGCCTCCATAAGTTCTTTATCTTGCTGGCGTAAGATTGCCAACTTGTCGCAGATGGCGCGGCGAATCTTTCCGCATATTTTTTTGGCTATACCAGCCCTAAGGCGCCAATCAGCATCGCGCTCCTTGCCTAACTCCAACTGAATGTCGATATCACTGATACTCTGGTTGATGCTCGACAGAGCAACCAAAAGATCGCCAATTGTGTTCAGGCTATCTACATCAATGCGATTTTTCACTGCCTGACGCTGTCCTTCCTGCGTTTCTGTAATATTAGGTGTATTCATCGCGCCATCTCCTGCGTTACCACTTTATACGCACGCATCACGGCGGGTGTTCTGCCGGATAGAACCGACTTCATCAGAAACACTCCCGACCGCGCCGCCCGAACGTCAGCAGAGAACAGAGCAGCATCAACGACTCGGTTGTGCTTACGGAACTCAAAAACGGTACTGGTTATAGTCAGCGTTGCTACCGCACCAGAGTCCTGATAATTGAATTTCATCCGATAAGCCTCCCCAGCAGTCGAGCGACGCCGATAAAGCAATAAAAACCAGATGTAACCCCAAAGCCTGCAAGGGATGAAAAAAAGAGTGTCAGCATGGCTAGTTTAAATACCTGTTTCACAGTGGTTCCCCTGGCTCAATACTGATAATTTCTGCACCTATGAGCATGTCGAACAACCATTCTTCTTCGCGTAAATCTTCGTCGTACGAGGTCAGTTCGCCCAACTCGATAATTGCGTACTTGATGTCATCAAACGGAATAACCCCGCACGGAAGAGACTCATACAGGTTTTCTACGGCAACGCGAATTACATCCAAACCGGATATATTTCCCATCACAGCCACATCGAATAAGCCGCGGTACTCCCATTGCCCGAAAGTTAGGCGCACCATCTGTTTTGCCATGCGCCCACAAAGGACTAAATTAGGATCGTAATTCATGACCGCTGATTTATTGTTCATCGGTTAATCTCCTTGGTGACAGCAGCTACGCTATCCGGTGGCGTTACATGCCACCCAGCTTTACGCGCCAGCTCCAGAAAGGTATCGAGTCCCGCCACCATCTCATCATCGAATAGTCGGCGGTCGCTGGTGGCTCTGCCGTTCTTCACGTACACCAGCACGCGCCCTGTGAAATCAGGGGTAACTTGCAGCGTGGCGGTAATGGTTGGGATTTGGTCATGCATTGTTGATTTCCTGCATAGAAGTGGCTTTAGAAAAGAGCATGATGATCCCCGCGCCATCTGCGTCGCTCGTTACGCTATAAGGAACATTGGTTAGGCGAATTTTCGCCGCCAGCTTTATACTTGTTCCTGAAGCTACTGAGCGATTAACCAACCTCCATGCAATTCGCACATTACTTGCCTTGATACTTATCGCTGACCTTTCTGCATCCGGTGTGCCACTTTTTCCGGTAAGAAATAAAAATAGGTACTTGGGAGAGGACTGATTACGCATGGCTACCCCCTTTAGAAACCTCACTGGCGTAATCATGGGCGATGTTAATTAACTCAATGCCTATGTTACGGTGGCATTTGGTGTTCATCAGAAACATTCCCGCATTCAACAATCCAGCGATATTGGTGATCGCATCTTCAGGATGCATCGCCATACCCGCGAATTCTTCAATAACTGCATCCTGTGTTTTATTAGGCATGCCCCACCTCCAGAACGTTAGCGCCGTTATTTTCGATAGCATCACTAACTGCTGCTGCTACCATTTCATTCATTACTTCAAAGCCCAGCGGTGTTAATTTGCTGCCGTCTTTATTCTGCATATTGATATAAAGCGTTTTTATTTGGCTTGTTGCTGCTTCCAACCCGAATTCTTCTGCCCCTGCGCTTTCGATATATTTCACCATGCAGGCGGTGATGTTGTTTTCTGAAACTTCAACAGTGGTTTTTGTGCCGTCGCTCAATTTAAGTATTGCTACACTGCTGCCGTAATGACGCTGGCAGAAATCAACGTATAAACGGGCTATACGTTTGCGCTCCAATTCAATTTGGCTAACTGGTTTATTGCTATTCATAATTGGTGCCTCACTGATTTTAGGGTGTGGGAATCCCCAGCGATGACGCTGTAATTAAATTTTTTTGAGTGCTATTTAATTAAAATGGTCTTTCTTTCATTAACTGGTTATAAATTTTCTCTGATTCTTTCTTCTGCTCTAGTAAGACCTCATGCTTCGCAGCCCATGAGCTAAATTTTTTATTCCAGCGTTCAGCATCCCGCTTCTGTTTGTTCTTTTTGGCAAGCAACCGACGAATGCGGCGTTCGCAGCGCTTGTGCGCCGTCAGATATCGCGGTAACACTTCGCCACCCGTCCACACCTTTTCGCCATCACGATAGATTCTGATGTCGGGTTGACGAGAGCTAAGGCCAGCACGAAAGAAAACCCTTTCAGTCATGAAATGTGCCAGTCGGTTAATGGCAGTGTCACGGCTAAAGCATTTCTTATGGCGACCATGACGCGAGACCACAAAAACAGGCAAGTCGATTAATTGGAATGCATTATCAATACCATTAGCATCAATTGATTTGCCATCATAAATACTGCAATCTTTTCTCATAGCGGTCATTTTATTTCCCCGCGTTCTTTTTGATATAACTCCCCTGAGTAAAATGACGCACTTTTGCATATTTTATTTGTGGCAATACCCAAATCAGCAAGGTCACAAATGATTGACGATAAATCCCGAATTTCATCCATATCAGCTTCGTTAGCGTCATCACCGGAGTTAAGAATGCGCAAGCTAATATAATTAATTGCACCAAAAATTGACGCAGTTTTTGACCCCGTATCTTCAGCTATAGCCGAGTAATCGATATAAGATGTATCACCTTTATTTCCTACATCGGGAATATCTACTAACTGGTAAAAGGTTTTCACCGCCATTTCATTAACCTCTGGTGTTTTTTTTTCGATGAATCAAAGTTAATTCATAACTTAACTTATTGCAATAACAAAAGGTAATTTACTGTTGGTTTTTGATTAGGTCGCTGAATTAAAAGAAAAAATAAATTGCCTTTGAGTCAAGGATTGGTTGCGTTGAGGGATGGATGGATACTTGATGTAGAAATCTTCGACTTAGGAGGGGGGATTAAAAGGCGTAAAAAACCCGGCTCGGGGCCGGGTGGGGTTACCAAATTGTTGATGTCCAGAACATTCGACCAATTACTTCAACGCTCCGCATATCCACCTCTTCTGGTGGATACTCAGCTGTGTTATAGCTTCTGATGCTGAGGCGATCAGGGCCTACACGGTACAGTATTTTTATACGCTTCCATCCATCCTGATTAATAGCGTATACATTTCCGTCAATAATTTTTTTATTATGTATATCAATAGCTACAGTGGTTCCATCCGGTATTATAGGCTCCATGCTGTTTCCTCTAGCTGGAAAGCACAGCACACCAGAACCATCCGTGTTTGCACCTACACGACGCAGTGTGGATTTGGAGAACCTTAATCTATACCCGTTGTAATCATCTTCCGTTAGGCTCCCATCCCCTGCAGCTAGCTCGATGTCCTTCAGGAACGGAACCTCAACCTCATCATTGGGTAAAGGGCTGTTTTTATCCCACGCATCAACGCCAATCCATTCGGATTCAGGCGGGATCGTTGACTCTGAATAATGAGGATTTACGTTATCCGATTTCATTACTCCGTCACCGGACGCCAGCCATTCTGGGCGAACACCTAAGACTTTCGCTATCTCGATAACGTTTCTACTGGTTTGTGTTTTACCTGTAACCAACTTCCAAATTGATGGTTGAGAAACCCCAATAGCGCTAGCCAGGGCGGCTTGACTTACCCCAGCGTTCTCCATGGCAAAATTCAATCTTTCTGTGAATGTTTTCATCCTGATAACTCTATACCTTTTGTTATTAACTGGCAATTACATTAAGTTATTGCATTGGGTTAATCAAGAATCTATTATTCGCTCATCACTTATAACTTTTGGTAAGTAAAATGAGCGCTAATCACAACCAGTATATCAAGAAAGCGATAGATGCCGTTGGGGGGCAAGCTGCGTTAGCTAGAGCTTGCAGCGTTTCCCAGCCAGCTGTGTTCCGGTGGCTAAATGGTGGCAGGGTAAAGGCTGATTATGTCATGCGCATTGTAAGAGCTACAAATGGGTTGGTTCAGGCGCATGAAATTCGTCCCGATCTTCCTGATGTATTTCCACACACCAAGTAACGTGAGGTGTGACATGTCACCAGAGCAATTCATACGCAAACACATAACAGCCGCGCTGGTGGCTGAGGGGTTTCCTTCAGGTGTCGCAGGGGGGGGGCAGAGCACGGCGTTGATTATTATCGCCGAATGTCGCAGGCCAGCAAAAAAGGAGGTTGTTTCGATGATTGTTTGTTCCGCGCTCGTCAATGGGCTCTTGGACAAACGACAGCAGCGGAACGGAAAACAGGCAAAAGAAAAGCCGGAAAGAGTGGCACCTCTGACCGGCTACTTTGATCGGGGAGATAAATCATGAGTAACGATATCAGAACATTCGATTTTAATTCAAGCGCTGGTGAAATTTTAGCTTCAGTGCGCACCGTATTGATTAATCAGACACCATGGTTTTTCGCTATGGACGTGTGCACCGCGCTGGAGCTAACTAACGCATCAATGGCTTTACAGGCTGTTGATGAAGAGGATAAGGCTGAATATAAACATTACTTAGGTTCAGGTCGAAAGCCTCTGCTGGTTAATGAATCTGGCCTCTACTCACTAATCCTTAAAAGCCGGAAAAAGAAAGCTAAGCACTTTAAGCGCTGGGTTACGTCTGAGGTGATTCCGACAATTCGCCGTACCGGTTCTTACAGCCTTTCACCCGTCAGTGAAATTCCAAACTTTAGCGATCCAGCAGCTGCCGCGCGTGCGTGGGCTGATCAGTATGAAGCCACGAATAAGGCGATTGGTTATGCCCATCGTCAAGCTCAGTACATTGAGCATCTGGAAAACCTGTTTAAGCCAGGCATTACGCCAGTGAAATTCTGCAAACAACTGAATGGCGTCAACGTTCAGCGGGTTAGTGCGTTTCTGGAAGAGCATAACTGGTTGTATGACGAGCGCCCTGAATCCAGTCGCCCAGCATGGCGAGTTAAGGCTTACGCGCGTGATCAGTACCTTACTGAACGACACAACCAAATAGAGCCAGGCGATTTCGATAGTTTCGATGCCTACACGCCAATTTTATTACGGAAGGGGGCTATCTGGCTTTATCCACAATACCTAAAAGGCGGCCTGCCCATGAAGAAAACTTGGAACGGCGAGTTCACTCACGACAAAGAATTAGCAGGTGCCGCATGACAACTTCCACCCCAACCGGATCCGTAATGGCTATCGGCCGCATAAATTTTACCGGAAATGTCATCCCGGCTAACTGGTGGCGCCATGTCACGTTGCCCAGTGGTAAGCCAGATAGTACGGCGATTGTTTTGCTGTCCGATATTGTTTACTGGTATCGCCCTGCGGAGGTTAGAGACGAGCAGACTGGAGCTGTTACCGGATATCGCAAGCGTTTTCATGGTGACAAATTACAGCGCAGCTATCAGGCGTTTGCAGACCAGTTCGGCTTTTCAAAGCGTGAGACGACGGACGCGCTAAAACGCCTACGTGATGCAGGGTTAATTACTTTGGATCTGCGTACCATTCAGACGCAAACAGGGATGATGCTGAGTAACGTTCTTTTCGTGGAGCCGATAGCTGAACGAGTGAACGAAATAACCACCCATGCAGAAGCGGAACAGGTATCACGCGAAACTGTAACCCCTATTACGTTGAAACGGAACACCCTCTTACATCCTGATGTAACCCCTCCTACGCCGAAAAGTGAGACGTATACAGAGATTACTACAGAGATTACACATACAGAGACTTCTACAAATAAACCTATTGGCACATCGGCTGACGCCGCTATGCCGTCACGCTCTGCCAAGCAGGAATATTCACCAGAGTTTGAAACTGCGTGGCAAGCCTACCCTAAGCGCGCTGGCGGCAATCCAAAGCATTCAGCGTACAAGGCGTGGAATGCCCGGCTCAAGGAAGGGGTAACCCCCGAAACCATGCTGGATGGCGTGAAGCGTTACGCGGCATTCGTGACCGCTACCGGAAAATCTGGATCGGAATACGTCAAGCAGGCTGCCACGTTCTTCGGCCCCGATAAACACTTCAACGAATCGTGGCAGGCACCACCAGCATCAGGCGGTGTGCGTGCTGTAAGCCAACACACCGGATTTTCATCCCGCGATTACGGAGCAACGGATATTCCTGTCTGGGCTAAGGGGGCGAAACCATGAGCGCGTATAGCGAAACCATCAAAAAACTCGAAAACCAGATCGCTGATCTGCGCCACGCTGAAGCGTTGGGGGAAGGGCGACTAACTGGCCCTAATGAGATTTACCAGCAGGTTACCATGGAGAACGGGCACTGCCCGACGCACGGCGGCTATACCGGCTATCGTGCCTCTGTTGAGATTCGCGGTCGCGCACTTGATAAATTATCGGATTGCCCCGCCTGCGTGCGTGCTGAAATCGACAATGCCGAACGTGATTACTCCCGTGCTGTTACATCCTCGTTGCTGGAGGCTGTACGCATCCCGCCGCGGTTCGAACATTGCGAATTCTCCAATTTCCACCCTGTTACGCCTAAGGCGGAAGAAGTGGCCAGCATCGTGAGCGCTTATGCCAAGTCATGGCCGAGCATGTTAGAGGCTGGAACCGGGTTAGTTCTTTGCGGGAAGCCAGGAACAGGGAAAAACCATCTGGCGATCGCACTGGCAAAGACGCTTATCCGCCAGCATCGCGCCAATGTGTTACTCACGTCCGTCATGCGGATGATCCGCGCTTTCAAACGCGCATGGTCGCGCAGCGGCGACTTTACCGAGGACGAGCTGATCGGGATGTATACCGGCTGTGACCTGCTGATTATCGATGAGGTGGGCGTGCAGTACGGCACCAATGCTGAACAGGTGGTGCTGTTCGACATCATCAACACGCGATATGAAAACATGATGCCGACTGTGCTGATCAGCAACCTGACGCCGGCGCAAATCTCAGAGGCCATCGGCGAACGTCTGACCGATCGCATGAGCGAGAGTGACGGCGCCGTACTGGTGTTTGATTGGAACAGCTACAGAACACAGAAAGGCGTGGTGACTGAATGACGTCTTTCTGGAGAAATTACGATATCGAAAGCGCTTTTATTGGCTGCCTGTTCCTGCGCGGATTGGATAGTGAAGTTTTGGAGATTATCAACCGAGTGCCTGAGGGGGCGTTTGCTTCGCTTCAGCTTCGTGAAATTTACAGAGGGGTACGCCAGCAGGCAAAAACAACCGGAGTGATTGACCCTGTTTTGCTGAGTGATGCCATGCCGACCTATTCAGCAATCATTATCGAAACCGGAAGAAGCGCGCAAGGAACGGCAATGTTGAAGCCGTATGCAGATTCACTGTTGCGCAATGCGGCCATTCGGGAAGCGGAAGACGCCTTAAGCAATGCACAGAAGATTATCGGGGGAGCGAGAACGCCGGAAGAGGCAGTGAGAGCGGTCAATGATGCAAAGGGTGTGATTGCGGCACTCAGTTTTAACTCAGGCACTATTAGCCCGATTCACATTGACGAGCTGCTGCCCCGCGTTGTCGATCGCCTGGATGCCAAAATGGCCGGAGAGAGCGACGGGCGATCATTGCTAACCGGTATTGAGGATCTGGATTTGCTTACTGGCGGATTCGACCCCACCGATCTGATTTTCATCGCCGCGCGGCCATCGATGGGGAAAACGGAATCTGTGCTTGATATCACCGATAGCGTCAGCGCTAAAGGCGGCGGCGTTCTGCTGTTCAGCATGGAAATGTCTGATGACCAGATAACAGACCGCATGGTTTCTGCGGCTGGTGGATTGCCCGTATCCAAACTGAGAGCACCTGAACACCTTGATGATGAGAGCTGGGCGCGGATATCTCGGGGTATAGGTCAGATGACAGGCCGCCCTATCTGGATCATTGATGCTTCGGAACTGACTGTTACGGAAATAGAGAGCATTTCGGCAGCACACAAAATAGCCCACCCGGAAACGGTACTGGTTATCGTTGACTATCTCGGCCTGATTAAAACAGAGGGCAGCAAACGTTACGACCTTGAAATAGGTGACGTATCAAAGGGGTTGAAGCGGATTGCAAAGACGCAGCGTACGCCCGTCATTGCCCTGAGTCAGCTATCAAGAAGCGTGGAATCCAGAGTAAACAAACGCCCAGTTAACGCTGATATGAAGAACTCAGGGGAGATAGAGGCAGATGCTGACGTCATCATGATGCTGTACCGCGACGAAGTTTATAACCCCGACTCACCCGCTAAAGGGGTTGCCGAAATAAACATTACTAAAAACAGAAATGGCCCACTAGGTACGGTGTATCGCCGTTTCTTCAACGGGCATTTTTTCCCGATCAACCAGGATGAGGCGAAAAAACTTTCCACCCCTGAAGTTCAGCAGGCCGGAAGATCTCGCCCATACAAAAAAAGCTATCGCAACGGGAGTGACAATGCGTACTGATAACCAAGAACATAAAACACTTTTTACCATCCCGTCACAGTCACACGGTACGGAGATGGCGACAACGAAGCCGCTACCACCCCAGCGAGCGATTACGGGCCATAAACAAACCGATGCTTACTTGTGGGTGCTGGAAGTCATCAAGCTGAATGAACCAGCACATTTACCAGCAGCAGAAGAAGCGCTAAAAAAGCTGAAGATAACCCCTAAGGATGCTCAACGGCACTATTCGGATTATCTAATCAAATCCGGTGCTGACCCGATGCAAGCCGCCCTTGGTACGTTTCTTATGGATAACCCTCAGGGATACATCAACAGGGCAAGGCAGGGAATCAGCAAAGCCTCAGAGGTACGGGCTGTTTTTGGCGACTACGAAACCGCACTGGAAGACACTGAAGCCGAAAAAAGAATGCTCTCTGGTGAAATGGCTGATGTTTATTCAACGTGCTGGGGGTGGACGGAAAAAGAGATCAAAGACAAGTGCATGTACGGAAAACGAGTCTTTGAGGTTGCCGAACAGCGGTACGCCATGTCAAAGGGTTTCAGGGGGCAACTACCAGAGCCGGAAACGCTGTCTGATGTGGTGCGCGAGTTTCAGTATTGGGGCTGGCTTTACTGGATGCGTGATAGCGCCGCCAAAGAGTTGGGGTATGAATACGGTGATAGCGATCGCGATCATATAGGAGACAGGGAGGACTACTTGCGGGAGCGATTGGCAACCATTAAGCCGGTATCTCGATGTGAGGCTGTAGATGTTTGCAGATGGGTACTGGAAAACGAAAGCCTAAACGATCTGGGCGAGAAGACAGATAACATCATTTTAAATCTGGTGGGGGAGTGTGGCTAATGCGTATTGAATCAGCCTTAAAATATTTCAGCCCTAAATCCCAGCAGATTACGGACACATCACGGAACACCAGCTCGGATGCGTTAACAGGCACCGACATGATGGGGGCTATTGGCCTATGCCAGTCTAAGGCGGGGTTTGGTGTATCAGCATTGTTAGGCAGGGCAGGGATTAGTGAAGAGGATAAAGAACGAGCCATTGCAGAACTAACGCAATACGCGAAACGCACCGCACCGAAACTGGTAACAAAAGCCGCTGGCGGCAAGCTAGGGCGTTGCATGGTGATTCTATCGGGATTGGCGTTTGAGGAGTATTCCCGATCTGCGTCCACCAGCATTAAATGCCCTAACTGCGAAGGTAAGGGGCTTATTCAATCCTCCCGTGAAGTTGTCAAATACCCCGGATATGTTGGCGCGGACGGTGAGGAGAAAATACCGGAGAGAAAAGCTGTCGAGGTTGTGACCGAGAAATGCAAACATTGTGACGGAAAGGGCGTCAGGCTGGCGCGTTGCAGGTGTAACGGTACTGGGAAGATACGCGACATGGACGAGTCGAAGCGTCAGGGCGCTCCTGTTTACAAGGGGTGCGATCGTTGCGCTGGGCGTGGGTACAGGAGGCAACCAGGATCGGCCGCATATCGAGCTATCTCCGCTCTACTGCCTGATCTGCAAGAGAGGACATGGAACCGGAACTGGAAGCCTTTTTTTGAAAAGCTGGTGGACAAGTGCGACAGAGAAGAGGGGCGAGCTGATATTGCATTCAAAAAGATGACAGAATAAAAAGCACTTGATTTTGTCCGAAAATGGTGTGTATCATTCAAATAGTGGATTACTCCGCGTAAAGCACACTGAATCATCAAACCCTGCCATTCGGCGGGGTTTTCTTTTTTCTATCTTCAGGAAATGGGCGATCACTAACAGTGGTCAGACTGCCAGCGATCATTTACCCATGCACTAGGTCATGAAGTAAACCGAGGCCCAATCGTCTAGCCAGACGGGCCAATGCTATCGGAATACTGTATATATGACCAGTTTGATAAAAGACCAAAAACCCCCGCTATTCTACGGATCGGTATGTTCAGGCATTGAAGCTGCCAGCGTTGCGTGGAAAGGTTTGGGTTGGCACCCTGCGTGGTTCAGCGAAATTGAACCATTCCCATGCAAGTTATTGAATACGCGATATCCCAGCGTGAATAACATTGGCAATATGCTTAACGCCCCATCGTTATTACGATCGGGACAGATAGCAGCACCAGATATTTTAATCGGTGGTACGCCGTGCCAGGCGTTCAGCGTGTCGGGTAGACGAGAGGGTTTAAGCGATCCGCGAGGACAGTTAACGCTGGCATTTGTTGATATTGCCGACGCAATAGACAACGTGCGAAAGGGCGAAAATAAGCCGGAATCAATTATTGTTTGGGAAAACGTAACAGGGGTATTAAACAGTGCAGACAACGCATTCGGTTGCTTTCTCGGCGCGCTGGCCGGAGAAAGTAGCGCATTACAGCCAGCAAGGGGAAGATGGCCGAACGCTGGTATTGTGTCTGGACCATCGCGCACCGTTGCTTGGCGAGTTCTCGATGCTAAATTTTTCGGAGTCGCCCAGCAGCGTAAGCGAGTGTTTGTTATTGCAAGCGCTCGACCAGACTTCGATCCCGGAGCCGCTTTATTTGAGTCCCAGCCAGTGCGCCCGCGCTCTAAAAACTATTATGGAGCGCCGAAAAAATCCGAATCAGGCGCTAATTCAGGCATTGAAAGAGAATTCAAAACCTACTGCATAGACGCGATCCCGCGCTACACAGGAACGCTGGTGGCCAACTACACCGGAACGTCATCACAGGATATGGCGATGCTCGGCGGTCTGATTACAGAAACGAACCCTGTCAGGGTTCGCAGGCTCACCCCTACTGAATGCGAACGGTTACAGGGGTTTCCTGTTGGCTACACTGATCTTGGTGGTACATCAATGACGCGACGTTACCACGCGCTGGGAAATTCTATGGCGGTTCCGATCATTAAGTGGCTGGGTGAGCAGATAGATTTACACCGCATAAAGTAATCAAAAATGTTGACATGGTAATCAAAAATGTTTACTATAATTCCATGTTCAACAGATTGGAGGAGTGGTGAAGCAAAGCGAGTTCAGGCGGTGGCTTGAATCTCAGGGGGTTGAGGTTTCAAACGGTACAAACCATTTGAAGCTGAGATACAACGGGAACCGAAGTGTAATGCCGAGGCACCCGAGCGCTGAGATAAAAGAACCACTGCGAAAGGCCATACTGAAACAGCTTGGCCTGAAATAACAAACCAGCCCTTCGGGGCTGGTTACTCGCAGAGATTCATCATAACGATATGCGATATCCAGTAAATTTAGACCCGGATTCAGGCGGCTACGTTGTGTCGTTTCCTGATATACCGGAAGCCCTGACGCAAGGGGATACGCGGGAAGACGCGTTAAAAGAGGCGCTGGATGCGCTGGTTACAGCCTTCGAGTTTTATTTCGAGGATAACCAGCGTATTCCGGCACCAGGTAACATAACGGGTGATTGCGTAGAGGTTCCGGCCAGCATTGCTGCTAAGGTTTTAATGCTGAATGCGTTTGTTGATTCCGGCTTAACTCAGGTTGAGCTGGCGTCACGCATGGGTGTAAAAAAACAGGAGGTAACCCGACTGTTTGATCTGCATCACTCAACGAAAATAGACACAATTCAAAAGGCGATCTCTGCAATGGGATTGCGCTTGGAACTGGTGGTCGCTTAACTTGCCACCCTCAAAATAATCACTCAAGGCTGCGCTAACGCGTGGCCTTTTTTCGTCACAGTATTCCGGTTAATAGCTTTCGGCTAAAATTCGACGCATTGCAATATGCAAATGGGGAAGAAATGAAAAACCTACCTGATGATTATTTTTTGGATGCCGACGATGATCTCGTGGCTTTTCTGGAAAAACAGGGAGAGGACTGTATCCGGGAAATTCATCAGTCCAACGCGCTTAATAAGGAAAACGGTCAGAAATTATTGAGCATACTTATCGCTGGTGTTGGCTCGTCTTTTTTGTTGTTGACGCAACGCACAGGCTTGGATTACCTCACCGCTGGAATGTCTGTTTTTTTAGTCTACTGGGCAATGTGTGCGGCTTATCTTGTTCGTCGCGTCCTCGCTGTAAGGTCGCGAGCTCTCGTGTCATCGACACCCTATGCGCTGTATCATGATGGTTATAAGGGATTTACTGAAGATGATTACTCTGGTTTTGAATCGAAAGGACTTTCAGCAGCACGATCAACATTGAACGTCTTGAGGCGTTACCGGCTGGCAGATTTAACTAGAATGGCCGAGATGAGTAAAAAAGAGAACGCCAGAATAGGTCGAGAACTGGAAAGGGTAAGAATCGCTACAATCCTCACCCCTGTTTGTGCACTTGTAATTTCAGTGCTTACTTACTTTTCTTTCTGATGTTTTCAGCAGAATCAGCAACGAATGTATAACCCGTTCTCAGATTCCTTTCGGCTGGCTGTGGTGCCGGCTTAGGCTGTGGTGCTGGTTGCGGCTTACTTTCTCCAGAAGGTTTATTTGATTCGCTCATTTAATTCCTCGTGTTTGATATGGTTACTTTTGGCGATTTAACGATAGCAAACGCGACGACAAGCAGCCAGACGATTCTGGCACCCCATAAGGCTATGCATCCGCGTGGCCTTTTTTATTTCCTTCACACAGCGCCGACCATCCGGGAGGTGGAGAACATGAGAATGGACCAACAACCGGGGAATATCGTTACCCAATTTTTCGCGTGGCTTGCCGCCATAGCGGGTGCGCTGGGATGGACAACGCAGGACGTTATTTATTTCGCGTTCGGTGCGATCGGCGTAATCATTTCAATCGTGTCGTTCATTTACGGGCGATTTGATGCGAACAAAAAGCGCCGGGAAGAAGAGAAGCGGACGCGCCTGCTTCAGAACTACCTGGATGAAGCAAAAAACAAACCAGCTGATTCTCGCCCGTCTGCTGTTGAGGTTGTGGCTGAAGCGCTAAGAAAGGTGGATGCATGAACCCGACATTAAAAGCACGCATTGCGAAAGCCGCCGGTGGTGGCGCTCTGGCGATTGCTATCGTTCTCATTCAGTGGTTTGAGGGCGTTCGATATACGCCATATTACGATGTCGCCGGAATCCTGACAGTCTGCTATGGGCATACGGGATCCGATATCATCATCGGAAAAACGTACACGCAAGCTGAGTGCGATGAGTTGCTGGAAAAAGATATGGCTCCGGTTGCTGCGGCTGTCGAGCGACACGTCAAAGTTCCAATGAGCGATTTTCGCAAAGCTTCGCTGATTTCGTTTACGTACAACGTGGGTGTTGGTTCTCTGACTCGCTCAACAATGCTGCGTAAGTTGAATGCAGGCGACACGTCAGAAGCGTGCGACGAGCTAAAGCGATGGAATAAAGCTGGTGGCAAAGTCTGGCGGGGGCTGGTGGATCGTCGGGCAGTGGAGCGTGAGTTATGTTTGGCGACGTAAAATCACTACTCGTTGGGCTGGTGGCTGGAATAGTGATTGGCGGTTACGTTCAGGGGTTGCGCTGGGATGCTGATGCTGCGGAACGTGATAGCAATGTATCAGCTGCAAATGAGCAACGCGCCGAAACGATAACGTCAAACGTCATCACATCTATGCGCATCATTAACACAATTACGCGAGCGAATGCAGATGCAAAACAGCAGATACAGAATGAGTCTGAGACGCGCATTGTTTATATACGTCAATCGCTATCTGGTGAGAGATGCGCTGCTAATCATGTTCCTGCTGATGTGGTTAACCGGCTGCGCGAACACGCGTACAGAATACGTGCCAGCTCCGGTGGCGCCGATTCCCGCCGAATTGCTGATTGACTGCATCGTACCGGAAATTCCTTATCAGATGACATACGGCGATAGCGTTGAACTGAATGAACGACTACTGACAGTGATAGAGAAATGTAACGCTGATAAACGGGCAATCAGAGATATTGACGCGATGAGATGGGGGCTATAAAGGTTGCTCCATTATTCATAAATAACTGGACCTTCATTGATAGGGCTGGTATGCTCCAATGACTTTCATTTTGAGGTCTAACGGGATGTTAAAAAAAACCGCCATAAATATCAAAACCGATGGAACACATCTCTATCAGGGTGACTGTCTTAATTTATTATCCATGATGGAAGATTCATCCGTTGATCTTATTGTTACATCCCCACCGTATGCCGATCAGCGAAAAGGCACCTATGGCGGAATTTCACCTGACAAGTATGTGGAATGGTTTACCCCAATTGCTGAGCAGTTACATCGCGTTCTCAAGCCAACAGGTTCGTTTGTGCTTAACATCAAAGAAAAAGCGGTGAATGGAGAAAGACATACATACGTGCTTGAGTTGATTTTGCGTATGCGCCAGTTAGGTTGGCTGTGGACGGAAGAGTACATTTGGCATAAAAAAAACTCATTTCCTGGCAAGTGGCCAAACCGGTTTCGTGATTCTTGGGAGCGCTGTATCCATTTTACAAAATCAAAAAAATTCGCAATGTACCAAGATGCAGTAATGGTTCCTATGGGTGACTGGAAGAAGGATCGTCTGAAAAAACTCAGCGCAAAAGATACTATCCGGGATGAGTCGCGTGTTGGGAGCGGGTTTGGAAAAAACATATCCAACTGGCAAGAAAGGGAGATGGCTTATCCTACCAACGTTCTGCACATGGCTACTGAATGCGGGAATAAAAGCCATAGCGCAGCTTTCCCTGAATCGCTCCCCGAGTGGTTTATCAAACTTTTTACACAACCAGGTGATGTCATATTGGATCCTTTTGCAGGCTCAGGAACAACATTGTTGGTTTCTGAGAGGCTCTCAAGAAACTCTATTGGTTTCGAGCTATTGCCATCCCATTGTGAGGTTGCAAAAAATCGCGTTGGACTAGAGCAGAATAGCCTGAATGGATTTGTTACATTTAGCAAAACTACTGAATAACCTCCGGATCTGTGGTACTTTCCTTTATGGTTAACCAACAAAAGGAAAAAACATGTCTGGAACATGTATTATCAGTGGTTGTGGACGGTTAGCAAATAAAATCATCGGGGTAAGACTTCGTCGAGAACTTGATGATTTATCTGCTATTTGGGCTCATAACACAAATGCTTATTTGTGTGATGAACATGCAGCAATGGGTTATGAAGTTGAAGTGACTTTCACTCCTCGCGAAGACAATACCATTCGCACCGTTGTAAGTGACGGTGGTACTGATCAGGTTGTGCGTTTGTTTGAGATAACTAACCCGGTTAACCGCCCTGGTGGTTGAAATTGCTAGCAATACTATGTGAACCGCCTACGGGCGGTTTTTTATTGCCATCACACCATTCATTCCTGAGTGAGTGAATAGCGTAATGGTTTTATCAAAGCGAGGATGATATGCCCAATACACCGGACTGGGGGGCCATCGAGAAGGCCTACTGCGCCGGAGTGTTGTCCCTCTATAAAATAGCAGCACAGCACGATATAACCGAGGGAGCCATACGGAAAAAGGCTGCAAAGCTGGGCTGGGTACGCAACAAAAAAGGCGGTACGCAAAAAGGTACGCAAGTACGCAAAAGCGGTACGCAAAAAAATAGTGCGCGTACCACTCAAAGCCCCGTTAAATCTGGCGATGGCGAAAAGCGCGCGGAAGGGAAGGCCGAACATCATCAGGAAACGAAACCGATTCGCGGATCGCGTACCGCACCACCCGTTAACCCATTCCAGCCCGGTAACCAGCACGCCCTTAAACATGGCGGATACGCTCGCCGTTTGTTGCTGAGCGATGAAGTGATAGAGGATGCCAAGGCGCTCCAACTGGAAGATGAGTTATTCCGGTTACGCGCCAGCAATCTTGTTGCCGCCGAAAATATCGGAAGGTGGATGACCAAGCTGGAAGATGTGAAGGAACCTCAGGAGAAGAAGGGGTTGCTTGAAAATATCAGCGCCGCTGAGAAAGCCATGATGCGAAATACCGTGCGCATTGAATCCATAACCGGAACGCTGGCCACCGTTGGGAAAATATTCGCAGATACCGATTACCGCCTGGCTGCAACTGAGAAAGTCGGCCTTGAGGTTGACCGACTTAAACGTGAAGTCGGTGATACAAATGACAACGCACCTCGCGGACTGAATGACTTCTATGCAGATATCGAAACCAACACTGAATCCAGCGCTGCGCCCGTTCTGGACGACAAAGGCAAGGAATAAAGTTTTATATGGTGGGCGAACATCAAGTAAGTCGTGGGATGCTGCTGGGATCGCTATTTTTCTGGCTGACAATTACCCTCTACGATTCCTTTGCACTCGTCAGATACAGAACAAAATCGAGGAGTCAGTTTACGCCCTACTAAGAATCCAGATAAACAGGTTTGGGCTGCGTCACCGCTTCCGCATTATGGATAACAAAATAATCAACCGGCACACAGGCGCGGAATTCATTTTCTATGGCCTATGGCGTCACACTGAAGAGATCAAATCTTTGGAAGGCGTAGATGTGCTTTGGAATGAAGAGGCGCACGCGATGACCGAGGCGCAGTGGGAGATACTGGAACCGACAATTCGTAAAGAGGGCTCGGAATGTTGGTTTATCTTCAACCCGCGACTGGTTACAGATTTCGTCTGGAGAAATTTTGTTGTCGAGCCACCACCAAACACCTTGGTGCGTAAAATTAACTACGATGAAAACCCGTTTTTGAGTGACACGATTAAAACTGTTATCGAGGCAGCTAAAGCGCGCGACCCAGAAGCGTTTGATCACGTTTACCTCGGTGTACCTCGCACGGATGACGACGAGGCGATCATTAAGCTGTCGTGGATTGAAGCGGCTATTGATGCTCATAAAAAGTTAGGGTTCAAGGCCGAAGGGCGTAAACGCGTTGGCTTTGACGTAGCAGACAGCGGAGAAGATAAGTGCGCAAATGTTTTTTCTCACGGCTCTGTCGCGTTCTGGGCTGACGAATGGAAGGCCCGTGAAGACGAGTTAATGAAAAGCAGCAAGCGGACGTATAACGTTGCGCTGGAGCGTGATGCTGAGGTGGTTTACGACTCAATCGGTGTTGGTGCTTCATGTGGATCTAAGTTTGCCGAGATCAACGAAGAGCGGCAGAAGGAGGAGGGGCGACGCGCCAAGCTGGTGGAATATCATAAATTCAATGCTGGCGCAGATGTTCATGAACCAGAGCGAGAGTATCAACCTGGCATTAAGAACAAGGATTTCTTCTCAAACCTCAAAGCTCAGTCTTGGTGGCTAGTTGCTGACCGCTTCCGCAATACGTTCAACGCCGTAACGCATGGTGAGAAGTTCCCTGTTGACGAAATGATCAGTATTGATAGTGATTGTCCATTTTTAGATAAGCTGAAATTTGAGCTATCCACGCCAAAGCGTGACTTCGACAAAAACGGGCGCGTTAAGGTTGAGAGCAAAAAGGATTTGGCAAAGCGTGAAGTTAAATCCCCAAACGTTGCAGATGGTTTCATTATGGCGTTCGCTCCGGTCAAAACTCGCCGTGGCTTTTTTGGATAAATGGCTCATCAAAAACGGTCGGTTTTTCCTCTATTTAACATAATGGTGCTTATCTGAACTTATATTTAAAATACCACTTTAAACTAATGATTGGTTGGTGGGTTAGCACTGATGTAGTTACGAAAAGCAGCACAAATCCAACGTGATAACAGCGATTTCGTGGGCTGATATCTGTTTTTTATCTCAATCAATTCTACTGAACGAAACCGGAGCCTAACCACTCCGGTTTTTTCATTTCTACAACATTCAGGCCACAGGAGCGTTTTAAGTGGGATGGT
Organism: Pectobacterium carotovorum; assembly: GCF_033898505.1. Taxonomy (NCBI): domain Bacteria; kingdom Pseudomonadati; phylum Pseudomonadota; class Gammaproteobacteria; order Enterobacterales; family Pectobacteriaceae; genus Pectobacterium; species Pectobacterium carotovorum. The sequence goes on along the minus strand of NZ_JAXAFK010000003.1, from coordinate 190,740 downwards.
TCAGGAAAAAGAAACGCAAAGCTGAAAACCCGCCTGTGCAGCGCGAGAGCTTCTTTTCAACTCACGCAATCAGCGGAGATAGTGGATCGGTCACCAGCGCATTAAGCAGCGTGCTGACGCGCATTTTTAGCAAAGTACCCACAGCAGCGCCTTCCGGCACAATGGATAGCATGGACGGTGACGGATCGCTGATATCTCCAGAGGTGTCTGCTGACGGGGCATTCAGCCATTCACTCGCGCTGTGGTATGCAAATCAGGGCTTCCTCGGTCACACGCTGTGTGCGCTGATTGCGCAGCACTGGTTGATTAATAAAGCGTGCGTGATGCCGGGGCGCGATGCCATTCGGCGCGGTTACACCGTTAAAAAGTCTGGCGGCGGTGAATTGCCTCCTGACGTGCTGTCGCTGGTTAATCACTACGACGAGCATTTTGATATTACCGGACAGATGCGCGATTACGTGTCGTTCGGTCGCACATTCGGTATTCGCGTCGCGCTATTCGATGTCCGCAGCACAGACCCGAAATATTACGAAAAACCGTTTAATCCCGATGGCATCACGCCATTCAGTTATCGGGGTATTGTTCAGGTTGATCCGCAATGGTGCACGCCAGAGCTGAGCGGTGCGGCAATGGCAAATCCTGAAAAACCCGGATTCATGACGCCGACGCACTGGATGATAAACGGTAAACGCTATCACCGATCACACCTGATGGTTTTCATCCCGTTCCCTGTCGCTGACATTCTCAAGCCTGCCTATCAGTACGGCGGGGTATCAGTACCGCAGCGCATCATGGAGCGCGTCTACGCTGCTGAACGAGTGGCAAACGAAGCGCCGCACATGGCGTTAACGAAGCGCTCAACGGTACTGAAAACCGATATGGCGAAGGTGATGTCGAATCAAGACGCCTTCGAAGAAAGCCTTTCGCAGTGGATCAAGTATCGTGACAACTACGGCGTAAAAGTTGCTGACATGACAGAGGATGATGTCCAGCAGTTTGATACGTCGCTGGCGGATTTTGACAACTTGATCATGACGCAATACCAACTTGTGGCTGCTGGTGCACATGTGCCTGGTACAAAGCTACTCGGCACCCAGCCAAAAGGCTTTAACACCACGGGTGAGTATGAAGAGTCGAATTATCACGAAGAGTTGGAAAGCCTACAAACGCACGACCTGACGCCAATACTGCGCCGTCACCACCTTCTGCTGATGCGCTCACATATCGCCCCTAAGTTGGGTATTAAGCCCATAACGCTCAGTCATACATGGAACCCGCTGGATTCTCTGACCGCGAAAGAGGTTGCAGAGATTAACGAAATCAACAGCCGCACAGATTTGAACCTGGTCAATACCGGCAGCATTGACCAGTACGACGCGCGCGATCGCCTGATTGCCGATCCGCGCAGCGGGTACAGCGGCATAACGCGAGCGGAGCCGCCTGACGAGGAAACCAGAGAGGACAACCGAGAGGATCGAGTAAATGGCGAGAGCAGTTCGCAGAATGCCCCGCCGTCCACGTCCGGCCAGTCGTGACGGTGTATTACGCGGCGCGGCGGTTTTTGCCCCCATCAGTGCGGGACAGGAATACCAACACCGCATTACGCGTGAATTCGAACTGATGCGCGCAGACGTAGTTCAGCAAGTCCATTCCCTCTATGAAACCCAATCACCCACGCTCGACGGCGCAACACTGGATGCCAGTCTTGTTAACGCCGCGTCAGGGGTGCTGCGTCGCCTGCGCCGAAAATGGCAGGGCATTTTTGACGATATGACCGACAAGGCCACCGCGCGAATGGTTGAGCGCGTCACAGGCAGCGCTGGCACAGCAGTAAAACGCAGTCTGGACGAAATCGGCGAGGGGGTTTCTCTTCGCCTCGACATGCAATCCGCCGCAGTGAAGGAAACGATACGCGCTGGCAGCCAGGCAGCAGCAAGTCTGATTAAACGTGTTCCGGCTAAATACCTAGAACAAGTCGGTGATGAGGTGATGCGTTCAATATCGAACGGACGGGGGCTGGAAGACCTGCAACCTGCGCTGGATGAATACGGCGTTAAGGTTCGCAACTGGGCTAAAAACGTCGCACTTGATCAGACGCGTAAGGTTTACAGCGACACATCACTCGCCGGATTTAAAAGCGCCGGCATTCGTAAATTTGAATGGGTGCACAGCGGCGGCAGTAATGACCCGCGTGAGTACCACATGCTGGACTGGCCTGCAGGATTGAATGGCGGGATTTTCGATATTGATGATCCACCCATCATTGACAAGCGAACAGGAGAGCGCGGCTTTCCCGGTCAGCTCCCGTTTTGCCGTTGTACAAAGCGCCCGGTGGTGGATTTTGAGGATGAGCAATGACACAGCGTGTTTATGACATTAACGGGTGGCCTGAGATACCAGATAACCCGATCTCGATGGCTGGTGTATTCGAATATCTGGGAAAGAACATACCCGGCGCACCAGACCCCGACAAAATTTACCGCGTCTGGCGGCCAGAGGAGGAGCTGCAAGACCCTGACTGTATCGAGTCATTCAAGCTGTTGCCGTGGACGGACGATCACCCGCCCGGCCTGCTAGGTGATGACGATGAAGGATTAACACCTCCTGAAGAGAAGGGTATTCAGGGCGTTATCGGTGAGCGCGTTTACTACAAAGACGGCGTGCTACGCGGAAACATCAAGCTGTTTTCTAAATCACTGAAAATGCTGATAGAAGCAGGAAAGAAAGAGCTGTCGCCGGGTTATCGCTCCAGATACGAGTGGAAATCAGGTGTCGCTACGGGGGTGGCCAATGGTCAACCCCATGACGTGATTCAGCGAAAAATACGGGGTAACCACCTCTCATCGGTGGAAGAGGGGCGTCAGGGGCCATCGGTGGCCGTTCTTGATGCCGTAACGTTAGATGCAAAGGATATACAAATGGCAGACGAAAACGAAAACACAGCAGCAACCACAACTGACAACGACGAGACGCAAACCGCCCAGTTGTCACTGGAGGATGGGATCAAAGTCTTTATGACGATGCTCCCTGCACTGCAAAAACTGGTTTCCGCTACAGCAGCGGCACCAGCACCAGCGGAGGAAGCCCCGCCAGCCACTACGACTGATGAGGATACGCCGCCAGAAAATCAGCCCGCACAAACCACGGATGAAGACGATCCTAATGCTGCGGCTACTCAGGACGACGACGAAAAGGACAAAGAAACCGCAGCTGCGCTCGATAGCATGGATAAGCGCCTCACTGGTCTGGAAAAGAACAGCGTTAAGGCTGTTTTACGTGAAATGCGTCAGCGTGATTCGCTAGCAGAAAAGCTGTCATGGCATGTAGGCACGTTCGACGCGGCAGAAATGACCACGGCCGATGTAGCGGCATACGGTGTGAAGAAGCTCGGCATTAGCGCACCGAAAGGGCAGGAAATGACGTTCCTAACGGGATATCTGGACGGCGCGGCCGCCACTGCGACAAAAGCAGGTCAGCACGCGGTAACGCTGGATAGCGCGGATGAAAACAGCGTTGTAATGAAATATGTGAAAGGGGAGAAATAATGGCAGATTTTCAACAATCGGTGCGATTCAGTCAGGGCTACGGCGTCGTCGGTGAGGTCTCTCACGATGGCCCGACACGCGCCAAGCCGGGCGTACTGAACAGCACAACCCCCGCTAACAATGTGTGGGGGCGGGTATTTACGCTCAATAGCGACAGTGAAACGGTGCAGGCTGGCGGTACTGGCGTGTTTTGGGGCGTAATGACCAGCCCTAAAACAGGGCTGTATTTGGGGCGTATTGGTGACGATGAAGCACCGCATTTGCCGAATGGCGCTGTTGGTGAGTTCACGGACATGGGCGAAATCACTGTACGTGTCAGTACGGCGGTGGGTTACGGTGATGTGCTCGGCTATCAGGTGGCGGACGGCGTTATCGTTCACATCGAAGACCCTGAAAGCATCCCCTCTGGCGTTATCGCTATTCCGAACGCCTCTATTAGCCGCGTTCGTCAGGCTAACGCATCGGGCGGTCTGATTTCACTGCGCCTGACTAATTAAGGAAAAACACAATGCCTCAAGTTTCACGAATTCATAGCGCGCTGACATCTGAACGTGTTCGCCCGCTACAAATCAACCGGGCAGATATCGCCCGTCATGCGCATCGTGAATTATCGATGCTGGGTATCCATATCAGCGATCGTGATGCACGCGACATGCTTAACGGGATCGGGTTGGACTCTAATGATGTAGGGTTGAACCCGTCACCGCTGCCCGGCCTGCTGGCGCAGGGAACGCCCACGCCGCTGCAATTTTTGCAGGAGTGGCTGCCGGGTTTTGTTCGCGTCATTACCGCTGCGCGAAAAGCCGATCAACTGATGGGCATTGCAACCGTCGGAGCGTGGGAAGATGAAGAAATCATCCAGGGTATTCTGGAAAATCTCGGTGATGCTGTTCCGTACACTGATAACGGTAATATCCCGCTCGCGTCATGGCAGGCGGATTACGCTCGCCGTACTGTCGTTCGTTTTGAACTGGGCTTTTCGGTGGGCTTGCTGGAGGAAGCGCGGACAGCTCGCGCGCGTATTCAGTCAGCAGCGGAAAAACGAATCTCGGTTGCTCGCTCTCTGGAGATCGCACGTAACCGCGTGGGGTTCTACGGCTACAACAACGGGCAAAACAACACGTTCGGTTTCCTGAATGAGCCCAATCTTTTACCGGCTCTGACCGCAGCGCCCGGCGCAAGCAATAACACCAAGTGGGGAACCAAAACGTTTCTCGAAATCACGGCAGATATCCGCCGCCTAATGGTGACGCTACAGGTGCAGTGTCAGGACAACATCGACCCGGAAACCACGCCGTTAAAACTGGCGCTGCCTACCGGATTGAATCAGTACCTGACCGTTACGTCGCAGTACGGTAACTCTGTCCGCCAGTGGCTGAAAGAAAACTACCCGAACGTGTCTATCGACACTGCGCCGGATCTGAATGACGCCGTGGGCGGGGAGAATGTTCTCTACCTGTACCCAGAATCATTCGATGATGGCGTGAGCGATGACGGCGGCCAGGTGTGGATGCAGGCTGTTCCGGCCAAATACCTCGCGCTGGGGACGGAGAAGCGCGCCAAGTCGTACCTTGAGGATTCCGCTAACGCCACGGCGGGGGCGTTGTTGAAACGTCCGCTGCTGGTGGTGCGTATGATTGGCGTGTAATCACATCAACTGATCCGTGCGGGGCTTCGGCCCCTTTTTTATTTCTGGAGAGAAACATGCCTCACGTTTATTCAACCATCAGCACCGACGTTTCATACACCTTTTACGGTGAGAAAACCAACGATATGCCGTCTGTAGAAAAAGTCATCGTAATCAATGGCGGCGCTAACGTTGCAAAGAAAAATCTGGAAACACCGCGCGGTGTCGCTACCAAGATAACCGATGAAGAAGCGGAATTACTGAGCGGCCACCCAGTGTTTCGCCGCCACCTGGCAAACGGCTTCGTGCAATTGGAAGCGGCCAGCGTCGATCCCGAACGCGCCGCCGCAGACATGACCCCTGCGGATAACTCCGCGCCGCTGACTGATGCGGACTTTAGTCAGGAAGACGAACCGAAACCCCAAACCGCTACCCGTAAAAAATAAGGGGGACGCATGCGCGAAGAAATCACGCTGGATATAACTCAGTTTCGCGCGACGTTCCAGCCGCTATCTGATGCTGTGGAGTTTCCCGACGAACAGATACAGGCGCAATTTTTGATGGCTCAGTGCTACATCAGTCCCGGACGCACGCTGCGTGGCGAATGCCTGAAAAACGCCCTGTACCTGATGACGGCGCACCTGCTGTGGTCGGCACACCTCATCGCAAAGGGGCAAACAACGGCAAATGTCGTGACGGGGGCAACGATCAGTAAGGTTTCTGTCACCATGCAGCCGCCACCAGCAAAATCAGCGTGGCAATTCTGGCTCAGCACCAGTCCGTTCGGGCTGCAACTGTGGGCGCTACTGAACATCAAGGCTGCTGGTGGCGCGTATGTCGGCGGACTCCCTGAGCGTTCCGCATTTCGAAAAGTGGGCGGGGTGTTTTTCTGATGGGAACGTGGCGCAGCAGTGGCGGTGAGAATGCCGCGCGTATCCGGCGAGAATTAGCGGCGCTGGATAAGATGCAGGCTCGCGTGGGATGGATGGAAAGCGCCCGTTATGCTGACGGTAAGCCGGTTGCGGGGATCGCTGTTGTGCAGGAATACGGCAGCGAAAAAATGGGCATTCCGCCGCGATCGTTCATGCGCAGCACCCAGGCGGAAAAAAAAGGCGACTGGGATAAAACCATGAAAAGCGGTTTTTCTGCTGTCATGCGCGGAACCCGCACCGCCGCCCAGCTTATGGAGGCTATGGGGGCGCTGGCGTCTGGTGATGTCCGCAAAAAAATCACACAGATACTCACCCCACCCCTTGCCACCAGTACGTTAAAGGCGCGCGCGCGACGTGCCAGCGGCAAAGCAAAGGTTATTTCTGTAAAGCCGCTTAACGATTCAGGCTACATGCTGACAACGCTCACGCACGTTATCACCGAGGGGGATACATGATTCCAGGCGCAAATATTTTAAACATGGCACTGGGTGCTATCGGATCTCAATCTGTCACCTATTACCGCGACAGCGGACAGCGTGACACGCTATCAAACGGTGTGCTGGTGACCCGATTTGATCCGGGCGTGGTTGTCAAAAAAGGCAGCGCGCAGGCCATCCCACAAATCAAGGTGGCTCAGCTCGGCCTTGATGTCAGCAAGAAACACATTGAATGGATCGTGCCTCAGTCCGTGCTCGGCGTAGAGCGTGACGCCAGCGGTGATGAAATTGAGTACGCCGGACGGCGATATCACGTCATCGATGTTGAGGATTGGGAAAATCAGGACGGCTGGAGTGTCGTTACGCTGGAGGCTGCCTGATGCGCGATAACGACCTGATGGCATTAGTGCGCAGGGAGTTATTGGCTGGGCTGGTTATGCAGGGTTTTAGTAGTGTTAACGTCTGGCAGAGCTACCAGCCAACCGTGCAGGGGCTGTCGTCAGCCATGACGCTTTACCTGCATAAAATCACGGACTCACCAACGGGCAGCCCCGGACACCGCGAAGAGTGGGACAGCGACGCGCAGATCTTACGACGCATAACAACCGAAGTGATGCTGACCAGTTATCAAATCAGCGGCTCAATGGTTTATGACGACACAGATCCTAATGCTGTAACGCCTGCTGATTTGGTCAAGACTGCGGCACGCGTCGTGCGCTCTCCAGAATTTCAATCCGCGCTCATTGCTGGTGGTGCAAACATCACTCGCATTGGCACCGTCAATAACACCCCGATTAGTGGCGACACGGCCGGTTATGAGCACCGGCCGATGTTCGACATTCAATTCAATCACACCGACGTTTATACAACAGAGATACCCGCCGTTGAGTCTACACACTGGCGATCTGGTCGGGTTTAACAGAGGAATCACAATGGCAATTGATATCGGTCATTATGTCAAAATCACGTCTGGCGTCGGTGGCGGTAACAACGTCCGGGCGCGCGATCTGATCTTGCGCATCTTCACGCCTAATATTCTGGTGTCGCCAGATAGCATTATGGAATTCACTGATTCGGACAGTGTGGGCGCGTATTTCGGAACCGCGTCGGAAGAGTACCGGCGCGCGGTGAAATATTTCAACTACATCTCGCCGCTCATCGTTCAGCCCTCAAAATTGTCGTTTGCTCGCGATCAGAATGCCACGAACGCCCCGTTAACGCTCGGCGCAAAAGCGGTTTATCAGATTGCCAATCTTCAGCAGGCCAGCGGCGTAGTATCGGGCGATGTGGATGGCGTGGCATTCACTACTGGCAGCGTAAACCTGTCCAGTGTTGCCACGTTAGCCGCAGCCGCTACAGCGTTGCAGACCGCATTACGTGCAGTTGCAGACGTTACCGTGTTTGCGGCTGTCACGGTAACGTATGATGCCACTCAGTCGCGCTTTATCGTGACGGGCGGCACAGCGGAGGCTGTCGCCATTACGTTTGATACAGGCGCGGTTTCTGATGCGCTGGGGCTGTCTAACGGCGAGGTTATTCGCGGTGTTGCGGCGGCATTAACCGAATCGGAAAGCGTGGCCGCAGCCGCCGATATCAGCAACAACTACGGCACCTTTTTGTTTACGCGCGACCTGGAGCTTAATGACCTGGTTACGCTGGCAGAGGCGAATGCTGAAAAAAACGTTATGTACATGCTGCTGGCGCGAACGACAGAAAACACCGCGGCCAGCATCAGCGCCGCGTTACTGTCGGTCGCCAGTGTGTCCCTGACTCTGGTTTCTGCTGCCAACAGCGATTACGACGATCAGATCCCCGGAACGCTCATGGCGGCGACGAACTACAGCGTCCGCAACGGCGTTATCAACTACATGTATAAGCAACTGCCCGGTGTGTCGCCGAAAGTCACTACGACGCAAAAAGCGACGCAATTCGATGCCCAGCGAGTGAACTACTACGGACGCACCCAAACAGCCGGACAGGCGATTGATTTTTTCCAGCGTGGTGTGTTGATGGGAGGCTCGACAGCGCCAGTGGATATGAACGTTCACGCCAATGAGCAGTGGCTGAAAGACCAGTGCGCGATTGCTGTTTTAACGCTGCAATTATCAATCGGTCGCATTCCGGCAAACATCAGCGGACGATCGCAAATCCTGACCACACTGCAAACGCCTGTCGATAGTGCGCTTTTAAATGGCGTCATCAGTGTGGGTAAAACCTTAAACACAACCCAGAAGCTCTACATCACGCAAATGACCGGTGATGATACCGCCTGGCATCAGGTGCAAAACATCGGCTATTGGCTGGATGCGGTGATGAGTCAGGTTGAAATGCCGGATGGCAGGATTGAGTGGCAGTGCGTTTACTCGCTGATTTACAGCAAAGACGACTCGATCCGCCGCGTGCTGGGTACTCACGTATTAATCTAACAGGAGCTGAACAATGTCAGATATTTCCGGCTTTGGCCTGACGGTGAATATCCGGGCCTCTACTACATTCCCCAGCGGGTTTAATGTTACGCAATTCGCGGACGACGCTGATCCGTTCGATAGTCCCTCTCAGCAGTTGGCTGATGTCGGTATGGGGTTAAATGGCGACATGGTGACATGGAGTGTGGCCCAACCGCTGGCTATTACACTGAACATCATCCCTAACGGCGACGATGACAAAAATCTCGCCATCCTCGCTGAAGCAAATCGCGTTGCGAAAGGGAAAATCCCCGCGCGCGACGTGATCACTATGACGGCGATCTACCCGGACGGCAGCACCCGAACACTATCAAACGGCAGGCTCACCGATGCAATGCTGGGAAATAGTGCGGCGAGCGCCGGGCGACTGAAAACGAAACCCTATGTGTTTAAGTTTGAAAATCAGGTGGGCTCATAATGCTGGAACCGATTGAAAAAGAATTCCCGCTGGCGGACGGCGGGACAAAAACGTTTGTCCTGAGCAAGTTCCCCGCCATTTTGGGACGGGAAATTGTCACACAGTACCCGTTATCAGCCTCACCGAAGATCGGCGAGTACAGCACCAATGAGGCGCTAATGCTGAAGCTGATGTCATGCGTTGCGGTGAAGACCGATTCAGGGCATCTGGTGCTGAGCACGAAAGAGCTGGTGAACAACCATGTGCCGGATTTCGAGACGCTGTTAAAAATCGAATGGGCCATGATGGAGTACAACTGTAGTTTTTTCAGGAACGGCGGCGCGTTACGGTTCCTCGACGACTTGAAAGCCAAATTCCAGCGGTCGATTTCCCGAACGTTAACGGATTTGTTGGCGCAATTGTCGGGGAAGGATTCGCAACGCTCCGCGAACTGAAACACGATTACACGCTGGCTGAAGCAATGGATATGCATGAAATCATTGTTATCCGGCGTGTTAATGAAATGCTGGCGATGGAACATGCGCAAAGGGGTAAAAAGTGAGTCTTTTAGAAGCGTTTTATTACACGTTTGCCGCTGATGCGTCCAGCTTAAACAAAGGGCTGGATGAGGCCGAAAAGAAAGCTGATGAGCTAAAGGATACGGTATCCGGTACCGATGCGGCAGCGGAAAAACTCGGCTCATCATTTCTGGGATTAGCGAAATCCGCCGCTGGCCTACTAGGGGTGACATTAACGCTGGCCGGCGCGAAAGCGCTGGCCCTCACTGCGGCTGAAACTACCAGCGCGCTAGGCATGCAGGCGCGACAGATGAACGTCAATGTGTCCACGCTGGATGCGTGGCGTAACGCAGTTAAAGAAAGCGGCGGTGATGCCGAGGCGTTTACAGGGACGATGAAGAATCTCGCGCAGCGTTTCCGCGACCCTGAAGCGGCACTGCTTCGCTACAGCAAAGTATTAGGCGGCATGAGCAGTTTCCGCGCCCAGCGTTTGGGGGCGATGGTGGGGTTGGATGAGGGAACGATCGAGCTGTTGCGTAAAGGAAAGGTCAGTGTTGAGGAGCTGCTGAAGAAACAGAAAGAGCAGGGCGTCATCACAAAGGAACAGGTGGAGCAGGCCGATCGGTTTAATCAAAAACTCCGCTCACTAAAAATGCAGTTCGACGGAATGAAGATGCAAATTGGCACTGCGCTGATCCCCATATTTGAAAAACTGCTGGACTCATGGAACAAGGTTTCGGCGTGGGTTAGTGAAAATCAGGAGGCGGTAACTCACTTCTTCATTGCGCTCGGCGGGGTTATTACGGCGGTCTATCTCCCGGCAATGATAAAGGCGGCGATCGCAACTATCGCGGCCACATGGCCGATATTGCTGATAGCGGCGGCGTTTGGTGCGCTGGCGCTGGTGATTGCTGATGTGATCGGCTACTTCAACGGCATGGATAGCGTGACTGGCCGCCTGGTGAAAGAATTCCCGATTTTAGGCCAGGTGCTTGAGGTACTGAAAGAGATCGTTGTTGGTCTGTGGGATGCGCTGGTGATGTTGTTTACTGACCCTATCCAATTTTTGGAGGGGCTGAAAAACGAGATTAAATCACTGTTTGATGCTCTGTTGTGGGAAGGCGCTGGCGATACCATCTTTGATTTTATCAGTGATGCGGGAAAGGGACTGGCGCTGCTATGGCAAGGGCTGGAGAAAATCATTCTTGGCGTCGTGGGTGTGGCTCTGAAAGGATTTGCGAAAATCGGGGATGCATGGAGAACAATCAAAGGGTGGTTTGGTGCTGGCGAAAACGAAGTCAAGCAGGCCGAGATCGCTGCAAGTAAACAGCCGCGGCTGGGCTGGGAGGACGCACCAACTGACCCCACTTACGGCGGACAATCGCAGCTAAAAAGCATCGACAGTAACCCGGTCAACGCCATGACCAGCAATTCAATCACAAACTCCAGCAGAACGGAGAGCCGGAAAACCGAAGTGCGGATAGACCATATGGAGGTAAACACCCAGGCGACGGACTCGCAGGGTATCGCTAACTCTATAGGCGGGGATTTGCAGGGATCGATTTCTCACTATGATGATGGCTTTGCGGCATGAAAGAAAATACTGAGCTGTACGGCGTTTATGACGCTGACTTTAATCACCGGTTTGATGGCATCACGGTGCTGAAAGCGTCCATCATCCGCGACGCCAAGATGATGGAACACCCGTTGGAGGACGGCAGCACCATAACCGACCATCGCATTATTCTGCCCATTGAGATTGAGATAGCGGCGTTGATCCCTGTAGCCCAATCTAACAGCCTCTATACCGAAATCCGGCAGGCGTTCACCAGCACCGAGCTATTTTCAATAAACACCCGTTCCGGTGTTTATCCCAGTATGGCAATGTCGGCTATGCCGCACGAAGAAGACCCAACGAACGCCGACATGATCCCTATCGTGTTGCGATTCAAGGAAACGATTCTGGTAGAAACGCAGTACCAGGCATTGCCGCCGAGAAAAGTTAAAGACCCAAAGGATTCCAGCACCGTTAATCGTGGTGAACAAAAGGCAGGAAATAAAGAAACGGTCCTGTTATCTGGGGGATCTGCCGCCATTGATAAAGCGAAAGAAGTATTTAAATGGTGAGGAAGTTAAAATGGCAAATAAATTACCACTCGAAGAATTACCTAACCAGTCGCTCACTATCCGTCTTGATAATTCACGTTATGCCATCACGATAAAGGCGCTAACTGCCGAGATGATGGCGATTAGCATTGAGCGGGATGATGTTTTACTAATTCAGAATCAGCGTGCTATGCCGAGCACCATGTTACTCCCCGGACATATGGCAGGCAGGTTCGGGAATTTCATGTTCGTGACAACCAACGACGAATACCCGTATTACACGGCGTTTGGTGCAGGACATGAGCTGTATTACATTCCAGCGAGTGAACTATGAATGAAATCGATCCGCGCCTTATTCGCTGCGAGATCGAGATAGATGGACGAATGCACGTCTTTACCGATCTGTATATCTCGGCTACGGGCAGCAAAACGGCGAACACTCTGCAAAACGAATGCACGATAAAAATCGGCAATCTCAAAAAAACCACCCGCGATTACCTCATTACCGAGACATCCCCTTATAACTGGCCGCGCAAGCGTAAGCGCGTCGTCCTGTATGCCGGACGGCGTAGTTACGGCACGTTTAAAATGTTTGAGGGTGACATTATCGGCTGTACACCATCGCAACCACCTGATGTGATGCTGACAATGAAAGCCCGTACTGGTGTGTTTTTCATGACAGATATGATTTCTGGGAGTTACGCATCCACCGTACCCCTCACAAAGATTGCTGGAGATGCGGCCATCAGCATGGATTTGACACTGGATTTTCAGGCGCAGGATAAGCAGGTAAGCAACTACAACTACACCGGCGCAAAGCTGAAACAAGTGGACCGGCTGGCGAGTGCTGGGAGCTATAACGCGTACATCGACGATGATCGGCTTGTGGTGAAAAACAGGGACGAACCACTAAAAAATTCATCTGTTAGCCTGAATAAACATTCTGGGTTGATTGGTATTCCAGAGGTCACGGAGCAGGGGATTAAAGTTAAATATCTTCTGGATCCATCCAGCAGGCCGGGGGCGCGACTCACTATCGAAAGCGATATGAACCCCGCCGCCAACGGGACGTTTGTTATTTTTAAACTGGATTTCGATATCAGCAATAGAGATACCCCGTGGTATCACACAGCTGAGTGTAGACGGGAGGGGATGTGGCAGACACCACTGTTATGATGGACGCTGACCCCGCGCAGGGTTCCAGTCTCGCGGGCGTGATTGAATTTGCGTTTAAAAAAATGCTTCAGGGTATCGACGGTCAACTTCCGGCCGTGGTGATTGGCTACGATCGCCAGAGTAACCGCGCCACGGTACGACCGTTAATTTCCAGGCTAACAACTCAAGGCCAGCAGATTGAACGCGCTACGATTGCCAGTGTGCCAGTTCTGGCGCTTGGCGGCGGTGAGTTCGGGATTACGTTTCCTCTAAAGGCTGGCGATCGGGGCTGGATAGAGTCCAGCGATCGGGATATTTCATTGTTCATGCAGAGTAATGAAACGGCGCGCCCCAACACGCTACGCATGCATGAATTCGCCGATGGGCGATTTATCCCTGACCTGTTTTCTGATTTCACCCTACCCGCAGAGCACGACGGAGCAATGCTAATTCAGCACAAATCCGGGGAAACTCGAATAGTGGTAAAGCCTGATGAAATCGCGCTACGGGTGGGGAATGCGTCAGTCGTAATCACCGAAGAATCGATCACTCTCTCCGCTGGTGGGCAGGTGCTGTCTGTAGGCGCAGGTGGAGCTCAGCACAATGGCGTCAATATTGGTGCAACCCATAAGCATGATGGCGTAGAGCCAGGTGATGGAACATCAGGAACGCCACAATAGGAGGATTTATGGCTGATACATTGAGCATCGCACTAAACAACCACTCGCCATTCTTGGATGCTGCTGGAAATCTGGCGCTGACATCAAATCTTGATGCCTGCTTGCAAGACTGTGAAACGGCTATGCTGGCCCAGCGTTCGGAAATGATTTACGCGATGGACGAGGGGGTGCCGTACCGCCAAACATCATGGGATCAATATCGTCCCGCTCAGTTTGAAGCGGCAGCACGTACCAGTTTGCTTGCGGTTAACGGGGTTATTCGTGTTCGGTCGTTCACATTTAGTTTTTCAGATAACGCATTATCGTATTCGGCAACGATAGAAACCGAATGGGGTATCGGGGGGATAAGCAGTGAGTGAACTGTATAACTACGTCGAAGAAACAGGCATTGTTGTGCCTGACGTGTCGGGTATTAAGCAGGATGTTGAAACTGAGTTTAAAGGTGCGCTGGGTGAAAGCATGTCCACGGCACCAGATACACCGCAGGGGCGGTTAATCAGCGGTGAAGTGTCAGCCCGTCGCGCAGTCGCGGCGAACAATGCGAGACTGGCAAACCAGATCAACCCTGTGCTGGCAACGGGGGTTTTCCTTGAGTCTATCTGCGCACTGCTGGGGATTACACGTAAAAGCGCGTCGCCGTCTGTTATTTCCGGCGTACTATTGACGGGTATACCGCTCACCGAAATACCAGCCGGCTCCCGCGCGCGCTCTGACTCAGGCGACTACTTCGCAACAGCTCAGCGCGTTGTGCTGGATACGACAGGGCGTGCAACAGTTGATTTTTCCTCTGTTGAATTGGGGGCTATTACATGTCCGGCTGGCGGTTTAATAACGGTTGTTGATGCTGTGCTGGGGTGGGAGACAGTGAGTAACAGCAATGCTGCTGTGCCGGGTGAGGCACGACAGAGCGATATAGCGCTACGGACACAGCGGCAGTTACGTTTAGCTCGGCAGGGAATATCGACGGTAGAGGCGCAGATCAGCGGTCTGTACGAGATTGATGGTGTTCACTCTCTAGCATACCTTGAAAATATTTCGCATGAATTCGCCACTATCGACGGCATTTACATGAAGCCACACAGCGTGTGGGCGTGCGTCTATGGTGGCTCAGATGCTGAGATAGCCGCCAGCCTACTAAAGAACAAAACAGACGGTGCAGGGTGGAATGGTGACGTATCGATAACTGTGATCGAGGAAAATGCAGAGATTCCGTACACGGTGCTATTTGACCGCCCAACCGAAGTACCGATCACGGTAGTTGCCAGGGTAAGAAAGGGGCAAAGCTCTCTCAATCCCGCCACAGTGGTTCCTGATGCCATGTTGCAGTATGCGGCGGGAGAGTTGGACGGTGAGCGCGGCTTTGTCGTTGGTGGCAATGTCAGCCCGTTCGAACTGGCTGGTGCCGTCAGCATGTTGCAGGCGGGTGTATTTGTTCAGCAGGTGTTGATTTCCCGTCCCGGCGAAACACCGGATGCGCGCGAGATCGAGATAATGAAAAATGAGATACCTACTCTCACGCAGGAAAACATTATCGTTATTCTTGTGTAGCACATGCCTGCGCTGTAGTAATTAATGGCGGCTAGTGATCGGCATGTCAACAGGTGATAGGATTAGCAATCTAGTGAAAAAGGAGTTCATTTATGAAAAAAATCAATGCCATTCTGGTGGTTTCGGCTGGGTTGCTACTATCTGGCTGTAAGACTGATCTAATTGTTCCGGTAAATCTTTCTCAATTGCAATCTAAGAATTCCAGTAGTCAAAATGCTGAAATAAACGTAGAAGTACCGTCGTGTCAAAGCTATGAGGACTCAAGGCTGGAATCGAGTTCACTACGTGATGCTAAGTCAGAAATTGCACTGATATTGCCAAAATCGAAATATATAGAATGCTATAAAAAGAAAATGGAGAGTTTTGCCAGATTTGAAATGCCAGTAAGTCTTATAGCTGCAAGTAAAGATGATAAATTATCTCAAGATGATTTTTATATTCTAAGCCAGAAAGATATCGGTGTTGAGTTGGCAGTCCGCGTTCCAGAGAAAGTTAAATCTGAGATTGAAAAGTCTAAAAAAAGAACATTCGGTGTCGGTGGTAATGATTTTAATATTATTGTTAAGCTAAAAAATGATACAGACGAACCTTTTAAATTTAGCCCATTAGCATCCTTTATTGAGGATTACCCTATAGTTTCTAGTAATGGATACCCAATAACTATAGGTAAAGGGGAGAGCATAACAATAAAACTGTCTGATGTTTCAGTTGCTGCCTCTTTAGACAAGAGATTTAAGGCTACACGGGTTCTTGATACGCCATCGAAAGAAAGTAAAGGTTAAGTAAAGAATAACTCATACAAACCCAGCCATCGCGCTGGGTTTTTTTATGGAGTAAATATGTCATCCCAGATACCGGAAATAGAGAATAGCGTTAACCTGCTGCAAAATATCATCTGGCAATATGACGGCGACAACCCGATAAAAAAAATTCTGGAGCAAAAGGAAGCCTGGTACACCGAGGAACATGCAGAGTTTTGGGATAACTGGTTTCGTGATGTTTTTGATCTGCGTACAGCGAATGATTTCGGCCTAAGTATTTGGGCGCGGATACTCGGCATTAACTTGTTTGTTCCTGAATGCTCAATGCCATTAACGACAGAGCAAAAGCGGTTTGTTTGTCGCCTGCGTTACTACCAGTTGATCACTCGCTGCACGATCCCTGAAGTTAACGGGATTTTGAAGGACATGTTTGTATCTGATGAGGGCAAGGCGTACGCGCTAGACCCTAACGACATGTCCAGAATTCAGTATGTTTTTACATACCATCCCGACGCCGCGGTCGCGTTTGTTTTGAAGCATTACGATCTGCTGCCGCGCCCGGCTGCCGTGGGTGTTAGTTATCGCTTTCTCACGTACAAACCGTTTGGCTTCGGCCAGCATTATGCAAACTTCCGCGCCCCGTTTTGGCACGGCGACGGCATAAAAGTGCGCAGCAATCTGAAACTAACCCTCACGCTTACCGATGACGTGCTATCCGGCGTGCTGACTGCTGCGGCGGGGATCGTCGTTTCAGATATTGATGTCACGCTGATTTACACGCTGGCGGGCGGTGCGACTGCGACGGAACGGCTAGTAACAGACGATAACGGCCAGTTCAGCACTACGCCTGATTTCCCTGTCGGATATGACGTTGTTGCGCGCGCACAGGTTTTAAATCCGTTGTGCGAATGGGAAAACGTCGAGTCGTCATTATCTAATCGAACTAAATTCAATGGCGCTATTAAATTTAATGGCTCTAATAAATTCAGAGGTTGAGCATGTCAGACATAATTACACCAGATGATTTACCGCCAATTAATGAGCGTATCGAGTTTACGGCTCATATTCCAGAGCTGCAAACTGATACCGATGTTTTAGCCGGAGCCGATGGCCCTGCCAATTTTCAGGCGCAGGCACTAGCGAACAGAACAAAATATTTAAAATTCATTCTGGATTTAGTCGGTCAGGAATTAGCAATAATCAATCAGGCTGTAGCGGCAGCACAGCAATCAGCTGACACAGCAAAACAGGGCGCTGATGCGTCTATGAAAAAGGCTGCAAATGGTACGGACATTCCTAACCCTGCTGCGTTCCGTGCAAGTATTGGCCTAAGTAATGCAATGCTTAAAGGGGAATTCGGCTGGGGTGGTAAAGCTGTTCGGATTCCAGACGGAGCAAGTTTAACAGCGTTTTTCGACCTCAATAGACCAGCAGGCCTGTACTGGGCAACGCAAAACGTTGATGGCAGGCCGGACGGATACACAGACGTTATTTATTATTGGTCGCCAATTCAATCTGCTGATTTTTACGGAGCGTTATCAGCAATAGGATTTACAGCGGGTGGGATAAAAACAGCATCACGAAACGTGGTTAATAGCACGTGGGGTGATTGGGTTTATAACTGGGACAATAAAAATTTAAATCCGGTGACTGTAGACACAGCGCAGACACTAACAGGGATGAAAGTATTTCGCCAGAATTGGGAAAGCATAGGCATAGTAAATGAATTACTGGGCCAGCCCGGCTATTTTACTGGCCGCGATTTCGACGGAGCTTTACGCTGGACAGTCGGTTACGAAACCCCTGACGCTAACTATTTTTCATTGCGTAATAATAAGGCGAGTACGGTCATTTTATTTCACAGTAACAGAAATATTTATGTCGATTGTCTGGATTTTATCATCAACAACAACACTGTATGGACTTCCGGCAATACTGCGGTGGACGCAAACGGGTTCATTAAAGTGGCATCGCCGGTGGTGAAATTGTTCGGCACCGGGACATCCGAACTCAATGCAGAGAGTGACGGGCTAGTTACAGAACGAATTGATCAGGGGGTATACCGGATTTCTGGATGCCTCGGCCTGAATAGCGATCTTGCGTGGGGCGGTGTTGAGGGCGGCATAGTTGGTCCACGTTGCCGCAACGGGCTCGAGCGCCTGTGGATCGATTATGACGTTGAACGGGACGGCTCTATCGTTATCCGCACGTATCACCGGACGCACCCGAATGCGATGGAGTTTGCACGTAACGAACTGGACGGCTACGCCGAAGGCGATCCGATTGATATCCCTACCGACGGATTCTTGAGCGTCCGCGTGCAAATGCCAGCGCGCGAAGAAGCGCCCCACGTTCCCATAGTAGTTCCCTCGCCAGCTGAATAAGCCGCAATTAAATAAATCCAATAGCCGCTCGACGCGGCTTTTTTCATTTCTGGAGCTACATCAATGGAACAGAAATTTTTCCGCATCCCGTTTGCATCGAATGGCGATCGCCAGACTATTCCCGACGCAACACAGAGCAGCGGCGCTGTATCGTTCCCGTCAGGCTGGGGCGGTGATTACGCAAAAGACCCGACTGTAGAAGCTAACGCAAAGCCGGTTGAACGTGAAGCGATGAATGCAATTCTGTACGCCATCACTAACGCTGTGCGCCAGTATCAGACGTTTGGGTTTCCTGAATACATAACGCCGGCAGACAACAACGGCGGGGCGTTTTCGTACAGTTCCGGCGCTGTTGTTCGCTACCGCGCAGCAGCAGACCAGCCGTTTAAATCGTATGTATCGATCGCTGACAACAACACGTCAGTGCCTGGCACGGACGAAACAAAATGGCAGGAGTTCATCTATCGTGAAGCCACCGCTCAGGAAGTCACTGAAGGTACGAGCGGAACGACGGTTGTATCGCCACGGCGACTCAAAGAGCGCACCGACATCATAGACGGCGAGATCGACGAGATTAACGACTCGCTGACCCGCGTGGGCAACCTGCAAGTTGCACAAGTGAATATCGCCGCTCAAGGGCAGGCGATACTGAACGCGCCGACCGACTGCGTGCAGATTTTGATCATCGGTCACTACACGGCAGACGGTGTAGAGAGCCGTGATTATTGGGAGAGTCAACTTTTAGTGAATGGCACAGTCGTCAATAAAACCCCATTTTACGGGTATGTGACTGGTTCGCGTGGACATGGACACCACCGCCGCGAATTGCTGCCATTCAGCACGCTGGTGGATATGCAACTTACAGCCGGTGAGGCTATAAACTTTGATTACACCAGTAACAGAGGTGATAGCAGCACGATATTTACTGTTTTCTACATCCAGGGCGTCAGCACCGATAAACCGGATGTGCCGTCCGCGATTATCATTTCCCCGTCAAGCAGCACAGTAAACGCTGGTGGACAGCAGCAGTTGGCTGCAACTGTTTTACCTGCTGGTGTTGCCGCTGATTACCCCGTTACATGGAGCGTAACCGATCCTGCGCTAGGTAGCGTCGATAGTAACGGCCTGTACACAGCAAACAGCGGCGTCAGCGGCACTCAGAGCGTAATCGCCAGTGTATCAACCGGGTTAGCCTCTACCGCAACGATAACACAGCATATTTTCCTGACTAATATCGATATCGGCAATGCTCCGCCAAATCTGATTGCTGACAGAACGTACGCCGTACCGATCACGTACAGCCCGCCCAACTACACTGAATCGGTGCAGGCATCATCGTCTGATTCGACAATAGCTACGCTATCAGTTGACGGCATATTAACGATCAGCTCTGGTGGAACGGCAACGCTCACGCTCACAGGTGCCAGCTCAGGCGTTACTGATTCGATAACAATCACTGCGACTGAAGAAGTCTTGCCTGAAGTTTACTTGCAGATCGATAACAATCTATCTGAGATTGCCACCGCTGGCGCGACAGATCAGGCCGCAGCGCGGAGCAATCTAGGGCTGGCGGCGCTGGCAACAAAAGACGGGCTCACGGCTGCTGAAGTTGGTGCTGTTCCGCAAGCCAGCGCATCAATCGGGATTGATAACCTGAATACCGTCATATCACCTGGTCGTAAATTTCAGTCGTTAACGAGCAATGCGACGTTAGCGCGGAATTATCCCGTCGCACTTGCTGGCATGCTGGACGTCATCAGAACGACCGACGCAGGCATTCGCCAGACGTTCTACCCGTATAACACGACCGAGGTGTATCACCGCTACTGCGTTGACGTGGGCGCGAATCCTATCGTGTTTAGTGCGTGGGGGAAATCGGGCGGAGACTATCTGGAGAAATCCCAGAATCTGCTGGACGTACCTGACAAACCGACAGCGCGCGATAACATAGGGGTGGGATACACGATATCGACGAGTGAACCGCCATCCAGCGCCAGCGGATACGCTCAGGGCCATATCTGGTATCAGGTTTAGCGAGGGGTTAAATGCCAATATTTCGTGAATCCGGGGGCTCGTTTTCCCCCGTTAAACGTCTCGACATTAACGATGCTGGGACGATTAAACGCGTGGCCGCCGCGTGGATCAATGACGGCGGCGTGTTCAAAAAATTGTTCCCAACTGAACCCGTTGATATTGCCGACTCACCTATTTTTGATGCTGATAATTCTGTTAAACGCTGGTCTGGGATGACTGTTTCGGCGCAAAAATATTGGATGATGGAAATCAGTATCCCGGTTATTGATGCGGCCTCGTTTGGGCAATTCACATCGAGCAATATCATTGTGACACGCAGCGGAAACGCACAACCTGTTCAACTGCGTGCAGATAATATTACGTGGGTAACAGAGTTACCGGACGGCACAGTACAAAACGCACTATCGCCGCCGCTCAACTCATCGACGCCGATCAGAATCGCGTGGGGTAACTCTGCGCGATGGATAACGATTCCGTACAACGCCGGAATTGTCGGCTCTGTAACAAACATCAGGATAGAAATCATCGCATCTGGCACGCTGTATTTTTACGACACGTCAGCAACACTGATTGCGATTTGATTACGCAAAAAACGACAGATACCCAGTATCTGGGTATCGTATCAATCGAGAATCAGCCAATCATTGGACTCATCGAACATTTCTTCTACAACGCGAGCAATGATCGCTTTATCAGATTTGCTTGCGTCGGTATTGATGCCGTTCGCCTGCATCGCTTTTGCTTTCACTGCGGCATCTGGAAAGACTCTGTGAACTCGCTTTGTTAGCTCGCCTTCAATTAGCGAGTGAGCATTGCGGATACTGGAAACGTTGCGCTTATCGTAGACTAGTTCAACAAACATTGCGGGATACCTCAGTTAAGTTGGTGAGGTATTTATACTGTATGCTTAACCAGTATTCAATGATGAATTATTTCCAATACATAACGTCGGGCACCCCAATAGCACCCCGTGATTAATGTATCTTATTGTTTAATATGCTGTATGCGTACTATCGAGCATCGGCGCGATGGAGAAGCGGTTAAGGCGAGAAGCGCGAGAGTCGGTGGATACCGTGTTGCGTGTACCTGATTTTACGTCGGTCATGATTTGTCAGTTATCGTTTCGTGTGTCTGGCGGTGTTGTCTGGTTTGAGCGTTGTCAGCATCCCTGTCACCCTTATTGTCTCGGGTTCTTCGCAGGGAGATAGAGTTCACTATAACATAGAGAAGCGCTCGCACGCTGACCGACTGCTCGGTGTTCGTTAATTCACGTTGTAGATCATTAATGCAATTCGACTTCCCAGTCTTCATAAGGCGGTTCGACGGTGAAACTGGGGTCGCAGTATTGTCGTAAATAGTCTGTGGCTCGTTTTTCGGCATATTTGGCGTTCAGTACGTTGCCGTCTTCATCCAGCTCTAGCACATTGGCGTAGATAGCGAAGACCTGTTCAAACGCACTGGGCTCTTCACCGTAGAGTGAAAGGTAATCAATGCCTTCAAGCGTATTTTGCGTGCCGCTGGCCATGAAATAGGCAAACGTTCTTAATGCACTGCTAAAGCTGTGGCTTAATTTCATGGTAAATCGCTCCCGTTATTGATTGCTTTGCGCATTCATAGCTCATCAATCGGTGTCAGCCCGCCGTATTCATCAGAGTAAACGTACTTTCCGGCAATCACGTCGGAGACATAGCTCTGGAACCAGTCTGCGAATGAGGAAGACAGTTTCTCTCTCTCGTCCATGTCGTGCCACATGGTAATAATCTGGCCGTGCTGGCCTCCGGTAGCCGGATCGAGATCGAGACAGTAGTGATCGCCGCCGCCGTTGTGGGTGAAGGGGATCCACTTTGCATTCCACCAGTCGGCCTTGATGCCGTCTTCCGGGCTGGACTCGATGCCCTCAAATTGCCCTTCACTAAGCAGCGACTGCCAGATTTCCCATTGTTCCAGTACCGCATGTGTGGATAAGAATTCTGTGTTCTCAAAAATGCTGCCGGAGTAGGTATCTTGCCCGTTGTGAATACGCAGGCAGGCTTTATAGTCCTCGGGCAGAGAGGTGCCAAGCGCGTGTTCAAGCGCCTCGATCTCTTGTTCCGTGGCGGGGGGATTGAGCGCTTTGCGTCCTTCAGGCCAGTGTGCTTCCAACCATGTTTCAAAAACAGACCACTGTTCGTTCATGTTGCTTCCTTCTCAACGGGATTGATGAATAAGCGCGGTAGCTCGCTGATTTATCACGAAGGAGCTACTTTAGCGGTTTAAAGGGATGAGATACAGACGGCATCGGGAATGAAAAAAGGGAACAGGCCGTAGCGTGCTCCCTGGGAAGGGTGATGAGAACGTTATGCGGTGGCGTGGTTGACCATCTGTGTCAGCACCTTGCGCCATGCATCTACCTGACCGAGGTAGTTTGCTGCCGGAATTTGCTGGAAATTCCCGTTGCCATCTTCCAGCGCAAACGTGGGGAAACCTTGTCCACGTACTTTCGCCAGTAATTCCCGGCTGGCGCTGATGTGTTTTGACAGCGTTTCTGCCTGAATAAAGGCGAACTCGGTGCTGAAGGCGTCGCCATCCAGGCCGATTTCTTCCGCACACTGACGCAGCACGGCAGCATCGGCGATCTTGAGCCCGGAAACGTAGTGCGCCCGCTCAATCTGGTACAGCATCACCATGCCTTTGTCATCCATCGCTTCCGCAGCGAGTACGGCAGCTGTCGGTGGCGCAGAATCCAACACGACGCTGGTGTCGCGCAGCAGCCCTTCGTAATAGTTTTCCCCGAAGGTCTGCCCGGTCATTTGCGCAATACGGCGATCGTGGGGAATCACATAATCGTGCCACTCGGGGGTGATGGTGCGGCTATTGCTGCCCGTCATCATACCGCCGCCGTGGAGGATCAGATCCAGCCCGTCAATCTCCTGCGCTGCCAGCGCGAGTGGGGCGGCGCCGTAGCACCAGCCGCACAGTGGATCATAAATGTAATGCAGTCTTACTGTGGCCACTTCATTTCACCTTTCAGGACCTTGGCGCTCAGCTCAAGACCCGATTCTTCTTTCAGCGTCGGGTAGTGTTTTTTCATTGCAGCGATCAGCTCGGCAGAGTCTTTGGTTTTTGCCAGCTCTTTCTCCAGCGTCTCCAGATATTGCAGCGTGAACGTCACGTTTTTCAAGGTGTAATCTGTTGGCGCGATAAAGTGACCCGGTACAACGATGGTCGGCTTCAGCGCTTCAATGGATTTCAGCGTGTCACGCCAGTGAACGCGAGACTCAGGCGTTTGGGTATCGGCAATCCAGACGTGGATGTTGGCAGACACCGGAATACCACCCACAACGGCTTTCAGTGAAGGGATCCAGACGTAAGTACGGTCCGGCGTTGGCCCTTTCAGTCCTTTCACTTCCAGTTTTTTGCCGTCAACGGTAAAGCTATCGCCTTCCAGCGGCTGAGGAACCACGATCTCTTTCGGCGCGTTTTCTTTCAGAACCGGGCCCCAGTGCGCCACTTTGCCGTCTTTGCTGGCGTTGATCGCGTCGATAGTGGCCTGAGTAGCAATGATTTTCGCGTCCGGGAAGGCGGCTTTGATCACGTCCAGACCGAAGTAGTAGTCAGGGTCGGAATGGCTGATATAAACGGTGGTCAGTTTTTTTCCGGTGGCTTTGATGCGATCAACCAGCGTTTGGGCATCGTTACGCTGGAACTGCGCATCGATCAGGACGACTTCTTTATCGCCGCTGATAATTTCGGAAGAAACAGGGAATACGCTAGCTTCACCAGGGTTAAACACGTCAATTTTTAACTCGGCGGCGTTAGCAGCAGAAGCCAGACCCAGCGAGGCAGCGAGTAAAGATACGGTAAAAGCGATAGATTTAGACATGGTGATACTCCACAGGTATGACAGAAAGTGGGTTCATGTTATGTTGCATTAATCGTACGAAAAACCGCAAAACTGGCAATTGTTTGTTGCATAGAACGGACTAATCTATGGATCGCATTACGGCAGCAGAAGTGTTCGTGACTATTATAGACCGCGGCAGCATGATCGCGGCGGCAGAGACGCTGGACATGTCCCGGGCGATGGTGACGCGCTATCTGGCGGAGATGGAAGCGTGGGCAGGGGCGCGGTTACTGCACCGCACGACGCGCAAGCTGAGCCTGACCGATGCCGGGGAAAAAACGCTGGCGCGCTGTCGGGAGATGCTGGCGCTGACGGCGGATATGCGCGTCGAGGCCGAGACCGACGATGCCACGTTAAGCGGTTTGCTGCGTCTTAGCTGTTCGCAGTCGCTGGCGCAGAGTGCGCTCGGCATGGCGATCACGGCTTTCCTGCGGCACCATCCTCGGGTCGCTATCGATCTGCAAATGAATAACCGCGCGGTGAATCTGGTCGAGGAGCGTATCGATCTGGCGTTGCGCATCACCAACGAACTGGATCCCAATCTGATTGCCCGACCGTTGGCACGCTGTGAGTCGGTGCTGTGTGCATCGCCTTCTTATTTGAATGAACACGGTATTCCGAGACAGTTGACCGATCTCTCGATTCACAACTGCCTGACTTATACCTATTTCGGCAAAAGCCTGTGGCATTTTTCCCGCGGCGATGAAAAATTTACGATTCCGGTTAGCGGTAATCTGAGCGGCAATGAATCGCTGGTGCTGCTGGCGGGCGCGCTGGAAGGGGCTGGGATTGCGCTGCAACCGCGCTATTCTGTGACACCTTATCTCGCCAGCGGACAGCTGGTGGCGCTGTTGCCGGAATACCGTCCGCAGGCGATGGGGATTTATGGCATTTACACCTCGCGCCGCCAGATGCCTGCCGCGCTGCGTACTCTGCTGGATTTTCTGGTGGACTGGTTTGCTCACGACCCTCGCTGGCGGGCGCTGGCACAGCCATCGGCGCAGTGACGGGGCTAACGACCCAGACGGCACGCTAGCGCCGCAGAACCTGTTCCAGACGTGAAGGCACGCCGGCAGCGTACTGTCTGAGTTGCTCAATCACGGTGTCGACCAGCGCCGATGCAGGGCGGTGCAGCGGACGAATCAGGCTGACCGTAAAGGGCACGTCGATGCTGAAAGGCCGCACGACCACGCCAGAGGCGGCATAATCCAATGCGGTGAGCGGGTTGACGATGGACAGCCCGACGCCTGCCCGCACCATGGCACACACCGATGCCGCGCTGTGGGTTTCCAGCACCATCCGGCGCGACACGCCCTGTTCCTGAAACAGCTTGTCCAGCAGTTGGCGATAGCTGTCGGCGCTCGACAGGCTGATAAAGGGCTCATCGGCAAAATCCTGCGGCGTGAGCACCGCTTTTTGCGCCAGCGGATGCCCGGCAGGCAGTACGCACACTTCATTAAGTAACATCAGCGTTTGCCGCTCTGTACCGGCTGGCGTGAGGCTGTTTTCCGTTAAGCCTAAATCGTGGCGCTGGGCGGACAGCCACTCTTCCAGCAGCGGTGATTCCTGCGGAATGATGTGCAGATTAAGCCGCGGGTAGCGCGCCAGCAGCGGCTTACAGACGTCTGGTAGTAGCGACTGCGAGAACACGGGCAGACAGGCAACGGAAAGCTGCGCCTGCTGAAAACGGCGAATATCGCTGGCGGCGTTGATAATCCGATCCAGCCCATAATACGAGCGTTGCACTTCTTCAAACAGCTGTAGCCCCTGCGCGGTGGGGTAAAGCCTGCCGCGCAGCCGCTCGAACAGCGTCATCTGAATCAGCTTTTCGAAGCGTGCCAGCTCACGGCTGACGGTCGGCTGCGAGGTGTTCAGCAGCGCTGCCGCTTCCGTCAGATTCCCGGTCGTCATGACCGCATGGAAAATCTCGATGTGCCGTAAGGATACTGCTGCCATGTCGCCTCCTTCATTTATTTTTATAAACCATCATTCTTATAAACCATATCAAAAATGAATAGAGTCTGCTTAAAACGATATTTGTTTACCCGTTGGGGTATTTTTATAGTGTTTCTCAACCACGTTTAACCCTGTAAATCGGTAACTTTTATGCCTCACGATCTGAATGACGTAACACATGCATTGAATGCGCAAAGCCTGCGTGAACTGCCTGCCCGCTTTGGTTGCCCGGTTTGGGCCTATGACGCGCAGACTATCGTTAACCGCATTGCCCAACTGCGTCAGTTCGACACGATCCGCTTTGCGCAGAAGGCGTGTTCCAACACGCACATTTTGCGTCTGATGCGTGAGCAGGGTGTAAAAGTTGATTCGGTATCGCTGGGTGAGATCGAGCGTGCGCTGATTGCAGGCTTTGTACCGGGCACCGAGGCACATGAGATCGTGTTTACTGCCGATCTGCTGGATCGCCCGACGCTACAGCGCGTTGCTGAACTGAATATTCCGGTGAACGCCGGTTCGGTCGATATGCTGGAACAGCTGGGTCAGCAGTCGCCGGGGCATCCGGTATGGCTGCGCGTGAATCCGGGCTTTGGACATGGTCATAGCCAGAAAACCAATACCGGCGGCGAGAACAGCAAGCACGGTATCTGGTACGGCGATTTGCCGCTGGCGCTGGCACACATTCAGCGCTACCAGCTGAAGCTGGTGGGCATCCACATGCATATTGGTTCCGGTGTGGATTACGGCCATCTGGAACAGGTGTGCGAGGCGATGGTGCGTCAGGTTGTTGAGCTGGGGCAGGATATCGAGGCGATTTCCGCGGGCGGCGGGCTGTCGATTCCGTATCGCCACGGCGAAGAAGCGATTGATACCGAACACTATTACGGACTGTGGAATGCGGCGCGTGAGAAAATTGCCGCGCATCTTGGCCATCCGGTGACGCTGGAAATCGAGCCTGGACGTTTTCTGGTCGCGGAATCCGGCGTGTTGGTCGCGGAAGTACGGGCGGTCAAATCCATGGGGAGTCGCCACTTTGTGCTGGTTGATGCCGGGTTTAACGATCTGATGCGTCCGGCGATGTACGGCAGCTATCACCATGTTTCTCTGCTGCCGGGCGATGGCCGCGATATCAGCCAGTCCACGCTGCGCGATAGCGTGATTGCCGGGCCGCTGTGTGAATCCGGCGATGTGTTTACCCAGCAGGCGGGCGGCGGCGTGGAAACATTCCCGCTGCCGGATGCGCAGGTGGGCGACTATCTGGTCTTCCATGACACTGGCGCGTACGGCGCATCGATGTCCTCTAACTACAACAGCCGTCCGCTGCTGCCGGAAGTGCTGTTTGAAAATGGCGAACCGCGTCTGATTCGCCGTCGTCAGACGCTGGAAGAGTTGCTGGCGCTGGAAGCGCTTTAATCGTTTTTATTCGGTGGTATCAGGGGAAAGCGATTTGCTTGTCCCCTGAACCTGATGTGCCAGCCGAACGTCATTCCGGCGGCAGACAGCAGAATCGCGACGGCGCCAGCAAGCTGCATGGCATCCAGTCGATGTCCAAACGCTGCCCAGTCGACCAGCGCCGCCATGACGGGATAGATGAATGAGAGTGCCCCAACCAGCGCGGTCGGGATTTTCTGGATCGCGCTATATAACAGCGTCGACATCAGCCCGGTATGAATCACGCCAATCGCCACCAGGATTCCCCACTGTGAAGCCATCGGTGCAACAGGCATTACCGCGAAGGGAGCAAGAACAACAACGCCAACGAGCAGTTGGAGCAGTACGAGCACGTGCGGCGGAATTCCCGACAGCTTTTTTGTTATCGCGGCCGCCACGGCGTAGAAAAACGCGGCACCCAGTGCCATCAGCACGCCTGAGAGATAGCTTCTGTCATCGCTACCGGTTCCCGCTTGGGCGCCGACGATCAGAACGATGCCGCCAAAGGCACACAGTAGCCAACAGATTTTATTGAGGGTCAGCGTTTCCCTGAAAAAGATCGCGCCTAGCCCCACCAACATAAAGGGCTGCGTGTGATACACCACGGTGGCGACGGCGATAGACGCATGTGCATAAGCGCCAAATAGCAGCGTCCAGTTGAACACCAGCGCCAGACCGCCGAGTAGGGCAATGCCAGTCTGCTTCCTGTTAATGACGCCCCGTCGCAACAAGCCCAATAGCCCGCAGACGATCAGCATCGTCAATGCGCCGAACGCGCAGCGCCAGAAGACCACCGTCATGGCGGGCTGTCCTGCCGTCAAAACGAACCAGCCAACCGTACCGGAAATGATCATCGCGATAGCCATTTCTATCGTGCCGCGCATCTGGGGTGCCATCTTTTTTTCCTGCCTGTTAGTGTGAAATGTGTGCTGCTATAGCGAACAAGATTTTTTATAATGAACAACAGGACAAAATAATGAACACAAAGCGTTTGTTCGTCAAGTCGAACAAACGGACATTATGGTGAACGCTATGACGATCGATAATCAGGAAAAGGGCGTGCAGGAAACCACGCCCATCGCGCGGCTGTCCGCTGCGATTCGGCGTGAACGTGAGCGGCTAAATCTGTCAGTTACCGAGCTGGCAAAGCGTGCAGGGCTGGCAAAATCAACGCTTTCACAGCTGGAAGCCGGGATTGGCAACCCGAGTCTGGAAACGCTCTGGGCGTTGGCGATGGCGCTTGATGTACAGGTCAGCCAGCTGATTGGCCAATCTCGCCAACACGTGCAGGTGATTCGAGCTAACGAAGGTGCAGCAACCTATTCGGAGCAGGCAAACTATGCCGCGACGCTGCTGGCTGCGTGTCCGGCAGGCGCGCAGCGTGATATTTATCGGCTTAATGTACAGCCGGGGGAAACCAGAATCTCTCAACCGCATAGACCAGGGACGATTGAACACGTGATCCTGAGCCGTGGCCGCGCCAGAATTGGGCCTGTTGCCCAGCCCATTGAACTGAGCGCGGGGGATTACATCAGCTATTCTGCCGATGTCCCGCATCTGTTTGACGCGCTGGAAGCGGATACGAGCGCGGTGATGTTGATTGAGCATGGCTAAAGCGGCAACCCCGTGCGTACTGTTCGTACGGGGTAAGCGGTTACAAATTTTTTTTGCAAAAATGTTAATGAAAATCATTAAATTAGTATTTTTTATGTTTTCTTATGGTGAAAATAAGTTGCAACGCCATTGTGTATAGATTGTTTTCTGATATTTTACTCACATATTAATAAGCGAGTAACAGTGAGCGTATAGCCTGTCTTATATTTTTCATATAACAGGTCTATATATTTAATATGCATCCTATTTATTTAATTAAGACGATAAGTTTTAGCCTTTGTGATGTCATTGGTTTTATTGAGTTACGTGTTTTTTAAATTAGCTGTCTAATTATTGGTTTAATTATAATAAATCTATCTGATGTGCCTTGCGGTTTTTATGTAATAACGAAGTAGTCAGTGATATGGAAAGACTGATGCGGGATTTTATGAAACTCGCGGATAAATAATACGTTATATGTCATAAGACGCTTGAGGGAATAAACGTGCAAGATGGCAGAAGTGTAATCCTGAAACTTAATGCTGACATCAGCTATAGGTTTCCTATCACAACAGATAGAGATGATGTGAATGCTAAACGTCTGCAATATTTTATTGATGCGACGTCCCACCCCTTTGAACGATCCACATTAGAAGGCCATGTTACGGGAACGGCTTTTATTGTGGATAACGAAAGACAACACACCCTTCTTTTAAGACATAAAAAACTGAATATGTGGTTACCACCTGGTGGTCACTGTGATGGTAATGCCGATATTATCGATACTGTATTACGAGAAACACAGGAAGAGACAGGCATAGCAGACGTTAATGTTGTCTCTAACGAGATATTGGATATCGATATTCACCTCATTCCCGCCAACCCCAAAGAGCCTGAACATTACCACTATGATATTCGTTTTTTGCTACAGGCTGACAGGCATGTACCGCTGGTTATCAATGAGCAAGAGGCGACAAATCTACAGTGGATAAGCATTGACAGGCTTGAAGATTACACGCAGCTCCCATCGCTTTTAATACTGAGAGAAAAAATGGAGGTATTATGAAAATCGGATTCGTTGGATTTGGTGCACAAGCTCGTGAAAATCTTATACCCGCGTGTAATGCATTATTTGGCGTGGAAATTGCTGCGATTTGCGATACTGATCCGGCAAAGTGTCTGGAGGCGGCGACCCTGTTTAAATTTGATGAAGCAAAAATATTCAGTAATCATTGTGACATGATGGATAAATGCGAACTCGATGCGGTCATCGTGGCGTGTTATCCCTCAGCGCATTATCGGATCGCCTATGATGCGATAGAACGGGGTATCCCCGTCTTATTAGAAAAACCCGTAGCGGCGAGTTCTGAAGATGTTATTCGCCTTGCTGAAATGGCGAAGCGAAAAGGCGTGATTACCGGTTCCGGCATGAACTTTCGTTTTGCAGATGTAACTGAACGTATTAAACAAATCTATAACGATAAAATACAGATGATCAGTTTACGGCAAATGGCTAATAAGCCGGTCTCTGTACTCTGGGATTATAACAGCGTGTTAAAATCCTTTTTGCATGCACAGACTATTCACGGCCTCGACCTCCTGATACATCTCTGCGGCTCGGTTAAGAAATTATCGGTGGCGGATAATAGCAGCGACGGAAATATTATATTTAGCGTATTGCTTGAGTTTGTGAATGGCGCTCATGGTACGCTCATTACCAGTAATACCTCGCCACACTTCACTTTTGATTTAGACGTATTAGCCGATGACCGGCTTCATATTAAGAGCACATCACTGAGTACGATTAGCGTTGCGGATATGGACAAAACGTATCTGAAAGGTGAACGCAAACGCTGGTGTGACACCTGGGCCGTCAGCCCGCTGTCCTCGGGGTATTCGAGAGCGGGATATACGGGTGAGATTCTCGATTTTATCAATGCTATTCAGTCAGGTGACCGGGATTCCAAGACGGCGTTGTCAACGCTGATTGAAACCTATCGCTGCATGGATGCTATCGAAGAACAGTGCAAACGCGTGTTAGCGGTTAATTATTAAGCTCAGGTTAACGTTAAGGGATTATCTTATGACCGAAAAAACGTATCAGAATCTTCATATCAATTTCGACCAAAGCGATTATGACGCCGTACTTTCCGCGTTTAATACCACGAGTTTTTCGGGTAAATCCCCTATATTGACGGAATACGAACACGCGCTCGCCAGATATTTTGGCACGACCAAAGCGTTACCGTGTTGCAATGGCACCGTGGCGATTGAATTGGCGATTCGGGGGCTGGGTTTGCAGCCAGGCGATCGTATTGCGCTGCCACCTACCGCACCGATTATGACGATCCTGCCGATTATCACGACAGGCTGCGTCCCGGTTTTCTGCGATGTTTCACCCCTGTCTTTTTCGCCGGATCTCGATCACTTGCGCAAACTTGTGCAGGAACAGCCGATCAAGGCATTGATTGTTGTCCCGATGTGGGGTTACCCGATTGAAATGCGTGCCGTGGTGGATTTTTGCAAGACGCAAGGCATTCGGCTGATTGAGGACTGTGCTCACGCGTTTGGTACCACCTCTGACGGGCAATATCTGGGGACGTTTGGTGATGTTTCCTGTTTCTCTACTCATGAACGTAAGCTGATGAGCACGGGCGAGGGCGGCTTCTGTCTGACCAATGATGATGATGTCTATGAGCGGATGCTCAGATGGCAGCACCACGGGCTCAAAGCATCCAGCAGGAACAACGGTTACATCTTGGGTGAAGACATTGGCACCAACTTCAAATTGTCGCCGCTGTGCGCTGCGCTGGGTATCAATCAGTTAAAGAAACTCGATCGCAAAATTGCGGATCGCCGCGAGCGCGTGCAAAAAGTGCGGCAGGCGCTGTCGGCTATCCCGACAATACAGGAATTTCCTCGCTATCAGGGCGCGGAGATCAATGGTTATTCCATGGTCTACCACAACCTCAACGGCGCGAGCGTTGAGCAAGGTAACCGAATGTTTTCTCAGGGCGTGATGTCCGACACCACCCGATACAAATACAAGCCGCTTTATCGCGAACCGGCTTTTACGCCATACGCAGAACCTTGTCCCAATGCGGAACACATCATTGAAACCATCTTCACCGTTCCCTGCCATGAAGGGCTCAACGATAGCGATATCGATTACATCGTCAGTGTCGTGAACGACAATTTTAATGCCTAAGGAAGAGGTCATGGACGACGCGATCTTTGCAAACGATCTCCACGATCCTGTACAGGCTAGAAAGCGTGAGCTGGATGCCGTTATTGCCGTGGCGGCGGGGGATATGGAGACCTCCCTTGCCACGGTCGCGCGCTTCGAATCCGAGTTGGCAGACTGGGCTGGGTTTGCGGCATGTGTCGGGACGTCGTCTGATACCGGGGGCGTCAGCGTGATGCTCGGTGCTCTCGATTTCCGGCCCGGCGATGAGGTTATCGTGGGGCCGGATGTCCCGGCATGGGTCACGTCGCCTTTGGTGCATGCGGGGTTGATACCCGTGGCCGCAGACTATGAGCCTGGCACGCTGCGCGTACAGTTGGCTTCGTTCGAGCAGCATTTCAGTGAGAGAACCAGAGCGGTGCTGGTTTCCTCCTCTTTTCTGTATCGTCAGGATATCGCCCACATTATTGAGATGAGCCGCGCGAGGCAACTTGTCACGATTGTTGAGTTAACCGCGTCTATTGACACGATGCTCGACCATCGGCAGATCGCTGAGGGGTTCGACATCGGGCTTTTGTCCTTGCGAGAAGGGGGTTCCGCGATTTCCACCGGCGAAGGCGGAGCCGTGCTTTTCCGCCATCGTGAATGGGGACGCCGAGCGAAAAGCTATTCTCAATTCTCCGATCTGGATGGGATACATATCGGTGTTAACCACAAAATCAGTGGTATCCAATGTGCTGTCGGGCGGCTTCGTTTACAGGCGCTGATGGCAAGAAATGCGGCGCATCGTGCGGCGGGCTATCGAATGGATGCTGATAGCCAACACCCTGCCAGTCAGTCGCTATCTCCTTCTGTTTCTGTGGCCGCAGGGGCTGACGCCCACGCCATCAAAGACAGCTTTTATCCTGTCGGAACCCGCGAAGAAGCGTTTGTGCTGGCCGCGTTGAACAGCGGCATCGGGGGACGATCCGAAACCGTTCGCCAATACGAACAGCAGCTAAAAACGCATTTTAATGCCGGGCATGCTATTGCCACGTCATCGGGATATGGCTCGCTCGTTGTCGCGCTGTCTGCCTTTGGCCTCAAGCCGGGCGACAAGGTGCTGTTAACGCCGACATGCCCCTTGTGTACGGTGTATGCCCTCACGTTTATGCGCGTTGAACCGGTATTTTGCGATATCAGCCCGGATGATTTCACCATCGATTTGGCTATGGCAGAACGCATGATCGACGGCAAAACCAGAGCGATTATTGATATCCCGATGTGGGGATATCCGGTTGATGCTAAACGCGTGGCCGCGTTTGCACGTGCGAAAGGCCTGTATTACCTGCTGGATATCGCACTGGCGCACAAGGCCAAACTGGATGGCGAATTCCTCTGGAAATACGCCGATATGGCGACGTTTTCCACGCACCACAGCAAAACGCTGGTCACCGGCGAGGGTGGGGCGGTGCTGACGGATAACGCCGAGCTGGCGCTGAAGGCAAAGCAGTTCACGCACTGTGATTTCACCGCGTCCCGCAATCCGGTATTGAATTTCTCTCTCAGCGGTTTACAGGCCGCGCTGGGGCTGGCGCGACTCCATCGACTGGAACAGGATGTGCAGCATCGTCTGTCTACTATGCAGACGCTCGGCAAATTGTTGACCAACCCGCACCTTGAACCGTTACCGATTATCTCTGGCGGCGAGCCCGCTGGCACCAAACTGCTCGTGCGATCGCTGACGGGCAGTAATGCCGCTTTACTTGAACATCAGTCTCATGCCGGCATCCCCTCGGATATCGCCCTGTATAACTGTAAGGCGCTGTACCAGTATCCCGTTTTACGTGACAAAGCCACGCCGTGCCCGAATGCCGAACGGATGCTGGCGAGCATCACCACCTTACCTGTTCACCCGGATATCCGACAGGCTGACATCGCGGTTATCGCAGCGGTACTCAATAGCTTTCAGCCTGAACATACGGAGGAGGTTCTGTCATGACGACATTAAAAAACGCTACAGGCAAGGCTATCGTCATTGGCGCCAGCATTGCTGGCTGTCTGGTCGCCCGTTCGCTTGCCAGACACTTCAAGGACGTTGTGCTGCTCGATTTGGATACGTTTAGTGATGAACCCTGCACGCGTCGG
Organism: Pectobacterium carotovorum; assembly: GCF_033898505.1. Classification (NCBI taxonomy): domain Bacteria; kingdom Pseudomonadati; phylum Pseudomonadota; class Gammaproteobacteria; order Enterobacterales; family Pectobacteriaceae; genus Pectobacterium; species Pectobacterium carotovorum. The sequence goes on along the minus strand of NZ_JAXAFK010000003.1, from coordinate 155,977 downwards.
ACGGTGCCGCAGGAACATCATGTGCACCTGCTATTAAACCGCGGCGTCCAGATTATCGAGAATTTCTATCCCGGTTTTAAGAACGAACTGCTGCACTTCGGGGCTGAAGAGATCGATCTGTCTCATGGCGTGAAATGCTATGCCGGCGTCGGCTGGAAGCAGCGCTGGCCTACCGGTATTACCGCGCACTACTGCTCAAGAACGCTGCTTGAGCATGTCCTGCGACAATCGGCCAGACGTGTACCGAATATCGAGATTAAGGATGGCTATCGGGTTAAACACCTTATTCATGATGACGGAACCGTTCGAGGGCTTGTCGCGAGCGTCGGGCAAGTGGAGGAAACACTGGAGGCCGATCTGGTAGTAGATGCCTCTGGCAGAAACTCAAAGGCTGCGGCATGGCTGAAGCAGCTAGGCTACGGCGAGGTTCAGCGTGAAGAGGTCGAGAATCAGCTCGGCTATGTATCGCGCGTCTATAAGAAAGACACAACGCGTCAGACCGGCTGGAAAGTGCTGCTGGTGACGCCCAATCTGCCGACAAAACGCAGTATGGGCGTTATCAGCCCCATTGAGGGAGACAAGTATATCGTCACTGCCGGAGGCTGGTTCGGCGCATCGCCCAAGCCCAATGAGCATGACTTTATGCGATTCCTTGCCGAGCTGCCGGTGCCTGACATCCATGATGAGGTCAGCAAGCTGGAGCCGCTGAGTGAGTTTCACCAGTTCAAGATGCCGTGCAGCCTGAGACGCCGCTATGACCTTATGCCGTCATGGCCTGATGGCTTTCTGGTCGTGGGGGATGCGCTATGCAGCATCAACCCCATCTACAGCCAGGGGATGAGTGTTTCAGCCCTGCAAGCCGAAGCGCTGGACAGCGCGCTGCCTGAGTACCTCCAGCGCACGATCTCGGCCCAGCAGGTGCTGAATGTGCAAGTGATGGCGACGGAAATCTCCTGGCAGCAGGCCAAAAAAAGCGATGAAAGCCTGAGCCAGCAGGCCGCCAAAGCCGCCTTGAAAAATAAGCTGAAAGAGACATATATCAGCCTGGTTCACGCCGCGTCGTTCCACAATCGGGATGTGGCGATTGCCACCCTCAAGATCGCTAACCTGCTAGAAGCGCAGCGCACGCTCTATCGCTTCCCCATAGTTAGAGCCTCATTATCCAGCGTCATTGCCCGAGCCATACGATAAGGAATATCACGATGAAAGATAGCACTGCGATTAAACACGTTATTTTCGACTGGAATGGCACGCTGGTCGATGACCTGGCGCTGGCGGTGAAGGGGCTAAATGCGGTGAGGGAATTACAAACGCTGCCTCCTCTCGATGCAAAGAGATATCGCGAGCATTTTGGGTTCCCGATCCAATCGTTCTATCAGGCGGTCGGGATCGACTGCGAGAGCGGACGATTCGACGATTTGATCCACACGTATCTGAGTATTTTCAATAGCGAAATCAACCAGTGTCCTCTCCATCAGGGGGCGGTGGATATCATCAGTATGTTGCGACGTACCGGCGTGAGCATCTCCGTGCTGTCTGCCAGCCAGCACGAGACGTTGCAGAACAATCTAGCCAGCGCTGGCATCGATCACCTGGTCGATCATGTGTTTGGCCTCACGAATACTCAGGCTAAAGGCAAGCAGGGTATTGCTCTGGAGCTAGACTCGGTACTGGGCAATCCGGGAACGGACGCCCTGATGATCGGTGATACCGACCATGATATCGATGTCGCACACGCCTGCGGCTGGCAGATGGCCTCTGTTTCTCACGGCCATCAGACGCACGAGCGGCTGAGCGCTATTCACCCGTTTGTTTTCGGGGATCTGTCATCGGTATACCGCGCCTATTTCCGCTAATTTCGCCAATACCATGGAGAGGTTTCACATGCTAAACCAAGATCGTGTTTTCGATGTGATGGTGGTACTGATCGCGTTAAGCCTGTTTTTCCGGCTGGCGATCAAGCTTTATTATCGCGACGGTGAGCGGATCCTGCCGAAATTCAAACTTAGCCCCGGCAACAGAGATGAGATCAGTTACTACAAGCGATTCGATACGCTCTTCGCGCCGCTGCCGTTTATCTACTGTTGGCTGGAGATTTTTGCCGCCGTGCTGTTCTTCCGCTGGACAGACTATAGCGTGCTGTCCGGCGTGCTGCTGGCGGTGGTGACCTCGGGACGGATGAGAGCGCTACAAGAGCTGGGTCACAATGCGCTGCACGTGGCGCTGTGCCCTTCGAAGAAGCTACAGTGGTTCCTGTCCAACACGTTTTTCCAGTTCCCGACGCTGAAAAGGGATATGGATTCGCGCTTTATTACGCACGTCATTGAACATCACCCTAATGCGGACGTTCCGGGTAAAGATCCGAATCTGCGGCGGGTCATTGCCGCAGGTATGGTGCCCGGCATCAGCCGTGGTCAGTTCATCAAAGCCTTGTTCTACCCGGTTAGCCTTAAAGGTCTGGCTAATAACATCAAAGGTAACTTTCGCGATGTGTTTCGCGAAAATACCTCGAAGCAGACCGCACTGCTGCGCCTCATCGTGACGATAAGCGTGGTAGCGCTGTATCTGTGGGTGGGCGGCGTTGCGGCATTGATTGTCGGGTGGGTGGTTCCTGTTTTCTCCATTTATCCGCTGTTTTCGTGGTGGTCGCTGCTCTCAAAACACCGCTGGCACACGCCCTATACCCCAACCCGCTACCGGCTTGCCCATGACTATGAACATGGCCGCGCCACGGATTTTTCCGGCGTGTTCGGTGCGATTCAGCGGTATCTGATATTTCCGATGTCCGACGCCTATCATCTGGCACACCACATTTATCCAACCGTTCGCTATCAATATATGCCCGCCGTGGACTGGGCGCTGAAAGTCAATGAACCGCGGTACACGCAGTACATCGCGAAGGGAATGATCTTTGGTTCAGGCGGGCAACCTGCTGCGCTCTCTGAGCTATACCACCGGCTCGTCAACACGGCTGTTCAATCGCCACTAAACAGGGAAAGAGGAACGATTAATGACTGATCAACGAACGACTACGCCACCCCGTATTGGGATCATCTGTGGCAGCGGTATGGATTCTCTGTCGATCATCGAGGCGCCTGAGCGCATCAACGTCACGACTTCCTTTGGCGACCCTTCCGGCATCATCACGCTTGGCGAGATAGCCGGGGTGCCGGTAGCGATCGTGAATCGTCATGGCATCGGCCACAGGCTGCTGCCCTCGGAAATTAACGTCAGAGCCAACATTGCCGCGCTCAAGGCGCTGGGGGTTTCGCAGGTGATCTCGTTCAGCGCCGTTGGCAGCCTGGTCGAAGAAGCCCCTCCCGGTACGTTTGTCGCGATCGATCAATATATCGATCGGACGTACCGCCGCGTAAATACCTTCTTCGGTTCAGGGGTGGTGGCGCATGTTCCTTTTGGGAAGCCGGTTTGCACGGATAACCACTCGCTGCTGGTTGATGCACTGGACGAACTCTCCATTCCACATCTGGCAAAGGGGCTGTATGTCGTGATGGAAGGGCCGCACTTTTCAACCAAAGCGGAATCCGCATTCCATCGCCAAATGGGGGGCACAGTCATTGGCATGACGGCGATGCCAGAGCCAAAGCTCTGCCGCGAAGCGGAGCTTTGCTACAACATGGTCGCAATGGTGACTGATTACGATTGCTGGCATACCTCCCATGAGGCGGTGAATGCCGCCATGGTCAGTGAGCAGATGGCCGACAATATTAAGAAAGCCGAGTCTCTGTTATCCGTCATCGTGCCAAAACTCGCGCAGCGTGAGGCGCTATGCCGTGATCGCTGCCAACACGCGTTAGATGGCGCCATCATGACGGATTTCAGCCTGATCACGTCCGAAGCCATTAGCCGTTTTTCACCGTTACTTGACCGTGTTATCCAGGACGATATGTCGTCCTGAAATCGTTGCTTAGCTGGGAGAGATTGGAATGAAAACTACCGCAGGATTGTTGTTTGACCTGGATGGAACATTGCTCGATACAGACCGGTTGCATCTGGCCGCGTTTAATGAACTCCTGGCCGACTTTGGTCAGTCCGTCACGATCGACTATTACAACGAAAAAATCATGGGCGCGCCGATGGATCACATCACGCGCGATCTTTTCCCCAATTTACCGCCCGAGCACCGGTATGAACTGGGGGAGCGTAAAGAAGCGCTGTTCAGGAAGCAGCTTACGGGGCCGCTGGAAGGCCGGCCGGGCGTGACTGAGCTCTTCGAGTGGGCGCAGGACAGAAACATTGGGATCGCTGTGGTGACCAACGCGCCGCGTGAAAGCGCCATTATGATGTTGAAGGGACTACATTTACTGGAGTCTGTCGATCATCTGCTTATCGGCGCGGAACTGCCGCGTAGCAAACCCGATCCTTATCCCTACGCGGAAGCGATGCGACTGCTGGGTGTTGGGCCTGAAAACGCATTAGCGTTTGAGGATTCCGGCCCCGGTATTCAGTCTGCGGCGGCGGCGGGGGTATTTACCTTCGGTATGACGGGCGCACTGGATGAAGCGGCGTTGCTGAAGTATGGCGCATCAGCGGCGATCCCTGATTTCAAAGACGACAAGCTGACGGTCATGCTCAGCAAGCTTAGCGCGTGAGGTAAAGGAACCAACATGACCTCCACTCTCATTCATGCCCCAACGGGCGACGGCTCAACGGCCACGCTCAAGGCCTATAGCTCTTTTGAACCCTATGAGCTTGCCGATTATCTGCGTGCTCTCGCGCATCACATGCCGGATGTGGCGATCCACATTGAAAGAATGCCTACGGCAGCGCTGACGGCAAGGCTGGCTGAGGAGCAGCATGCTCCTCAGGTGGATATGATTCTGGGGTGGGCGGATACCGCCTCGCGAACCCTCGATTTAAGCGAGGTGCTATTTGCGCCAGGCGCTGACGCCGATGGATATATGCGCATCACTGGTTTTTCAACCGCGTTTGTCGTCGATCCCGCCGTCCTCTCTGAAACGGGTGTGGATATCGCATCCTGGGTCGATCTTGCCCAACCGGCGCTTCTGGGGAAGATTGCGTTTCCTGACCCCGCTGTATCGGGCGCTGGGTTTCTGGCTCTGGCGACGATTCTGCAATTCTACGGTGAGCCTGAAGGCTGGGCGATCCTCTCTGATATTTATCGCAATGCGCGCATCAGGCCGCCTTCCGCGTGGGAACCCGCCCGGTTGACTGGAGAAGGGCAGATCGCGGCTGGCGTGACGGTAAAAATAGCGGCCTCAAATCGGCAGCGGGAATGCCCCATGCTGCAACTCGTGGAACCGCAAGATGCGATCGGCATTGAATCTGAAGTCTTTGCAGGCTTTACCACGACCCGTCACCGTCCACTGGTCACTCAGGCACTTCAATGGCTCAGGTCAGAAGAGGCGGCTGAACTCTACGCAAGCTATAACAAAGTTATTCTCGGAAAACCAGATAGCCGGCTATTTGTCATTGATGCCGAAAACGCGGTAGAAAACCGAACCCGTTGGTTATCCCAACTTGAATCCATTGCAAACGGTAATTACCTATGAAAAACACGACTTATGCACCCTCTGCCACGACGGCGGTCGTCAATGACAGCTGGGTATTAGCCAATGACTGGGGAAAGCTCACTAAATACGACATCACTTACACACGTTCAAACGGAACGGAACAGCGGCTGGTTCGTGAAGCCTATGACCGTGGTCACGGCGCGACCATTGCGCTCTACAACCCGGATGCGCGTACGGTCATTCTCACCAGCCAGTTTCGTCTGCCAGCCTTTTTGATTGGCCATCATTATGAGCTTATTGAAGCGTGTGCAGGCCTGTTGGACGAACGTGACCCGATACAGGCCATCAGAAAAGAGGCAGAGGAGGAAACCGGATATAAGCTCAATGAAGTCACAAAAATTGGTGAAATATTCATGAGCCCCGGATCTGTTACCGAGCGTCTACACTTCTTTATTGCGCCGTTTACGCACGAGATGCGAATCAATGAAGGCGGCGGTATCGCAGAAGAGGGCGAAGATATCAAGGTCATGGAAATCCCGATTAAAGATGCGCTGCAAATGATTGATGACGGCCAGATTATTGATGCCAAAACCATTATTTTGCTTCAGCACCTGGTGATTAAAAATATTTGTAAGCCGTAATTCTCCCCTAAAGGAAATGAATAGATGACGGAACAGAGCCTGGTTAAACCCCAATTCAAGCGCGACTATTACACGTTCTATTTATATATGTTGTCAGTGGTGTGCGGTTTTCATCAGGCCGTACCGGGCTCTATCACTCCTTTCCTGCGTGATGAATTACAGCTGTCCAGAATCGTGATTGGCTGGCACTTTAGCCTTTACGCCATTGGCATGTTTGCGACGGGCTTTATCGTTACCTACTGTTCAAAAAGGGTATCGCCAAAACGTATCCTGCTCACCAGCTCGTTCGCGGTGACGATTGCGGTTGCCATTTTTTCCCTGCCAATGCCGTCATCGGCAACGCTAAGCATGTCGTTGGTGTTGGGGCTGGCGGGGGGCGCCATGCAAATTGCCATTCAGGAATCGCTGGCACGTCATCACGGTGAAAACAGCGGGGTGGCTATCACGGAAGGATGTATTTTTGCCGCCATCGGGGTCTTTGCCGGACCGGTCTTTGTCAGCCTCGCGGTAGAGTCAGGCTGGGGATGGCGGATGGCGATGTTCGTGCCCATTATCGCGCTGCTGCCTCTTCTCTTTATTGCGCCCGAAAATCTATCGCGGGTGCCTGTCAATATCGCCACCTCAACCAGCAATCCTGCGGAGCGTTCTCCCCGTCTGCCGCTGGTGGCGTTCCTGATGTTCGGCATGATTTTCCTCGGCATTTCAGCAGAGTGGGGCATCGGTTTTTGGGGCGCACAGTTTTTGGAAGAGCAGCTATCCGTAACGGTTGCGACCAGCGTCGGGATGATGTCTGCCTACTTCGGTGGCACGATTGTCGGGCGGATTGCGGTGAGCCGCCTGCTGCTGCGCTATGAAATCAACACGCTGCTGATCGGGGCAATCATCGTTGGTGGAATCGGCTTGGTTATTCTGTGGCTGGTTCCCCATGTCACCGTCGCACTGGTGAGTCTGGCGATTTTAGGAGCCTGTCTGGGGAATTTTTTCCCGTTAATATTATCGGTTGCGACGCAGCAACCGCCGCAGTTTCTGTCAAAAATCGCAGCGGGAGCAACTCAGTCGGTAGGGCTGGCACTCTTACTGGCGCCCCTGTTACTGGGCAACGTAGGTGAAAGTATCGGGCTGGTTGGCGCTATCGGGCTATTGACCGTGATTCCGCCCGTGATGCTGGTGGCCTACCTGCTATCACGTAAGCTGTCTTAATAAACCACTGGGCGTATGCCTGTTGCGTCTCTGGTTTCAAAGCTGCCGGACCTGCTCAGGGAGCAGGCCGATATCAGCGGGAATGACGGGATCAGCGATCGCTGCGGGAATAGTACGGCCCTTTCTGTACCGATTCGCGCAGTTTCAGTTCACCGGTGAAGGGCTGTAGCGGTTTGACGTCTTTGCCCGCGATCAGATCCAGCACTTGGGTAATCGCCGTGGCGGCCATCTCTTCAATCGGCATATAGACGGTGGAAAGTGACGGGTGCAGGTAGGTCGCACAGGGTTCATCGTCAAAGCCGAAGACGGAGACATCCTGCGGCAATTTTTTCCCCGCCTCGTACAGGGCTTTCATCGCGCCAATGGCCATGTGATCGTTGCTGGCAAACAGCGCGCTAAAACTCATGCCGCTGTTCAGCAACTGCCGTGCGGCCTGATAGCCGCTGGCCACCATGCTGGTTCCATACGCCACCCGCTGTGGTTCAAACGCGATCTGGTGAGTGGTTAATGCCTGCTGATAGCCCGCGAGCCGTGCCTGTGCTGTCGGCGTTTGCATCGGTGCGGTGATGCAGGCGATCTCGCGGTGACCCTGTTCGATCAGGTAATTCACCACGTCAAACGCGGCCTGCTGCTGGCGGAAGAAAATGCAGCGCTCCCGTGCCTGCGGCAGATCGCGATTCATCACGATCATCGGAATGGTCAGCGTATTCAGCAGCGTCATGAGATCCGCTTCGGACATGTAGCGGGTATAGAGAATAATTGCATCACACTGCCTGTCACACAGAAGTTGCACCGCTCGCTGCTCATCCTCCGGCGTATCGTGCCCATCGGTCACGATGAGGTGTTTGCCGTGGCTTTCCGCGATATCCGTAGCACGGCGCAGCAGGCGGCCAAAGTAAGGGCCGTCGAAATTAGAGATAACAAGACCGATACTGTTTGAGGTGCGACGAGCCAGTGAACGAGCCAGAAAGTTAGGGCGGTAGCCAAGCTCGTCCATTGCCCGAAATACCGCATCGCGTGTTGCCTGCTTGACCTGACCGGTGCCGTTTAGCACTCTGGAGACGGTCGCTTTAGACACCCCTGCACGTTTCGCCACTTCCTGCATGGTTTTCATGGCTGCACCTTAATTGAGTATGATGACGGGCTGAAAGCGCCTATCCATCCCTGTTACGGCATATTACCACAGGCACATTGTTGGATTTAACGTCCGATGCTCGTTTCTCAATCAGATTTTTGTCAGTTTTGTGATGTCGCCATTTCTCGTCGTAATAGGACAATCTCTTCTGCTAAATCCCGGCACAGCATGGCGGTCATCAGATGATCCTGTGCATGCACCATGATCAGATTGACGGGCACTTTGCCTTCCCCTTCGTCCAGACCGATCAGCCGTGTTTGAACGCGGTGGGCCGCACGAGCCGCTTCTTGTGACGCGGCAAGCAGATCGTCAGCCTGTTGCCATTCCCGTTGACGCGCGGCCTGAATCGCCATCATGGCGTTTGAGCGTGCTTCACCCGCGTTGATCAATAGCTCCATCACGGTTTGTTCCATATCGAATGCAGGGAGGTTCTCTGTGTCTTTCATCGTAGGTTTCCTTATTGCTGTCAGGGATCGGTTTTAGATCCGCCGAATATTTATGGTATGCCAAAAGTCACATTTTCATCATATTGGAATTCCAATATTGCCTTGTGAGAATCGTGTCACAGAAAAATAATTCATTATGGTTGATTTTTGGTATGCCAAACGCGAAAGCGCGGTACCTGCATTTACCCTGCGCGTAACGGCCATCCCGCGTGTCACACGCGATATAACAATATGATGATGAAAGAGGTGGTGTTATGTCATTTAAGGACCAACTGATTGATTCATTGGGCTCCTTTGCCAATAAATTTAACAGTCTGCGTTACATTATGGCGATTAAGGCATCCTTTATTACGCTGATGCCGGTCATTATCGTCGGGGCGTTTTCCGTTCTGATTTCCAACATGGTGCTGGATCCGAAAAATGGTCTGGCCAGTTTTTCCATGTTCTCGTTTCTGGCGGAACTTAAACCGATTATGAGCGGCATTAACTATGCCACGCTCAGCTTTCTGACTATCGGCGCCGTCTTCCTGATTGGTATCGAACTCGGGAAGATTAACGGTTCACGCGGGCTGTTTCCCGGCCTGCTGGCGGTGATTTGCTTTATTGCCGTGACGCCAACCACGATCGAAATGGCCGTCAACGGGCAGATGATGGTGGTGAAAGACGTACTGGCGAAACAGTTCTCCGATACGAAGAGCCTGTTTCTGGGGATGTTTATCGCCATCCTGTCAGTAGAAATGTATACCAAACTGGAAAGCGTCGATCGGCTGCGGATTAAAATGCCGGACAGCGTGCCGCCCAACGTCGCGGCTTCTTTTTCTGCGCTGTTTCCTTCCATCATCACGGTTGTCGCTATCGCCACCTTTGGGTTTGTGTTTCACCGCGTGACGGGCATGTATCTGTATGACGCTGTTTATAAAGTCGTGCAGCAGCCACTGGAATCTGTGGTGCAAAGCCTTCCCGGTTTACTGGTGCTGATGTTTGTCGCCCAGTTGTTCTGGGTAATCGGTATCCACGGCAACCAGATGATTAAACCGATTCGTGAACCGCTGCTGCTGGGGGCGATTGCCGTCAACATGACCGCGTTCGAACAAGGGCAGGAGATACCGAACATTATCACCATGCCGTTCTGGGATGTGTACATGAGCATCGGTGGTTCCGGCCTGACGATTGGCCTGCTGCTGGCGGTGATGATTGCCTCTAAGCGTAAAGAGATGAAAGAGATTGCCAAAATCTCCTTCGGCCCGTGCGTGTTCAATATTAATGAGCCGGTGATTTTTGGTATGCCGATTATGCTCAACCCGATTCTGGCTATTCCCTTCATTATCACACCGTTAGTGACGGGCACGATCGGCTATTTCGCTACCAGCATGGGGTTTGCGGGCAAAGCGGTGGTGATGGTGCCGTGGACGACGCCACCGATCATTAACGCCTGGCTGTCGACGGCAGGCTCAATGGGGGCGGTCGCTACACAGATCGTGTGCATCATTGTGGCAACGCTGATCTATCTGCCGTTTGTCAAAGTCGCGTCCCGTCGTGCCGAACTGGCGCAGTTGGAAGCGGAAAAGCAGGCTACAGCGGAAAAAGCCTGAAAGGGACGAGAAGAGAGGTAACGCATGAGTAAGGTTGCACTGACTATTCCACCTGATTTTATTCTGGGCGCGGCGGCATCGGCATGGCAAACGGAAGGGTGGAGCGGCAAGAAGGCGGGGCAGGATTCCTATCTGGATCTCTGGTATCAGCAGGATCGTCAGGTCTGGCACAACGGCTACGGCCCGGCAAAAGCGACGGATTTCTTTAATCGTTATCGGGAAGACGTGGCGCTGATGAAACTGGCGGGGCTGACGCACTATCGTACGTCGATAAACTGGTCACGCTTTCTGCTGGACTATGAGAAAGGCATCGTCGATGAGGAATATGCGACCTATATCGATAACCTGCTGGATGAGATGCACCGGCAGGGGATCGAACCGATGATCTGCCTTGAACATTACGAACTGCCCGCCTGCCTGCTGGAGAAGTATCAGGGCTGGTCATCCAAGCAGGTGGTGGAGTGGTTTGTGCTATACGCCGAGGCGGTTTTTGCCCGTTATGCCGGAAAAGTGAAGCGCTGGTTTACCTTCAATGAGCCGATTGTGGTGCAGACGCGCGTTTATCTGGACGCGCTACGCTACCCTTATGAGCAGAACACGCACACCTGGATGCAGTGGAATCACCATAAGAATCTGGCGACGGCGAAAGTGGTGCAGCGGTTTCGGCAGCATGGCTATCACCGGGATGGCGGTTCGATCGGCGTGATCCTCAATCCCGAAGTGACGTATCCACGATCTCGTGCAGCGCACGATGTGAAAGCGGCACACCTGTACGATCTGTTCTATAACCGGGTGTTTCTCGATCCGGCATTAAAAGGCGAATATCCGGCGGAGCTGGTGGCGCTGCTGTCGCAGCATCAGGTGAAGTGGGATTACACGGAAGAAGAGCTGGCGATCATTCGGGATAACACGGTCGATGAAGTAGGAATCAACCTGTATTACCCGCACCGGGTCAAAGCACCTAGCCGTGAGTGGAACAAAGAGACGCCGTTCCATCCGGCCTATTACTACGAGCATTTTGAGCTGCCGGGGCGTCGTATGAACACCTCGCGCGGCTGGGAGATCAATCCCAAAATCATTTACGACATGGCGAAACGCATGGAGCGTGACTACGGCAATGCGCCGTGGTTTGTGGCGGAAAACGGCATCGGTATTGAGAACGAAGCGCGCTTTAAAGATGACGCTGGCGTGATTCAGGACGATTACCGTATCGCATTTATCGCCGAGCACCTTTACTGGACGCTGAAGGCGAAGGAAGAGGGCGCAAACTGCCGCGGCTACATGCTGTGGGCGTTTACCGACAACGTTTCGCCGATGAACGCGTTTAAAAATCGCTACGGATTAATCGAAATCGATCTGGAACAGGATCGGCAGCGGCGGCCGAAAAAGTCTGCTGCCTGGTTTCGCCAGCTACATGACACGCGTCGGCTTGAATTGACGCTGGATGATGAAGAGAAGTAGGTGCAGATAACCAAAATGAGGAACGGAATATGAAAAGAATCGTACTGGCCTGCTCGGCAGGAATGTCGACCTCACTGGTGGTCACCAAGATGGAGAAAGAAGCGGAAACCCGGGGAATGGAACTGAAGATCTACGCCATCCCGGAACAAAACTTGCGTGATGAGTTGCAGGAGTTCAGCAGCGAGATTATTGCGGTTCTGCTGGGGCCGCAGGTGCGCTTCAAGCTCAACGAAAATAAAAAGCTGACGGACAGCTACCAGATTCCTATCGCGGTGATCGACCCTGTCGCCTACGGCACATTAAATGGCGCAAAAGTACTGGATCAGGCGCTGAGTTTGGTAGACTAATGCCCCACCGCGGCGTCAGTACGCGGCTGGATACATTCGGTGTGGGCCGACGTCCGGTCCACACTCAGGGCGACAGTGCATGTAGGGTGAAAGCGTGGCGAAGGATGTGGTTCTGCAAGAGAAGAAGCAATATCAGGAAATCGGCTGTGATTTACGTCAGAAGATTCAGTCAGGGGATTACCCTGTTGGATCGCGCCTTCCTCCTGAACGAAATATTGCGGAAACCTATGGCGTTAGCCGGACGATAGTGCGCGAAGCGCTACTGATGCTTGAACTGGAAGGCACGGTCGATATTCGTCAGGGATCCGGGGTTTATGTCCTGCGCATTCCTGATGAAGACGAGGCGGCAGACGGCGCTAAAAACCATATCGGCGCGTTTGAAATGCTACAGGCTCGTCAACTGCTGGAAAGCAACATCGCCGCGTTTGCGGCACGTATGGCAACGCGAGCGGATATCGAAAACCTGCGTAAGACGCTGGAGCAAGAGCAGGCCGCGATTGCTGGAAAAGATTACCGCGGCGATTTCGATCGCCTGTTCCATCTGCAAATTGCGGGGGCGACACAAAACCAGATGCTGCTGGAAACGGTCAGCAATATCTGGGCGTGCCGTGATGATAACGCGCTCTGGCAGCAGCTTTATACCCACGTCGGAACGCAGGGTTATCGTCTGAAATGGCTGGCGGATCATCAGGCTATTCTGGCGGCGCTGCGGCGTCGCGATGTGTCTGGTTCTTATCAGGCGATGTGGCAGCACCTCGAAAATGTCAAAAATACGCTGATGGAAATCTCTGACGCCGATGCGCCGGAGTTTGACGGCTATTTGTTTGATTCTGTACCGATTTTTCAGGGGAAACTGGTGTAACCATGACAGACGTTTCTGGGGTAAGCATTGTTTATCTGGCGGATCATCCTCAGCATCAGGAGCAGGTGATTGACTGGATATGGCAGGCGTTCGGCAGCCAGAACAGCCGGGAATTTTTTGCCAGCGTGGTGCGCAATAGCCTGAACCCAGCAGCGCTGCCGCTGACGTTTATCGCGCTGGAGGGCGAGCGCTTAGTTGGAACGGTAGGGCTCTGGCGCTGTGATTTAATCAGCCGACAGGATCTGACGCCCTGGCTGGCATCGCTGTATGTGGAAGAAAGCCAACGTGACAAAGGGCTGGGCATCGCGCTGCAACAGCACGTACTGGACTTCTGCCGCCGTCAGGGTTTTGACGATCTCTATCTGTACGCCACGTTTAGCGGCTATTACGAAAAACACGGCTGGCGTTACATCGGTGAGGGTCTGGACTACCCGGACAAAGCCGTACGCCTGTACCACCAGCCGCTGTAGGCTGCCCCTTCGTCTTAGTCATGTTTCTATGCAGGCTAAGAGACAGTTTCGTGCGCGATAATACCGTTATTGTCATGCTACCTCGTAGCACGCGCCCGACACGGGGCGGCTCACACGCCGCTCGCCCCGTGACCCCAAGGCTTTTGGCGGAAATTATGCCGCTACGCGGTTCCATCGGTGTTCTTGACCGCTAACCGAGCCGCCAGTGACGCGTTCCCGACGCGGCACTGGCTTTCGCGGCGTCCATGCCGCTCACTCGGCGGCCAAGCCCACCGATGCATAATTTTTACGCCAGATAACTGCAGAACCCGTTATAAGTCGTAACGCTTCCAGCACTGTGCCGAGGGGATCTGAAGAGAATATGGCATCAGAACGAGGTCCAGTCACCTTCACTGGCTGTGGCTACGCTCTTACCCGGTGCTGCCAGCGCAGGTTTAAGGCTTAACGTGGGTGTCACCGCTGGCACACGGGCGACCTGGTGATCGTTACCCAGACGGAACTGGCTGACCGTCTCGGCCAACTGTGCGGCCTGCTGCTGGAGCGACTGCGTGGCGGCTGAGGCTTCATTCACCAACGAGGCATTCTGCTGGGTCGTGACTTCCATCTGGTTTACCGCAACGTTCACCTGCTCAATGCCCATCGTCTGCTCATTGCTGGCAGAGCTAATCTCGCCGACCAAATCGCTGACCTTACGCACGCCGTTGACGATATCCTGTATCGACGCGCCCGCCTGCACCACTAGTCGGTTGCCCGCTTCCACGGTTTGAACGGAACGGTCAATTAGCTCTTTGATTTCTTTAGCGGCAGAGGCGCTACGCTGCGCCAGACTGCGTACTTCACTGGCGACGACGGCGAAACCACGGCCTTGTTCACCCGCCCGTGCGGCTTCTACGGCGGCATTCAGCGCCAGAATGTTAGTCTGGAATGCGATGCTGTCGATCACGCCGATGATATCGACGATCTTCTTCGATGAGGAATCGATCGCCCCCATCGTTTCCACCACTTCAGTCACCAACTGTCCGCCCGACTGTGCTTGCTGCGTGGTCGATTGTGCCAGTTGGTTGGCCTGACGCGCGTTATCGGCATTCTGTCTGACCGTCGAACTTAGCTGCTCAATGGAAGCGGCAGTTTCCTGTAGCGCGCTGGCCTGTTCTTCCGTGCGGCTGGACAGGTCGATATTGCCTGCTGCAAGCTGTGAAGACGCGCCAGCAATGGATTCGGAACCCTGACGAACTTCGCCAACGATAGTGCGCAGACGCACCGTCATGTCTTGCAGGGCATGCAGCAGTTGGGCGGCTTCATCGCGTCCTTCCGGCTGCACGTTATGCGTCAGATCGCCCGCTGCGACGGCCTGTGTTGCACGTACCGCCCGCGCTAACGGCTGCACGATGCTGCGTGTGAGCACCCAGGCGATCAGGACGCCGATGATGGCGCTTAGCGCGCCCGTGACGGCGAGAATGAGGTCGCCACGGCTGGCGCCAGCGTTAATGTCTTGCCCCATTTGGTCGATGCTGGCGCGCTGATGATCACGCAGCGCTTCCACGCTGGCCAGATAACCGTTGGAAGCCGGAACGAATTCGTTGTCGAAGAGCGTTCTGGCACGATCGAAGTTACCCGCGCCTTTTTCCGCGATAATTGCATCGCGCTTTTTGATGTAGGACTGACGGTATTCGCCGACTTTGTCGAATAGGGCTTTTTCTTCGGGGGTGGAAATCAGGCTGGCAAATTGTTCCTGTCGTTTACCGCTTTCTTTACTGGCGCGGGTGTTTTCCGCCGCAAACAGCTCAACCAGCGAATCGTCATTGCTGCGGGCAACCGCCATACTGCGTTGGACGCCAGCGACAAGCGTGGCATGCCAGTCGGATGCCAGCCGCTCCTTGCGCAGCGGTTCTTGCATCATCTGTTGCGTACTGTGGGACACCTGGTTGAGTTGATAAATGCCGCTGGTCAGCATGGCCAGAGAAAGCGCAATAAGCAGGCCAAAGCCGCCGGCCAGCCGGGTACCTATTTTGTAGTTCTTCATTATTCGTTACACACACCTGGTTAAATTCAGCGTCTGCCCCATGCAGACTCCGCGATCCTACTCCTCACTTTCTGATTGATTCTGCTGAAAAAGTGGACTAATGCCCCTGTGTTTGGAGAGTCATTTCCCTATAAAAAGTCAGGAAATGTGATCGGACGGTAAAAGGGCGAAAAACAGGCATCCGAGGGAAAAGGAACCTTTCGGGGAAAATAGCGGTATTTATGCGGCGAAAGTGGGGTGAAAAGGGGGCTGCCTTACATGATTCGCTAGAATTTTACAGTTGGTTGCACTTATAGAATAACTCTTTCGATTCATCGCTGGTGAAGATAAGTGGCGATCCTTAGAGTAACAAGTCCCAGAGGTATTGATTGGTGATATTCGATGTGCTCTGTACATTGAAACCATTTGATTACACCAACCTACGCGGATGCGTAGGTTTTTTTTTGCCTGAATTCCCCGTTTTTGCTATCTCCAACGATTTTCATGCTATGTGAATGCTGTGCCGACGGCAATCTTCACGTTCAGCCGCGCGTCCATAACTTGAAGTATGATATGTATATAGTATTTTGACGTATCGCCCGGTGGTTTTGCGTTTCGGCAAGCTGCCCGTTTATCTGTCTATTGGGAGAAGGCATGATTCATACCCTGTTACGTTGGGTGTTCCAGCGTCTGTACCGCATCCGGATCGAGGGCGACAGCAGCCAGTTTCAGCAATCCAAATTGCTCATCACCCCCAATCACGTCTCTTTCCTTGATGGTGTCTTGCTCGCGTTATTCTTACCGATAAAACCCGTCTTTGCGGTGTACT
This sequence comes from Pectobacterium carotovorum, assembly GCF_033898505.1. NCBI lineage: Bacteria > Pseudomonadati > Pseudomonadota > Gammaproteobacteria > Enterobacterales > Pectobacteriaceae > Pectobacterium > Pectobacterium carotovorum. The sequence continues at coordinate 139,500 of NZ_JAXAFK010000003.1, read as the reverse complement.
CCTCCATTTCCGATCGCTGGTTTATGCGCTGGCTGAAGCCGTATATCGACTTTGTGCCGCTGGATCCCACCAAGCCTCTGGCGATCAAAGGGCTGATCAAAGTGATCGAGCGCGGTCAGCCCGTCGTGGTTTTCCCAGAAGGGCGTATCAGCGTCACCGGATCGCTGATGAAGATTTACAGCGGCGCGGCGTTTGTCGCGGCGAAATCCGGGGCGACGATTATCCCCGTGCGTATTGATGGCGCTGAGTTCACGCCGTTTGGCCGGTTGGCGGGCGTGTTTAAACGCCGCTGCTTCCCGCCGATCACGATCACCTATTTACCCCCGACTACGTTGCCGATGCCGGAAGCCGCAAGTGCCAGAGAACGCCGTGCGTTGGCCGGTGAACACTTGCACCAGATTATGATGAAGGCGCGGATGGAAACGCGTCCGCAGCATACGCTGTATCAGGCTTTTCTGGCTGCGAGAACCCGTTACGGGCGCTCCTCCCCCAGCATTGCGGATATCTCATTCAATGAAGACAGCTATCAGGGCTTACTGAAAAAATCGCTTGGCGTGTCGCGCATTTTGCAGCGCTTCACCCGTGCGGATGAACATGTCGGTATGCTGTTGCCCAACGCGACCATTACCGCGGCATCTATTCTGGGCGCATCGCTGCGTAACCGCGTTCCTGCCATGCTGAACTACACCGCTGGTGCGAAAGGGCTACAAAGCGCGATGAAAGCGGCGGGGATCAAAACTATCGTCACGTCTCGCCAGTTTCTTGAAAAGGGCAAACTGACGGATTTGCCGAAGCAGGTCAGCGAGGCCAACTGGGTCTATCTGGAAGATTTGAAAGACACCGTGACGCTGGCGGATAAGCTGTGGATCTTGTTTCATCTACTGTTTCCTGCCCGTGCGATGCTGCCGCAGAAGCCTGACGATGCAGCCATCGTGCTGTTTACCTCCGGTTCCGAGGGGAATCCGAAAGGCGTCGTGCATTCCCATGACAGCCTGCTGGCGAACGTCGAGCAGATTCGTACGGTGGCTGATTTCACGCCGCGCGACCGCTTTATGTCTGCGCTGCCGCTGTTCCATGCGTTTGGCCTGACGGTGGGGCTGTTAACGCCGCTGATGACGGGCGCTCGCGTATTTCTTTATCCTAGCCCGCTGCATTATCGCATCGTGCCGGAGCTGGTTTATGACCAGAACTGCACCGTGCTGTTTGGCACGTCTACGTTTTTAGGCAACTATGCGCGCTTTGCCCATCCGTATGATTTTGCTCGCCTGCGCTATGTGGTTGCCGGGGCAGAAAAGCTGTCTGAAACCACGCGTCAGGTCTGGCAGGACAAATTTGGTATCCGCATTCTTGAAGGGTACGGCGTGACCGAGTGCGCGCCAGTGGTGGCGATCAACGTCCCGATGGCGACGAAAATCCATTCCGTCGGCAAGTTGTTGCCGGAAATTGAATCGCGGTTGATCACGGTGCCGGGCATTACGCGCGGTGGCCGTCTGCAACTGCGCGGCCCGAATATCATGAAAGGCTATCTGCGGGTGGAAAACCCCGGCGTGCTGGAAACGCCAGCGGCAGAAAATGCACAGGGCGAGTTGCAGCAGGGCTGGTATGACACCGGTGATATCGTCGAACTGGACGAAAAAGGATTCTGCACCATCATCGGCCGCGTGAAGCGCTTTGCCAAACTGGCGGGGGAGATGGTGTCGCTGGAAAGCGTGGAACAGCTGGCGGCGAAGGTGTCGCCGGAAGCGCAGCATGCCGCCAGCGCGAAAAGCGACAGCAGTAAAGGCGAGGCGCTGGTGCTGTTTACGACGGACAACCAGATTACCCGCGACGTGTTGCTTACACAGGCTCGCAGTAGCGGTGTGCCGGAACTGGCTGTGCCGCGCGATATTCGCTATGTGAAAGCCTTACCGCTACTCGGCAGCGGCAAGCCTGACTTTGTCACGCTGCGCCACATGGCCGAAGAGCCTGTAACTAACGCATCGGAGCAGAATGCATGAGCCAACAGACTGAACCCGCGACGCCTTTGTTGTCGCGCAGCATGAATGCGGTGATTATTGCGCAGTTCTTCTCCGCGTTTGGTGATAACGCGCTGCTGTTTGCCACGTTAGCGCTGATCAAACAGCTGGTGTATCCCGACTGGAGCCAGCCGTTTTTACAGATGGGGTTTGTCGCTGCGTACATCATTCTGGCACCGTTTGTTGGACAAATTGCGGACAGCTTCTCCAAAGGGCAGGTGATGATGTTCGCCAATACCCTGAAGCTGGCGGGCGCGCTGCTGATTTGCGTGGGCGGGAACCCGTTTCTGGGGTATACGCTGGTGGGGATTGGCGCGGCTGCGTATTCACCGGCGAAATACGGCATTTTGGGCGAGATCACGCGCGGCGATCAGTTAGTCAAAGCGAATGGTCTGATGGAAGCCTCGACGATTGCGGCGATCCTGACCGGTTCAGTCGCAGGCGGCGTGCTGGCGGACTGGAACATTTACGGGGCGCTGTCGATTTGCGCGGTGGCATACGGCATAGCGCTGGGGGCGAATATGCTGATTCCTCGCCTTAACGCGGCACGACCGGGGCAGCCGTGGCATCCGGTGCAGATGGCGAGCAGCTTCTTTTCCGCCTGTCGGGTGCTGTGGCGCGATGGCGACGCCCGGCTCTCGCTGATCGGCACCAGCATGTTCTGGGGCGCGGGCGTGACGCTGCGCTTTCTTCTGGTACTGTGGGTACCGCATGCGCTTGGGATTACCGACAATGCCACACCGACGTTGCTTAACGCGATGGTCGCGGTGGGCATCGTGGTGGGAGCTGGTGCGGCTGCGAAGCTGGTGACGCTCGATAGCGTACGACGCTGCTTGCCTGCGGGGTTCCTGATCGGCGTGGTGGTGGTGATTTTCACGCTTCAGAATAACCTCATGAGTGCCTACTCGCTGCTGATTCTGCTGGGGGCGCTGGGTGGGTTCTTCATTGTTCCGCTGAATGCGCTGTTGCAGGAGCGTGGGAAGGCCAGCGTCGGTGCGGGGAATGCGATCGCCGTACAGAATTTGGGTGAGAACGGCGCTATGTTGTTAATGCTGGGGCTCTATTCTCTGGTGGTGAAACTGGGCGTGTCAGTTATCGCCATCGGGATTGGCTTTGGCGTCCTGTTTGCGCTGGCGATTGCGCTACTGTGGGCATGGTTGGTTCTGGCGAAACGCCGCGATCGTTTCCTCGGCGCAGGTAAAGAATAAACGTCTGGTGTAATAAACGTCTTGTGTAATGAACATATTGTGTAATGGGGAAAGGTGGAAATGAGTCTGATATGGCATGACTGGGATGTGGCAGACCTTAATGTGTATTCATTGCATGACATATTGGCGCTGCGCAGTCAGGTATTTGTGGTTGAGCAAACCTGCCCCTATTTAGATATTGATGGCCGCGATCTGGTGGACGGCAATCGCCATATTGCGGCGTACCGTGACGGCAAGCTGGCTGCGTATGCTCGCTTGCTCGCTCCCCATCCGAATAACGATGTGGTGACGATTGGGCGCGTGATTGTCGCGCCGCATGCCCGAGGGCAACATCTGGGGCATCAACTGATGGAGCACGCGCTGATTGCTTGCGCACGCCACTGGCCGCAAAAGCATCTTTTCCTGTCCGCGCAGGCTCACCTGCAAGCGTTCTACGGCGCGTTCGGCTTTGTGGCGACCGGCGAGGAATACGACGAAGACGGCATTCCGCATATTGATATGCTGTCGGCATTCTGAAATTAGGGATTCCTAAAAACCTAGATTTAGCATTCTGTCAGTACCATAAATGTTTCGTGCGCGTTGATTAAGGCTATTTTTGCAACCATTGTCGTATGCGCCCGACACGGTGCAGCTCAATCGCCGCTGCCCCGTGACCCCAGGCTTCTTGCGGGGAATCACGCCGCTTCGCGGTGCCTTCGACGCTCATGCCCGCTGCCGGACCACCAGCGACGCGCTCCCGACGCGGCGCTGGCTTTCGCGGCATCCATGCCGTTCATCCGGCGGTCATGTTCGTCTCCGCGTGATTCTTTACGCGCGTAACATCATAAAAATGAAAAGATTAAATCCAGAATGTTGTCGTTTGTTCTGGAAATTCATTCGTTTTAGAGGGGGAATGTAGCGGAAGTTATTGGGATTGTGGCTTAAACAAAAAACCGGCTAACGTATGGCCGGTTTTTTGCTATCTGAAAGCTGATTAGCTGGCAGCGTGGGAAATGGTGCTACCGAGTTTTTGCACATCCTGGCCAAAGCCGCGTGTGGTGTTACAGCCGCTCAATGTTGCTGTGACCAGCAACGCCACTACGATCGTTGTTATACGTTTCATCATCGTTACCAGCAGGTTGTTGATAAACAGGGTTTGATAGAAAGACCTTGATAGGGTTTTACTGTGTCATAACCGCAGGTAAAAATTCAATCCTCGATAGCGCTGAACCGGCTGATATTGTTTGAGATTATGTTGCTATCTATGCGGATTAGTTCAGACCTGAGTTGGTACTGTTATGGCATGGAGCTAAATCTAATCTGACGGGCAGTTTTTGTGCTAGGAGGGGATGTGGTTTACATCGTTGTGCGTTGAACAATGACGGAGGTTATCATTTAAGTAAGTAATACATAGAATATTGTGCAATATATTGGTATTGAAATTTTCTTAATTGGAAATATCTAGGATTGCGTTTTAATGAGTTTGAAATATTTTTATAGTTAACTCTCAATATAAAATAACGTATTTATAATATAAATGGAAATTATCAAAAATAAGATGCAGATCAATTTATTTTTTATTTTCTATTATTACACTACCTTAGTGAATTGGAGTGTTTTTCCTAAGTGTTAGGAGACGGTCTGAAACCTGATAAGGAATATTAATGAGTCTTCACCATTACTACCCACAGCTAAAATGGAAACCTGCCGAATACGAATCATTGATGCAGTTAGAGCAGGCAACAATACATGGCCTAACCCCAATAATCACGATACCTGACATTGACTGGGATTATGAAAATAAATGCTATAAAAAAAATCTTAATTCGTACCTGTCTAACTTTGGAGCTAATTTAGCATCTTCATGGTTAGCGAATCGTCCCATCTTACTTGATGTGAAACACCTAGATAGACATGGAACGAATCGCCATCATCCGCTAGACATATGCACTCAAGACGCAAGATCCTTTGGCAAAGAAATTATACCTGTCGTTTCACCAGTATCTTCACAAAATTATATTCATGCAATAAGGCGTAACTTAACAAATGGGATCGCAATTTCAATCACTCCGCAAACATTTCATCTGTTTGGCCAATTGATTAATCAATTTAATCTACCCCCATCTATTATTGACGTAATAATTGATTTTGGTGATATTCAAAATTCGAATAATAACCTTAAGCAATTAGCTTTGAGCGAGTTTAATACACTTGCTAGTCAAGCACACTGGAGGTCGTTGATCATTTCATCCACAGCATACCCAACTTCTCAGACTGGAATACCACAGCATCAAATTCATCATATTCCAAGGTATGAATATGATCTTTGGTCTTATGTTGTTCAGAATACAAATTTAAATAGAACACCAAGTTTTAGTGATTACCCTACAGCGAGTTCTACAATTACAAGTGTGAATCCACGTTTTATGTCACAATATGTGGCAGTGAGATATTCAAATGACACATCGTGGATTTTTGTTAAAGGAACAGCCGTAAAGGGAAATGGTTGGGGTCAAACGAAAAATCTTTGTAAGATCCTAGTTAGCTCTCCCGTCTATGCTGTCTATGGGCCACAATTTAGCTGGGGGGATGATTACATCAATCATAGAGCGCTTGGTACAAATAAGTCGGGTGGTTCGAAAGAATGGAGAAAAGTTGCTCATACCCACCATTTAAAACTAGTCGTTACACAACTAACTGGCTTGGCTCAAAGTTTACCTGCTAAGCCTTAATTTTCCAGTCAACACGTTGTTTCAATGCTGTTCTGACTTCATGCCTTAAATCAGAAACTGGAATTTTTTCTGCGACTACATTCCATAACTCAAAACGGGGCTTGCTTTTATATCCTTTATAACAGCCCCATCGTTCAAGAATTTCAAGACACTCCTCCTTCCAGAGAAGTTGAGCAAGTATCAAAGAATTATGCTGACGGTTTAATTTTTCACCACGCATATGTTTTATATGGATTGCACCTTTTGGCCCAACTGTAACTGTTTTCACTCCCCACCAATCAGGTATTAATTCCAAGGCTCCAAACAGATGCTTTTCAGCTATCACAAGTGTAACTTTGTCCATAACAGATGAGTAATGCTTAATTTGAAGTGGTAAACGTTCAAGAGAATCGTACTCACTTTTGAGTTCATAGCCATGTATGATCCCGTTAATTACAGCTATATCTGCTCTACTAGCGCCGAGAGATATGGAAAACTCATCAACAACAAGACAGTCAGGGTTTGAATGTATGCCTTTCAATAGTTTATGATGTACAGCAGCTCTAACATCTTGATCTTTCATGACTTCTCCCTAAACCTCCTGAAGATTATAGCGCACTGCATTTTACTGTATTTGCAACATTTGGCTAGGGCTATTAAAAGTATCCAGCTTAACTGGACTATTCACTTTCAGAATTTTTTCGCTTCCTCCTAAGTCAATGTCCGCCCTTCGTTCAATGCAGCCTATCAGATTTGATGGTGTTATGTCCGCGAATCAAGTCTGAGCTATGGTCGCTGAAAATGACTCATAGCTACTTAAGATGCCGCACAATGTCCTGCGACTGATGACATCGTCGTCCAGTACAAGGAAAAAGGATTTTGGTACTGCGGGCAAGCGGTGTTTGATTGGAAAGGGAGGCGGCTCGAAATAAGGTTTGTAAGCATTGCAAAAGGGGGGGATAGGGTGGGAAGCAATGGGCAGGTTTACCAGAGAAAACCTGCCCACGGAATGATTACTCTTCTTCCACCAGAAACAGTTCCAGCAGGGAGTTCAGGAACAGTTTGCCGTGTTCGGTGATTTGCCAGTGCGTGGCGGTTTCCGTCAGGTAGCCTTGCGCCAGCGCCTGATCCAGTTGCGGGCGGATGCTGTGTTCTTCCAGACCCGTGTACGCCGTGAAATCCGCGCGCGGGGCGGCTTCCAGCAGGCGAAAGCGGTTCATGAAGAACTCAAATGGCCGATCGTCGTTAGCAACGTCGTGCTGTTTATCCAGATACGTGCCCTGCATATAGCCACGCGGATGGCGGACTTTGACCGTGCGCAGAATGCGCCCGTCGCTGAAGGTCAGCTTGCCGTGCGCGCCACAGCCAATTCCCAAATAGTCACCGAAGCGCCAGTAGTTCAGGTTGTGTTGGCACTGATAGCCCGGTTTGGCATAGGCGGAGGTTTCATATTGCTGGTAGCCGGCGGCGCTCAGCAGCGCGTGGCCCTGCTCGTAGATGTCCCACAGCGCGTCGTCGTCCGGCAGCGTCGGCGGGCGCGAGCTAAACAGCGTATTGGGTTCAATCGTCAACTGATACCACGATAAATGCGGCGGATTGAGCGCGATGGCCTGACGCAGGTCGTCCAGCGCTTCGTCCAGCGATTGATCCGGTAAGCCGTGCATCAGGTCCAGATTAAAGCTGCGTAATTCCAGACCGGTCGCCAGGTGCGCGGCACGCTTGGCTTCGTCCGGGCCGTGAATACGCCCGAGGCGCGTCAGCTTTTGCGGATCGAAACTCTGCACGCCGATGGAGATGCGGTTAATGCCCGCCTTCTGATAGCCGCTGAAGCGGTCGGCTTCAACCGTTCCGGGATTGGCTTCCATCGTAATTTCGGCATCCGGCGTTAGCGGAATTCTTGCCCGAACGCCGTCGAGCAGCGCCTGCATCGCTTCCGCGCTCAGCAGGCTGGGCGTGCCGCCGCCGATGAAGATCGAATGCAGCGCACGACCGCTCGCCAGCGGCAAATCGGCGTCCAGATCCGCCAGCAGGTGATCGACATATTCCTGATGCGGCACATCGCCTTTCAGCGCGTGAGAGTTGAAATCGCAGTACGGGCATTTTTGCACGCACCACGGAATATGGATGTACAGGCTGAGCGGAGGAAGCTTAAGCATTACGTAGCGCATCCAGCAGCAAGCGCAGCGCCTGACCGCGGTGAGACTGTGCGTTCTTCTCTTCACGCGTCAGTTCTGCTGCCGTTTTACCCAGCTCTGGCACGAAGAAGATCGGGTCATAGCCGAAGCCACCGCTGCCTGTGGCTTCATGCGTCAGCACACCTTGCCAGCTACCGTGGCAGACAATCGGCGTCGGGTCTTCTGCGTGGCGCAGATAAACCAACACGCAGTGGAAGCTAGCGCGGCGCTGTTCATCCGGTACGTCTTTTAGCGCCAGCAGCAGCTTATCCAGATTCTGCTGGTCGCTGGCATCCACACCCGCGTAGCGGGCCGAGTAAATGCCCGGTGCGCCGCCCAGTGCATCGACAGCCAGCCCGGAATCATCGGCAATCGCCGGCAGTCCCGTGATTTGTGCCGCATGACGTGCTTTCAGGATGGCGTTTTCGATGAAGGTCAGGCCGGTTTCTTCGGCGGAATCCACGCCCAGTTCGGTCTGCGCCACAATATCCAGACCGAAATCGACCAGCAAGCTGGCGAGCTCGCGCACTTTACCGGGGTTTCCGGTAGCCAAAACCACTTTTTGCATCGTCTTGTCCTGCGTGTTTATTCAAGCGTGTTTATTCAATGAAGTCCGCGACGTCAGCCGGGATGTGTTGCGGATGGGTAATTCTAATCTGTTTATGCCGCCCGAGTTCGCCTTTTTCAATCACGACCAGACTCTTGGCGACCCGAAACTGTTTGGCGAGAAATTTGGTCAGATGGGCATTGGCTTGCCCATCCACCGGTGGTGCGGTAATGGCGACTTTCAGTTCGTCGTCATGCAAACCCACGATCTGATCCCGGCTGGCTTTCGGCTGAATATACAGCCGAATCACCAGCGCATCGCCGTGGCGGGTAATAGCACTCACAGCAGGAACCACAGCCCTGGGAACAGATCCATGCCCAGATAGTTGAGCATATACAGAATCAGAATGACGGCCATCGCAGAGAAATCAATGCCGCCCATAACCGGAATAACGCGGCGAAGCGGTGCCATCAACGGCTCGGTCAACTGGTGCAGTAAATATTCGATGGGGCTACGGCCCTGACTAACCCAACTCATGATAGAACGGATGATGATGACCCAGAAGACCAGATAGCCCGCAGATTTAATCAGCGAAATGAGCCCGACCAGCAGGTTCATGGGGCTGAGAGATATCGCGCCAACCTGAATCAACAGCAGTAACGGGTATTTGATGGTCGTGAGAATAAAGGCCAGCAGCAGTGAGGCGCTGTCAATCGGCCCTAACGACGGCAGAATGCGGCGCAGCGGCCCGACAATCGGCTGGGTGATTTTGACGACAAACTGCGACAGCGGGTTGTAGAAATCACTGCGTGACCACTGCATCCAGATGCGCAGCAGCAGGACCATTACATAGAGGTCGACCAGCGTTTTGACCAGAAAAGTCAGGGTGAGCATAAGTACGTCTTTTCCTTATAAGATAAAGAATCGGGGAACCCGCTTTGGTTAAAAAAGCGTTTCCATTTCCTGTGCGCGAGCAATTGCCGCCTGCATGGCCTCAGCCACGGTTTGCGTCAACTGCTGTTCGTTAAATACCCGCAGGGCTTCTGCCGTGGTGCCGCCCTTGGAGGTGACATTCTCCCGTAGCGTTGACAGCGGCGTATCGGGATTGGCTTCAACCAGCGCGGCAGCACCTGACGCGGCCTGTTGCACCAGCAGGCGAGCGGTTTCCTGACTGAATCCCTGACGGATAGCTTCCTGCTGCATGGCTTCCATAAACAGGAAGAAATAGGCCGGTGCGCTGCCCGCCGCGGCGATCACGCCGTTAATGCCCGGTTCGGTATCCACCCAGCAAATTTTACCCACGCTCTGCATCAGCTGTGCGGTGAAGTCTTTATCAGACTGGCTGACGGACGCGGGAGCATACATTCCGCTCATGCCTTTTCCGACCAGAGACGGCGTATTTGGCATAATCCGCACGATATTCAGCGGTTCTCCCAGCAGCGCCTGGAAACGGGCAATGCTGATGCCCGCCGCAATCGAGAGTACCAGTTTACCCGTGAAGTTGACGTGTTCATGTAGCGGTTCGCAAACTGTCGCCATCATTTGCGGTTTGACGGCCAGCACAATGACGTCCGCTTCCTGCGCGCAACGGACATTGTCCGCGCTGCTGATCACGCCGTATTGTGCAGCCAGCGCATCGCGATTCTTACCCGAAGGTGCGCAGACGCTGATGTGTTGAGCGGGGTAACCGCCGTTGACTAATCCGGCGATAATGGCCTGCGCCATGTTTCCGGCACCAATAAACGCTATTTTACGTTGCTGCATCTGCATCCTCGTTGCTCACCTGTTTGTCAAAGATGACGTGCCGTTCAGGGCGTGCCTCTGCGGTTTATGCGCTTTTGGCTGATGGTTTAGTTATACGCTTTTTGCTGCGTAGTCTCGCGCGCCAAAGATTGCCGTACCAATGCGCACCAGCGTGCTGCCCGCGGTAATCGCCGCACGCATGTCGTCCGTCATCCCCATAGAGAGTGTATCAATATGCGGATAAGTTGCGGACAACGTTTGGAACAGCGTTGCCATTTGTTTGAAAACAGCCAACTGCTGTTCATAGTCGGTTTCCGGTGCCGGAATCGCCATCAGGCCACGCAGTCGCAGATGAGGCAGTGCGGCGACGCCAGCGGCGAGTTCTGCGAGTTCATCGACCATAATGCCGGATTTGCTCGGCTCACTGCTGATATTAATCTGCAACAGAACATTTAACGGTGGCAACGTGGCCGGACGTTGTTCACTCAGACGCTGCGCGATGCGCAGACGATCTACGGTATGAAACCAGTCGAAATTCTCAGCCACCAGCCGACTTTTGTTTGACTGTAACGGGCCGATAAAGTGCCATTCCAGCGGCGTAGTCGGATGGTTTTCCTGGAAATAATGAATCTTCTCCACGCCTTCCTGAACGTAGTTCTCGCCAAACGCCTTTTGTCCTGCCGCGATGGCTTCTTCGATCGCGCTCACAGGTTTGGTTTTACTGACTGCAAGTAGCGTAATTTCTTCTGGTGCTCGTGCGCAATGCGCAGCGGCGGTGGCGATTTGCTGCCGGATGTCCTGTAGATTCTGCTGGATTGTCGTCATGGTTGTTCAGGAGGTTATCTATGGAATTAGATGAGTGGATGGTGCGTAGTGTAAAACATAATGCCTCGGATCTGCACCTTTGTAGCGGTCACCCTCCGGTGCTACGCGTGGATGGGCGGCTACAGCCTGAAAATACCTTACCACGTTTAACGCCGGAGCAGGTGGCACAATGGTGCGATGCCTGGCTCGAACCGGCTCAGCACGAGCAATTGCGGCAGGCTGGTCAGGTGGACGGGGCATTAATGCTGCCCGATGGACAACGCCTGCGGGTCAATGTATTTCGCCAGCGTGAGGGGCTGTCTGCGGCGCTGCGTGTTATCCCGTCCGTTCAACCTTCATTGGATGCATTACATGCGCCACCCGTTTTCTCGACGCTGCTGGAGAAACCGAACGGGCTGATCCTGATTACCGGTGCGACGGGGAGCGGCAAATCCACGACGCTAGCGGCAATGATCGGGGCGTTAAACGACAGCAGCGATCGCCATGTGATTACGCTGGAGGATCCGATCGAGTTTATCCATGCCAGCCGACGTTGCCTGATTCAACAGCGGGAGATCGGTACGCATAGCGCGTCTTTTGCGCAGGCGTTACGAGCCGCATTGCGGGAAGATCCCGATGTCATTCTACTGGGAGAGCTGCGCGATACGGAGACGATTCGGCTGGCGCTGACGGCGGCGGAAACTGGCCATCTGGTGCTATCTACGCTGCATACGCGCAGCGCATCGCAGGCGGTCGATCGTCTGATTGACGTCTTTCCCGGTGAAGAAAAAGCCTATGTTCGCAGCCAGCTCGCCACCTGTTTGCAGGCCGTGGTGACGCAAAGGCTGTTGCCCGCAGCGCAAGGCGGCCGCATTGCGCTTTATGAAGTGCTGACGGCGACTGCGGCGGTCAGCAACCTGATTCGGGAAGGGAAAACGCATCAGCTTCCCGGCCTGATTCAAACGGGAACGGCTGCGGGAATGCAAACGTTCGAGCAAAGCTACCAGCAGCGCTGTCGGGATGGGCTTATTTCACACAGTTGCGCCCTTGCCGTTTAGCCGCATAGAGGTTTGCATCGGCTAACTGAATCCAGTCCTCAACCGAAGCAAGATCGGAACGGTAAGCGGCAATCCCCGCGCTGATCGTGAAATGCAGAGTCTGGCGATCGTATTCCAACGTATGCTGCTCAATCGCTTTACGAATACGCTCAATGGTTACCACTGCCGTTTGGTAAGAGACATCTTTTAACAGGATGATGAACTCCTCACCGCCGAGGCGTGCGACCAGATCTTCCTGACGCAGAGACATGCGCATGAGCATCGCCAGCTCTTTAAGGACGGCATCGCCAGCCAGATGACCGTATTGATCGTTGATGTTTTTGAATAAATCGATATCAATAATCGCCAGACAGCTTTTATCTGTTTGCTGATTTTGCTGATTTTGCTGATTTTGCTGATTTTGCTGATTTTGCTGCTTGTGCAGAAAAAAGGCGTTGGCCTGTTCGAAGAAGCTGCTGCGATTGGGCAGGCCGGTGAGAAAATCATGCCCCGCGTTAAAGCGCAGGGAGGCCTCTATCTGTGTGCGCTCATCTTCCAGCGAACGGGCGTGAATGATGATGCCGAGCGTTTTCACCAGCGGAGCCAGTAGCTCGATCATCGTTTGATCGTAGCCTTCCCGACGGTTAGCCAGCGCGATCATTCCTATTGCTTTGCCGTTGTGGGTGATAGGAATTCCCAGCAGGGAATAGAGTGCGGGATGGATGGGAGGGAGGTCACGGCCAGCCTTTTGTCTCAGCAGGTTATTGGTGCACACTACCGTATTGTGCGTAACCACGTGACCAAACAGATTATCCAGTTTACGGAGCCTCAGGCCGCCGTGGGTTTTGCGCTGGTTTCTGTACCAGGCCAAAGTTTCTTCATCCCAGGCAAGATTGGATATCGCGGGAATGTAGAGCGACTGACCGTCTTCGTCTTCCTGCAACGTGGCAATGAAGCCAAAGGTGCTATTGGTGACGTCAAGCAGCCGTTCAAAGACTTTATCGCAGGCTGAAGGCAAGTTATGGTCGAGCAGAAAGCTATCGTGGACTGATAGCAGGATATCGAGAATGATGCCTTGCTGGTGGGCTTTTTTTTCGGTTTCGACGTTCTGTGTGATGTTGTGAGCATATTTAATGATTTTCCTCACATTGCCGTCACTATCCATGATCGGGCTGTAGGTCGCTTGTATCCAGTATGAATGGTTGTCTTTGCCCAGCCGGTGGAAGCGGCCACTGATGGGGTGATCGCGGTGCAGGGTCTCCCAAAACGTTTGATAGTCGGCTTGTTCGGTATCAACGGGATTGCAGAGTAGTCTGTGGTGCTGACCGAGTAATTCCTTTTCCTCATAGCCCGTTAGCACCAGATAATGTTTATTGATGTGGGTAATATAGCCGTCTTTATCAAACTCGATTACGCCTTGCGCGTTCTCAATCGCATCCAGCCGTGCGCGATGCTCTGACACAAGAAGTCTTTCCTGCGTAATATCCGTTGCCAGTTTTATGATGCCGATACGTCGGCCTTTGTCATCAATAATTGGCGTATAAGCCGCATGGAGCCAAATAATTTCTCCTTTTTGCGTTTTTCGCTGGAATTCCCCTGCGTTGATATTTCCTTTCACCACATCGTGCCAAAAATGATCGTGTTTTTGGCGCTGCGCTTCTGGCAGAAAAAATGTGTGATTTTTCTGAATAATATCTTCTTTTTTATAGCCCAGCATTTTGCAAAAAAGAGGATTAGCCTCAACCAGTTTTCCTGCCAGATCGAATTCGGCAATGGCATAAATGGAATCAAGCGCGTGTAGTTTGGCTTCACTGTCAAACCTGGTAATCAAATCGACTGACTGATTATTCATGTTTATCTCTGCCTATATTCTTTCTGTCTTTATCCTTGATTCGCTATTGTCAGAGGTATGATTTTATCGTGATGCCGTCTGTGGTGTTATCGGGCGATCGGCAGTCCCCCCTTTTTTACGCGAAAATCAATGGGACGAATTAATAAAATAGCCAGCTATTAATTAGATTAATAAACATTATATCGGAATGTAATTAATAGCCGGAAACGTACAGCGAATATCACCAATAAGGAATGTTTTTCATTGTCTTTTTATTCAATACATTAAGGCAATTACGTTGGCCGCTTTTACGCTGAAACCCTATTTATACGCTTATGTGTAAAAACAGAGAATAGCGGTAAAAAAATAATACTCAAATTATCTGAAAGTATACCTATAAAATAAGTGCGTTAAGCGTGAAGAGGGTTCCTGCCTTGTTCGATTATTTATTCGTCTTTTAAAGAGGATGGCGTAAGTAGTGGATTGACGGAAGGATGCCAGTGGCCAGCGCTGAGGCCGACCACTGGCGGTGTAATACACCCGCAGATTAGGAAAGGCGAGGTTCTACCTGAAACAGCGCCATCGATCGCATGAGCTGCTGAGACTGCTGCTCCAGCGATTGCGTAGTGGCGGATGAGGCTTTGACGAGCTGCGCATTGTGCTGAGCAACCTTGTCGATTTGCGTGAAAGCGACGTTGACCTGTTCGATACCGCGATGCTGCTCTTGCGTGGCGGTGGAGATGTCTCGCATCAGTTGCGTAATTCGGATGATTTCGTCGGTCACTTCATCCATGGTTTCACCCGCTTTAGAAGCCAATTCAAGCCCTTCGGACACGCGCGTCTGGGAATCCAAAATCAGCGAGCGGATCTCTTTTGCTGCCTGCGAGCTATGCTGCGCCAGATTGCGTACTTCTCCGGCGACAACGGCAAAGCCTCTGCCTTGTTCGCCAGCACGAGCGGATTCGACGGAGGCATTCAGCGCTAGAATGTTGGTCTGGAACGCGATGCCGTCAATGACGCTGAGGATGTCATTGATACGCTTGGCGCTGACGGCGATCTCCTGCATTTTCTCAATCACGTAACAGACGGACTCGTTGCTGCGGCTGCTGGTGTTCGAGACGTTGTTGGCGAGCTGGTGCGCGAGTTCGGCATGGTCGGCATTGAGCTTCACCGTGGCGCTGAGTTGCTCCATGCTCGCTGCCGTCTGTTCCAGTGCGGCAACGGATTCTTCGGTGCGTTGGGCAAGCTGGGCGTTCTCTTCAAACAGTTCGCGGCTGCCGAGATCGATTTGCGTGCTGGCATCGCGCACCTGGCTCACCGACTCCAGCAGCGCCCCTTGCATGCGGCCGATGGCATCATTGAGTCTACCCAGTTCGTTGTCCCCGCCTTGAATCAGGCGACGGGTCAGGTTACCGGCGGCCACCTGCTCCAGTTGTTCAATGGCATAATCCAACGGTTTGAGCAGCATGTGTCGCAGTGCGATCCAGGCTAATGCAACCAGCGTGATAGACAGCAGGCAGGCGATGGCAATGAGCAACAGCATCATGCTCTCATTACGTTCGGACTGTGCCAGACCCTGTTCGGACAGCTGCTGTGCGTACTGACGAAAGTTTTGGATCGATAAATCAAAGGCTTCACTCAGCGGGCCGAGCTGTTTTTCCAGAACCTCATAATATTCATCGGTATACTGTTTTTGCAGCGCGCTTAGCATCGGGGTCATGCCCTGTTGAAAATAGGCCTGATAGGTTTTTAACACTTCCTGCGCAAGCACTTGCTGTTTGGGATCGGCATTGGCTGATTTGATCACGCGGTCAATGTCTTTCTGCGACTGGCTGAGGTGTTTCTCTACGACTCCGGTTTCCTTCGCCCCGTCGTCCAGCAGGCCGATCTCGATTTTCCTGACGGCGAGCGTTGCCGACGCGCGCGCGCTGAGCGTTTGGTTATAGCCGCTCATCAGGTTGCCCAGCTCAATCCCCTGAATCTGATTTTGGGCTGTCAGCGTTTCCCTGTCTTTCTTAATGGCAATCACGCCCATGCTGCTGACGATGAGCAGCAACAGGGTGGTTAACAGCAATAACGTTAATAAGCCGGTACGAATAGAAATATTTTTCAACCTCATGGTGTCCTTTTCCTTACGCCGCCTTTCGTGGGTGATAACCCAGTCATCATTGGATGTGGTGTGTGCAACAGAAGAGAATACGTTATCTGTGTTGCGGTGCGATAAAATTAAAAAGATATGGCAGGCGTCAGGGATGTGGGAAAGGGCGTAGCCAGGCGGTTTCTCTCAACGCGGGTTTCTCTTAACACATAAGGGTATAAATAATTAGCCGTAGCGTTTACGCCTGGTTTATTATCTGTCAATAGCGTTGGTTTTTCAGGGGCGTACTTAATACGCCAGTCAATGATACCCAGAGGTATCCGAGGTTTATGTGCAGTTAACAAGTTTTACGGATTATGGCTTGCGGGCGCTGATTTATATGGCATCGCTGCCGGGCGGGAAAATGACCAGCATTTCTGAGGTAACGGAAGTGTATGGCGTGTCTCGTAATCATATGGTCAAAATTATCAATCAACTTAGTCGCGCTGGGTTGGTGATGGCCGTGCGCGGCAAGAATGGCGGTATCCGTCTTGGGAAACCAGCTGAAACCATTCGAATTGGCGATGTTGTGCGCGAATTAGAGCCGCTCACGCTGGTTAACTGTAACCATGATTTTTGCCACATTACGCCAGCCTGCCGTTTGAAGCAGGTGCTTCAACAGGCGGTACAAAATTTCCTGCAAGAGCTGGATCAATACACGCTGGCTGATATGGTCAAAGAAAACCCACCGCTTTATAAATTATTGTTGGTTGAATGAATTTTGTTCAGCCTCCTGCTGATGACAACGGAGGAACCGCAATGTCACAAGATCCATTCCTGGAACGAGAAGCAGAAAAATACGAATCCCCCATCCCCAGTCGTGAATATATTTTGGCGCACATCGCCAAGCGCGATACCCCGATTAGCCGGGAAGAATTAGCCGCCGACCTGCAATTAACCGGAGAAGAACCCCTCGAAGCACTGCGCCGCCGCCTGCGTGCGATGGAGCGCGATGGTCAGCTTATTTTTACCCGCCGCCAGTGCTATGCGTTGCCGGAAAAACTCGATCTGCTGCGTGGGACGGTTATCGGTCACCGTGATGGCTTCGGTTTCCTGCGTGTGGAAGGCCGCAAAGACGATCTGTATCTGTCGGCTGAAGAGATGAAACGCGCAATTCACGGCGATGTTGTGCTGGCACAGCCGCTGGGCGCGGATCGTAAAGGACGGCGTGAAGGGCGCATTGTACGCGTGCTGGAACCGCGTACCGGGCAAATTGTCGGCCGCTATTTTGTCGATGCCGGTGTCGGGTTCGTGGTACCGGATGACAGTCGTCTGAGCTTCGATATTCTGATCCCGAAAGAAGAAATTAACGGCGCCCGTATGGGTTTCGTGGTGGTGGTTGAGCTGACACAGCGCGCCACGCGCCGCACGAAAGCGGTCGGTAAGATCGTCGAGATCCTCGGTGATAATATGGGCACCGGGCTGGCGGTGGATATCGCTCTGCGTACCCACGATATTCCGCACACCTGGCCACCGAAAGTGGAAGAACAGGTGAAAGATCTTGCTGAAGAAGTGCCGGAAGCGGCGAAAAAGGGCCGTGTGGATCTGTGTAAGCTGCCGCTGGTCACAATTGATGGTGAAGATGCCCGCGATTTTGATGACGCGGTGTACTGTGAGAAAAAACGCGGCGGCGGCTGGCGGCTGTGGGTTGCCATTGCGGACGTGAGCTACTACGTGCGGCCGAATACGCCGCTTGACCATGAAGCGCGGGCGCGTGGCACCTCGGTGTACTTCCCGTCGCAGGTGGTTCCGATGTTGCCGGAAGTGCTGTCGAACGGGCTATGTTCGCTCAACCCGCAGGTCGATCGTCTGTGTATGGTTTGTGAAATGACCATCTCGGCGCAGGGCAAGCTGTCGTCTTACAAGTTCTATGAAGCGGTGATGAGTTCACACGCGCGTCTGACCTACACCAAGGTGTGGAACATTCTGCAAGGTGACGCCGAGCTGCGTGAGCACTACAAACCGCTGGTGGGCGGGCTGGAAGAGCTGCACCACATGTATAAGGTGCTTGAGCACGCGCGTGAAGTGCGCGGCGGCATCGCGTTCGAAACCGAAGAAGCGAAGTTCATTTTTAACGCCGAGCGCCGTATCGACCGTGTGGAAGCCGTGGTGCGTAACGATGCCCACAAGCTAATTGAAGAGTGCATGATTCTGGCGAATATCTCCGCCGCGAGATTTGTGGAGAAAAACGAAGAGCCTGCGCTGTTCCGCGTACACGATCAGCCGAGTGAAGATCATGTATTAGCCCTGCGCAGCGTGCTGGGCGAGCTGGGGCTGACGCTGAAAGGCGGAATGAAGCCACAGCCGAAAGACTACGCGGAATTGATGAATGAGGTAGCGGAGCGTCCCGATCGGGAAATGCTGCAAACTATGCTGCTGCGTTCCATGAAGCAGGCGATTTATGACCCGGAAAATCGGGGTCACTTCGGTCTGGCATTGACGTCTTACGGCCACTTTACGTCGCCGATTCGTCGTTATCCTGACCTGTCGCTGCACCGTGCGATTAAGTATCTGCTGAGCAATCGCCATGAGCGTTGGACGTCAACGGGCGGCTGGCATAGCGATATTAACGAGATGCTACAGCTGGGCATGCATTGTTCGATGACGGAGCGCCGTGCGGATGAAGCTACGCGCGACGTTGCGGACTGGCTGAAGTGCGACTTTATGCAGGATCACGTGGGGGAAGTCTTTACGGGAATTATCTCCAGCGTGACCGGTTTTGGCTTCTTCGTGCGCCTGAAAGACCTGTTTATCGATGGGCTGGTGCACGTTTCTACGCTGGATAATGACTACTACCGTTACGATAATATCGGTCAGCGGCTGATCGGTGAATCGCGCGGGCAGGTTTATCGTCTGGGTGATGAAGTCGAAATTCGCGTTGAGGCGGTGCATATGGATGAGCGCAACATTGATTTTGCGCTGATTTCCAGCACGCGCAAGGTCCGCGGCGAAGGGAAAACCGCGCGCGACCGCGCGAAGAAACCGGAATCGCGTGAGGCTAAGCCAGCCCGACGTCGTCGCAGCGCCAGCAAAGCGCCGGCAAACTTTGAGCCGGATGCCGCGTTCCGCAAAGAAGGCGACCGCAACGCGAAATCGGATAAGCCAAAAGCCAAGCCGAAAAAGAACCGCGATAAAGCGAAAAAGAACGCGGAAAAAACGCGTAAAATCGCCGCCGCAACCAAAGCGAAACGGGCGAAGAAAAAGTCTGCTGAGTAAGGTTAGCTAATCTGCTCCCTCCCCTGTGAAGGGGAGGGCAGGGGCAAACCGCTATCTCTAAATTAACGGGCACCGCCTGTTATGGTTAATCTGAAGAGTATCAATGAGCGAAATTATTTACGGTATCCATGCGGTTAAAGCACTGCTTGAGCGCGATCCACAGCGTTTTCTGGAAGTTTTTGTTCTGAAAGGGCGCGACGATCGTCGCCTTCAGCCTGTGATTGCGGAGCTGGAAGCGCAGGGCATCGTCATTCAAGTGGCGAATCGTCAATGGCTGGATAAGCAGGCTGACGACGCGGTGCATCAGGGGATCGTAGCGAAAGTCAAAGAAGGGCGGAAATATCAGGAAAACGATCTGCCTGCACTGTTAGACAATCTGGAAACGCCTTTCCTGCTGATATTGGACGGTGTGACCGATCCACACAACCTGGGCGCTTGCCTGCGTAATGCGGACGGGGCCGGCGTGCATGCGGTGATCGTGCCGCGCGATCGTTCTGCACAACTGAATGCGACAGTGAAGAAGGTTGCCTGTGGCGCGGCGGAAACCGTACCGGTTATCAGCGTGACCAATCTGGCTCGTACCATGCGCCTGTTACAGGAGCGTAATATCTGGATCGTCGGCACGGCGGGTGAAGCGGATCATACGCTGTACCAAAGCAAGCTGACTGGGCCACTGGCGCTGGTCATGGGCGCGGAAGGGGAAGGCATGCGTCGCCTGACCCGCGAGCATTGCGATGAATTGATCAGCATTCCGATGGCGGGCAGCGTGTCTTCCCTGAATGTGTCTGTTGCTACTGGCGTGTGCCTGTTTGAAGCCGTTCGCCAGCGCGCGTAATCACTGTCGTCATCAATAATAGCGAGGTGCCATAAGGCACCTCGTTGCATATTGGTGGGGGTATATTCTGATTGTGCTTATGCCGCGGGGCTCGCCAGCCGGTGAACGCCTTGCTGTGAAGGCTGTAAAAGCCGGAAGACGGAAACCGCGTCAGAAAGCACGATGGCCTGCTGCTCCAGCGAGTGAGCGGCAGAAGAGGATTGCTCCACCAGTACGGTGTTTTGCTGCGTGTTCTGATCCATTTCTATAATGGCCTGACCAACCTGAGAAATACCGCGATGCTGTTCGTCCGAGGCGGTCGTAATATCTTTCATGATGGCGTGGACCTGTGTCACTGACTGGACAATCCCTTCCATTGTTTTTCCCGCGCTGTTAACGAGTGCTGCCCCGTTATTAATCTGCGAAACCGATTCGGCAATGAGCGTGTCGATCTCTTTGGCAGCCTGCGCGCTGCGCTGTGCCAGATTGCGTACTTCGCTGGCGACGACGGCGAAACCGCGGCCTTGTTCACCGGCTCGTGCTGCCTCTACCGCGGCATTGAGCGCCAGGATGTTGGTTTGAAACGCGATGCTGTTGATCATTGAAGTAATTTCAGCGATGCGGTGGGAACTTTGCGCGATATCGTGCATGGTGTGGACGGCTTTAGAAACCTGCTCTCCCCCTTGGTTCGCAGTATCGG
This sequence comes from Pectobacterium carotovorum, assembly GCF_033898505.1. Taxonomy (NCBI): domain Bacteria; kingdom Pseudomonadati; phylum Pseudomonadota; class Gammaproteobacteria; order Enterobacterales; family Pectobacteriaceae; genus Pectobacterium; species Pectobacterium carotovorum. The sequence goes on along the minus strand of NZ_JAXAFK010000003.1, from coordinate 118,584 downwards.
AGGCATCCATAACCAGCCGGTTGGCCTGATGGGCATTATCGGCATTCTGTTTCACCGTTGACGTCAGCTGTTCCATACTGGCGGCGGTTTCTTCCAGCGCGGCAGCTTGCTGCGTCGTACGGACGGAGAGATCGGCGTTACCGGCAGAAATTTCCCCTGCGGCATAGGAAATCTGGTTTGCGCTGAGGCGAATTTTATCAATCATGCTGTGCAAATTGTTGTTCATCTGCCCCATGGCTGAAATCAGCTGGCCCAGCTCATCGCGGCGTTCATTGTGAAGCTGTACGGTAAGGTCGCCTTCCGCAATCGCGCGGGTGGCGTGTAACGCCTGATGTAGCGGGCGTACAATTTGCCGCGAGATAACGATTGCTGTGGTCAGGCCGAGTATGATGGCAATCAGCGTAATCACGCCCAGCTGTATATCGCTGCTAATGACGTTACGGCCCGCGCGGGTCTCTTCCGTGAAGTAAAGTTTATTGATATTTTCCTGCAACCCCGCCATTTGATCGTTTAATTCACTGAGCCGCTGTTGGCTGACATCCGGGCTCATAACCTGCTGGCGCTGTGAAATATAGGCGTTGAGGGATGCGCTGATATCCTGAATCGCGCTTTTATCTTCCGTTGGCCAATGGCCCGTCTCGATCGCTTTCAGCAGTGCTGACAGCTCTTCCTTAATGTTACCAATCGCACTATCGTGCTGTTCCAGATACTGTGCTTTACGCTCCAGCGCATAACCAAAGTTGCCTTCCCGCGCGACAACAGTTTTGTCATACATGGCGCCAAGACGGCTGATGCGTTTTAACGACTGGTCGCTATTGTGTAATCCGTAAAAGCCGACCATGGAGAGAATCACCCCCATGATGAGCAATAAACCAAACCCTACCAATAACTTTCGCGTTACAGACAGGTTTTGAAATGACATCCAGCGCAGCATAAACCTCTTCCTTTCGTTCATTAATTATTTACCGTCATGGCAGGCCAGGAACGGATTAGTTGTTGTTGTGTGTTTGCATAAAAAGCAGGTGATGAATGTGAAACGGGCACTATCTAACTGATAAAAAATGCCTTATCTGTTATCGGCATTTCAGGCGCAATGCTTATTCATTTTCTTAAAAATGTGAGGATACATCGTGCGGATGTGAAGGCTGGGGGGATAACGCGCTCCGCTGGGGATTCCTGAGTTGTTTATCACGTAAAGTCATGTATAAACGCTTTGCTATGCAAGAATCATCTATACCCGTCATACTTCAAATTGCTTGTGCGTTGGCTGCCCTTACTCACCCCAGTCACTTACTTGTGTAAGCTCCTGGGGATTCGTGCAGTTGCCGCCTTCACGCAACTCGAATTATTTAGGGTATATAATTCTTCTTTACTTCTCCTTATTCGTTGCTGATGCGCCAACGAGTCTCATTTAAAAGGAATGTCGCTATGCCTATTGTTACGTCGCTATTCGCTTTCGCCTCTTATTTCTTTATCGGGTTTGCCATGGTGTTGGCCTTCCTGTTCATCTACACCCGCGTGACGCCGCATGATGAATGGGCGCTGATTAAAGAGAACAACGGTACGGCAGCCATTGGGTTTGGTGGGGCGTTAATTGGCTATGTCATCCCGCTTTCCAGCGCGGCGATTAATTCGGTGAGTCTGGTGGATTACATTACCTGGGGCGTGGTTGCGCTGGTGGTGCAATTGCTGATTTATTTCGCCGTGCGTCTGTATATGCCGCGTCTTAGCCAGCATATCCAGAATAACGATATTGCCTCTGGCGCCTTTCTCTGTGCCGCCTCGCTCAGCGGCGGGATTCTGAATGCGGCGTGTATGTCGTATTAATTTGCCGTTGCATGACGATACCGGGAATATGCCCGGTATTGTTTGGCGGACCTCCTTGCCCAGCACCTTTGTTTACCGCATTTTGACAACCTGCTCCGCAGATTCAGTGGTACAGCACGGCACGCGCGAACCACATGCCGGGGAGTGTTGTGGCTTCTGATTTCAGTACAATCACATAGTAATGCGCGCCAGAGGCATCGGCTTTTTGTTGAAGGGCGCGATCGACATCATCTGCATTTCCGCGCATGCTAACTGAAATCGTCCCCACTTTTTCCAACTGGCTGGTTTGCGCGTAGCGAATTTCAAGCGCTTTCTCCGCAGGCGGCGGTGGCGCGACAGGCTTCCCTTGTATGATCTGGCAGCCCGATAGCATCAGTATTAAGGGTAAGAAAAGTATCCGCACGATGTTCATCGTTTCAGCCTGACAGGAGTAGATAGCAGGAGTGTAGCGCTATCGTCGGGCCGATGGCATTCTCTTTAACAGGGAAAAATGACAGGCGGGCAACGGGGGCCCGCCTGTGAGTTGAGGTTAGCGCGGAGTGACCAGCGTGAAATCTTCGCCTTTGAAGACTTTTACCGGATTGCCGCGTTCTATCTGGTGGTGGAACAGACGCCGCTGTGCCCGTAGTTCAGCATGCTGCTGTTGTTGTAACGCTTCCAGACGATAGGCGATGAGATAACAGGCCAGACGCTTGTTTGCGTGCTGGCTGCGCTCACTTTGCACTTTCACCGTGATGCCGCTGGCGACATGGGTGGCGCGGACGGCAGACTCGGTTTTATTCACATGCTGTCCGCCGGGGCCGGAGGATTTCGTGGCTTCAAAACGAATCTCGTTGTCGGCAAACGCCTGTTCCTGATGAAAGCGGGCAACGCCGATAAACCAGTTCTTGCGTCCGCCACCTTTACGCCAGGGGCTATTGCACGTCCACTGAAGCGTACCGCACCAGCTGGCAGCCAGCGGTTCCGCCCGATCACCGTTTAACAGCACCAGTGCGGAACGTAGTGTGCCAGCGCGTTTCCCCGCTTCGGTTTCGACGATGTCACATTCGATACCTTGCCGTGCGGCATCCTGTACCAGAGCCTGCAACGCTTTTGCCGTTGCCAGCATGCATTCGTCCGGCCCCTGTGCGGCGGAGAGCTGAAGCAATATCATTTGTCCTCCCCGCGCGTTTTGTAGGTGAGAACCGGTTTCAGGCGCGCAATCAGCGTGATTAATCCTGCCTGCTGCATTGCGCCAATCACGCTGTCTATCGGTTTGTAGGCCTCTGGCGCTTCCTGAAAAATCAGCTGTCTGTCCTGACAAATCACGCGGCTGCCGAAACGGGTACGCGCCAGTTGCTGGACGCTGTAGCGTGAAGACAGCCGATCTTTACACTCCGTGCGCATCCATTTTCTGCCCGCGCCATGTGCCAGTGAATACAGGCTGTCAGCGTGGGGAATGGGTTGCACAATATAGCTGTAGTCACCGCGCGAGCCGGGAATGATGACCGGACCGCAGTCGGCAGGTGTCGCGCCTTTGCGGTGCAGCCAGCCGGAAATGCCTTCAATCGTTGTCGGTGTCACCAGATTGTGGTTGACGTCCAGTGCGGCATCACCTTCCGTATGCCAGCGATCCAGCATTCGCTGCGCGATCAGCCGCCGATTGTGGGTGGCAAACGTCAGCGCAAACTGGTGCTGTTCCAGATAGGCCTCTGCGGCAGGCGTGTTGGCTTCAAGCCCCTGATGGCCGAATTCCCGCACGTGGGCTTCCAGTATGGTTTGCCCTAATCCACGTGAGCCGCTGTGAACGAGCAACAGCAGCTGTTTAGGATCAATATGCAGAGCGTGCAGCGCATCTGGCTGATAGATTTCATCAAGCTGCTGTAATTCCGCAAAATGATTACCGCCGCCGATGGTGCCCAGCGAATAGCGGAAATCCGCTAGCGATGGGGGAATCTCAATATCGTCTTCCAGTGGTCCATCGATATTACCAAGCCGCTTCTCCAGCTTATCCAGCGAAATTTTGTTGGCGTTCAGGCTCGTGCGCCATAGCGCCATGCCGCAGCCGATGTCGTTTCCGACCAGCGCCGGATAGAAGCGCTGTTGTGAAAAAAAGGCGGCACCAATAGGGTAACCACGGCCCGGATGCAAATCTGGCATACCGGCCACGCGAACCATATCGGGAAGTTGTGATGTAATTTGAAGCTGTTGGATTGCTTTATCTTCAATCCAGGTATTTTCCGTCGCGATCACACTGACGCGCGCCGAAATAGAGCGAATAGCATTGCCCATAGATCATCCTGCTGATCAATTTAAAAATAGGGTAAGGCAGGCTACAGCTGGGGGGATAACGCAAAGCGGAAAAGAATGCGGAATTAGTCCCGAGATGTCCTGCAAAGAATCAGAGTAAGTGCTGTCATGATGTCGTCTCCTTTGTCAGTGTGGGGGAAGGGTGAAAAAACGTCGGCATAATACGCAAGTGGCGGCCATCGTGCAATACCTGCAACACGATGGCCGTTATACCCGTCATACTTCAAGCTGCAGGTGTGTTGGCTGCGCTTAGTTACCCGAATCACTTACCTGAGTAAGCTCATCGGGATGCCTTCTCTTGCCGCTGGCCTGCAACTCGAATTATTTAGGGGATGTGTGAATGTTAAATACGGAAGACGCTGACCAGCTCGCTGAGGTGGTGGCCTTTCTGGCGCAGACCCTGTGCGGTGTCTTCCGAATTGTTGACCAGAATGGTGTTTTCCTGCGTTGCCTGACCAATCTGTACAATCGCGATGTTCACCTGACCAATCCCGGCAGACTGCTCGCGTGAGGCGATATCGATATCGTTCACGATGGTACTGACCTGCATGATGCGGTTGCGCAAGTCGTCCATTACCGCCTGCGTTTTTTCTGAGAAATGGTAACCCGCTTCGATTTTCTCCAGCGACTCATCAATCAGGGTTTCGATCTCTTTCACGGCGGTAGAACTGCGCTGTGCCAGCGCGCGAACTTCCGCAGCAACCACGGCAAAGCCTCTGCCGTGCTCACCTGCACGAGCGGCTTCAACCGCCGCGTTCAGAGCCAGAATATTGGTCTGGAAAGCGATAGATTCGATCACCGTCGTGATGTCGGCAATGCGCTGTGAGGAGTTTTTGATGTCGCTCATCGTAGAGACGGAGTCGGTGACGGTCTGGCTACCGTTTCGTGCTGCCGCTGCGCTCTGTTCTGCCAGATCTTTGGCGGCGGAGACGTTATCGGCGTTCTGTTTCACGCTGGCGGAAAGTTGCTCCATGCTGGCAGACGTTTCTTCGACGCTGCTGGCCTGGCGGGCAATCTGTTCGCTGATATTTTCACTATCGGCAGCCAGCGCATCGGTCGCGGCGCTGATTTCTTCGGCCGAGTTTCTCACCTGCGACACAATGGTAGTCAGTCCTTGACCGATACCATTAATCGCATCAATCAGGCGGCCTACTTCGTCGGTACGGTTGCTGGAAAGCGTCGCTGTCAGGTTACCGGCAGAAAACTGTTCCGCCACTTTGACGACTTCAACCAGCGGCTGGCTCAGCCATTTGCGCGTCAGCACGACAAAGAATGCAGCGAAGAACAAAACCAGAATAATGCCGCCGCCCAAAAACAGGTTACGGGTGTGATTAATCTCAGCCATTAGGCTTTCTTTACTCACTGTGCCTGCAACAATCCAGTTCCACTGTGGAATACTGCGATACACCATGATTCGGGTTCTTTCTTCGCCCGTCATCGTGTTGTTGTCGTATTCGATCGTACCATTACCGGTTGCCAGCACTTTCTCTAACGCACCTTCCGACCAGTCAGGGCGCTGGTTAGCATTGCTTTGGTGATAAAGGTAATTTCCTGCATCTTTTCCTTTTTTCGTACTAAGAACAAAGAAATGGCCTGTTTCACCCATTTTCTTGTTCAGAATCGTTTGTTGCATCTCGGTAAATTGCTTCGTGATGTCGACACCGACGAACAGAATGCCGATAACCTTGTTTGCACTGTCGCGTATCGGCTGGTACTGGGTGATGTACTGTTTGCCGAACAGCGTTGCTAGACCACTGTAGGTGTCACCTTTCATCACGAGCGCATAGGCTGGGCTCTCACGATCGAGCTTAGTGCCCATTGCGCGCGATCCATCTTCTTTTTTCAGTGAAGTGGTGACGCGCGTAAAATCCTCTCCATCGCGGACAAAGATCGTTGAGATCGCGTGGGTACGGCTCAGAAAGTCGTCCGGCACTTCGGTGTTGAGGTTCAAGACGGTATCGCCGGCCTTAAGCGTTGGGTGGGAGGTGTCGCCGAAAGGTGTGCGGTTAACGGTATCCAGCGAAAACTGTGTCGGCAGAAAGCTGGCTAACAGGCGCGTATAGTTGCTGACCTCGGCTTGCAGGCTGGTATCGTACATGTTGATCATGTCGGTGACGCCATTCACCTGGCTTTGCATATCGTTGAGGGTCAGGGTTTTGAGCTGATTGCCTGCTGAGCGGGTGAGGGATAGGGTGAACGCAATGAAAAGTATCGCCACGCTTAATGAAGCGATGACAGATAACTTGATACCCAGGCCCCAGTGTTTAAAAGAAAGTCCCAACATATGTGTGTCTCTTATAATAAAAAAGGTTATTTTTTAGTCTTGCTTCACATGCGTTAACGGCAGTAAATGAAAAAAAATTAATCACGGAGTGTAAACATTCATTTCGGTTATTGATCTGGATCAATGTGATTTTTTTATTTACATAAATACGCCGTTTAAATCAGCACGGAATTCATGACGACACGGGATAAGAAGACTGCTGTGAGTGGGTTTAGCGTAGAAGGACGCCCCCTTTCTGCTAAATACGATTTCGCTACATAAAAATAGGCTGACAGAACTGAAAACGAGGGAAATATGGTCGAAATGTCATTGGATAAGCTCAGTAGCGGTATTGAAGCGATTCACGCGGTGCCGGCAGGAAGGAGAGAGCAGCCGTTACCGACGATTTTTTTCTTTCATGGTTACACTTCCTCAAAAGAGGTGTATTCGTATTTTGGCTATGCGCTGGCGCAGGCCGGATTTCGGGTGATACTGGCCGATGCGGCCATGCACGGCGCGCGCTATGACGGGGATGACGCGCAGCGGCTGCGCCACTTCTGGGATATCCTGCAGGCGAACATTGAAGAGCTCCCTAGCTATGTAGCGGAATATCGACAGCGCGGCCTGATCGATGGGGAGCAGATTGGCGTTTGCGGCGCGTCGCTTGGCGGAATGAGTGCGCTGGGGTGTATGGCGCGTTATCCCTGGATTACTGCGGTGGCGGCGTTTATGGGCTCCGGCTATTTCTCTACGCTATCGTCAGCACTGTTTCCTCCGGTTCCGGCCGATCGTGAGGAAAATCAGGCGGCGTTGCAGGCGTTAGCGAGCAAACTGGCTGATTATGATGTCACCATGCGTTTGGACGCGCTGTCCGATCGGCCGCTGCTGGTATGGCACGGTGAAGCGGATGACGTCGTGCCGGCGGCAGAAAGCGTTCGTCTTTATCAGGCATTACAAGCGCGCGATAAACTGGCCAATCTGACGTATCTGACCGAGCCGGGTGTGGGGCACCGCATTACGCCAACGGCGTTGCAGGCAGGTGCTGATTTCTTCCGGCGGACGCTGTCATTCCGCCCCGATCGCTGAAATATTGCCACGCAGAAAACTCCTGTGTTTCTTCCTTGTGTTCTTTAATGTCGGGCACTATACTTACGCGTCATTTTTTCAGCCGCACACATACACGTTCCTTGCCTCCACGGGCCGCGGTTGACCCAGACAGGAGGCTGAATAATCCGTAAGGAGCAATTCGATGCGTCATTACGAAATCGTATTTATGGTTCATCCTGACCAGAGCGAACAGGTTCCGGGCATGATCGAGCGCTACACTGCTACCATCACTGGTGCGCAGGGCACGATCCACCGTCTGGAAGACTGGGGCCGCCGTCAGCTGGCTTACCCGATCAACAAACTGCACAAGGCACACTACGTTCTGCTGAACGTTGAAGCGCCGCAGGAAGCGATCGATGAGCTGGAAACAAACTTCCGCTTTAACGATGCCGTTATCCGCAGCATGGTTATGCGCGTTAAGCACGCGGTAACTGAAGCATCTCCAATGGTGAAAGCGAAAGACGAACGCCGTGAGCGTCGTGAAGATTTCGCTGAAGCTGGCGATGATGTGGATGCAGGGGATTCTGAAGAGTAATTGTTGTGGTGACGGTAAATCGTCTGGTGTTGTCCGGCACAGTGTGCAAGACGCCCATTCGTAAAGTCAGCCCGTCAGGTATTCCTCACTGTCAGTTTGTGCTTGAGCACCGCTCGACGCAGGAGGAAGCCGGATTGAGTCGGCAAGCATGGTGTCGTATGCCCGTGATTGTCAGCGGACTCTCGTCACAAGCAGTTACCCACAGTATAACGGTCGGCACGCAACTTACCGTGCACGGGTTCATTAGCTGCCATCAAGGGCGCAATGGCTTGAGCAAGATAGTGTTACATGCCGAGCAGATTGAATTGATAGATTCTGGAGACTAGCCAAATGGCACGTTATTTCCGTCGTCGCAAATTCTGCCGTTTCACCGCGGAAGGCGTTGTAGAGATTGATTATAAAGATATCGCTACGCTGAAAAACTATATCACTGAAAGCGGCAAGATTGTTCCGAGCCGTATCACCGGTACTCGTGCAAAATACCAGCGTCAGCTGGCCCGCGCTATCAAGCGTGCGCGTTACTTGTCTTTGTTGCCGTACACTGACCGTCATCAGTAATCGGCCACTGTCCATTAACGAGACTTTGAGAGGATAAAGTAATGCAAGTTATTCTGCTTGATAAAGTAGCAAACCTGGGCAGCCTGGGTGATCAGGTAAACGTTAAAGCGGGCTACGCTCGTAACTTCTTGGTTCCACAGGGCAAAGCTGTCCCAGCAACCAAGAAAAACGTTGAGTTCTTCGAAGCACGCCGCGCTGAACTGGAAGCCAAACTGGCTGACGTTCTGGCTGCTGCTGAAGCTCGCGCCGCTAAGATCAAAGAACTGGGTAGCGTTACCATCGCGTCTAAAGCAGGCGACGAAGGTAAACTGTTCGGTTCCATCGGTACTCGCGATATCGCTGATGCGGTAACGGCTGCCGGTGTTGACATTGCTAAGAGCGAAGTTCGCCTGCCGAACGGCGTTCTGCGTACTCTGGGTGAGCACGAAGTAAGCTTCCAGGTACACAGCGATGTATTTGCTGAGCTGAATGTAGTTGTTGTTGCTGAAGCGTAATTCACGTTTATCGTCGAATTAACACTTTAGTTAACATGTGAAACGCTGGCCTTGTGCCAGCGTTTTGCATTTTAGGGATGGGGAAATGGCCTATCATTACCTATATCTAAAAATGAGGCCGGAGGCCGCATGTCTGATTTAATTCACCTTATCCGCGTCTATGACGCGCACGCGCCTTTCTCTTCTCCCACTTTTCTTATTGACCGTCTGTGGCCGCGTGGCATCAGTAAAGCGCGTCTGGAGGGGGCGGAGTGGTTTAAAGATATTGCGCCGAGCAGCGAACTGCGGAAATGGTTTCACGCCGAGCCGGAGCGCTGGATGGAATTTGTGGATTATTATCGTAATGAGTTAGCGCAGGGGACGGCGTGCGACAGGCTGTTGACGTTGCTTGAACAGAAGCAAGCAATCACGCTGCTTTATGGCAGTAAAGACGCGCAGCACAACCATGCTATTGTTCTGCGCGATTTCCTATTGGAACGGCGAGATCGTTAGCGAGTGCGCGTAAAGGCGCCGTCTGCACCGCGGGTGAACCGAATCGTCTGGTTCGCTGTGGTTTCGATTTCCAGCTCTGCGACCATGCCTTGCGCATTCAGCTGTAATTTAACTTCCTGACCCGCCCGTAAATTGCTGAGCGGTTTATCCCTGCCTTCCACCTGTGCCATCGCGAATACATCGCTGACGGGCAGATTGTTATCGCGAAAGAGCTGAGCCAGCGTTTGTCCCGAGGCGATCTCGTACTGCCGCCATGGTGCTGATGACGGCGTTGGCGGCTCGGTAGTCGCAGGCTGTCGCTGCGACGTTGAAGGCTGGCTTTCAATAATGACGGCCTGCATCGCAGCCTGATTATCTGCCTGAGTAAGAGGAATCGGCATGGTCCGGGCAGGCTGCTGATGTTGCGCGCTGTAAGGCCAGAGCAACACGACGAGCAGCAGGGCAATAGCGATTAAAATCCAGCGGCGGTGGAGGAACGGCAACGGTTCCATCCAGTGATAGCCATCGGGCAGATGCCAGATTTTTTGCAGCAGGGCACCAAGACGCTCACGCGGGGAAGCAGGAGGAGGAAAGCGTTCCTGATCTTCGCGTTCCCCGTCGTTTTCTACAGTTACAGCATTTGAGGGCTGCCGCTGGATAATTCGCTGGCAGAAGCGTACTAGCGTTTGATAATCCCAGGTGGTTTTCCGCTTCCTGGGCGCAATTCTGCCCATGGTGACCTCTCTTACTACGGTTTAATATAAAAACAGTTCAGTATAAAAACGGCATCATATAAAACAATGTCATTAACAACGCTATGCCAGTCACTACGCTATATCAGTAGAAAAGCGGCGTCGGCATAAAAACAGTATCAGGATGATAACGCAATCCAGTATACCGATAATCTGTATGAGCTGACCAGTTAACGCGTTGATGATTAAGGTAACCGCTAAGGCCGAAACATTGGAACTACCAGTATAGGACAGCTTCCCGGAATGGCTTGGCTGGCGTGCGGTTAACGTGATTACCTGCACACAGGATTTTACCCCAATCCCCGTCGCTGTTATGCTGCGCTTTCAGTTTTTTACAGATTAAAAGGAACATCCATGACAACTCCTTCTTTTGATAGCGTCGAAGCGCAGGCAAGTTACGGCATCGGCTTACAGGTTGGTCAACAGTTACAGGAATCAGGTCTTGAAGGTCTGATCCCGGAAGCTCTGCTTGCTGGTCTACGCGATGCGCTGGAAGGTAATGCGCCTGCGGTGCCTGTGGATGTGGTTCATCGTGCGCTGCGTGAAATTCATGAGCGTGCTGATGCGGTACGTCGCGATCGCCAACAGGTGCTGGCAGTAGAAGGTCAGCAGTTCCTGGCTGAAAACGCGCAGAAAGAAGGCGTGAACAGCACGGAATCTGGTCTGCAATTCCGCGTGTTGACACAGGGTGAAGGCTCTATCCCGGCTCGTCAGGATCGCGTACGTGTACATTACACTGGTCGTCTGATTGACGGCAGCGTGTTCGACAGCTCCGTTCAGCGCGGTCAACCTGCTGAATTCCCGGTAAGCGGTGTGATTCCAGGCTGGATTGAAGCGCTGACGCTGATGCCAGTCGGTTCCAAGTGGGAGCTCTATATTCCGCACAATCTGGCGTATGGCGAACGTGGCGCGGGTGCTTCCATTCCGCCGTTCAGCGCGCTGATTTTTGAAGTGGAACTGCTGGAAATTTTGTAATCTCCAGACAAAAGAAAGGCGCTCACTGAGCGCCTTTGTTGTTTCTACTGAATGGTTTCTACTGACTTTCTTTTTTTATTGAAACGACATTACTCACCGCGCAGCGCGCGTGGGAACAGCAGATTGTTTTCCAGATGGATGTGCTCCATCAGGTCGGTAATGAACTCGTTGATACCGGAGTACAGCGCACGCCAGGTATTGCAGGCACCTTCCGGTGGCACGACGCCGTTGGTCAGCTCTTTGACCACTTCCACATCACGCCCGGCGTCATCGTGCTCATGCTCCATCACTGAAATTGGTGCTGCGGCATTCGCCCCCATACCCTGACCGATCATCGGGAAGAGGATGCGTTCTTCTTTCATCATATGCTGAGACAGCTCGTTATAGATGGCGGTCAGTTGGTTTGCGAGGCCGTGCGGGCAGTCGGCTTTATCGTGATGCACGCGCTCGACTTTTTCTGCCATCAGAATCAGTTCCGGCAGTTGTTCGCGATGGCGATCGTGAAAACGAGGGATGATGTACGCGATAATGTCGGCCAGCGGTGCTTCACGCCAGTCCCGCGCATCAGAAGGCTGCGCGGCCAGTTTTTCTAACTGCGCTTCCAGCTCGTCGATATTGAGATCTTTTTTGCCAGCGGCGCGGCTGAGCGTTTGCTTTCCGCCGCAGCAGAAGTCCAGATTGAGTTCACGAAAGAGTTTGGTCGCGCGCGGAATAGCAATAGCCAACTCACCCAGGGATTGATCGCGGTATGCCATGATGATGCCTCTCAACGAATGCAGTTTATAAATTGCATTTTAAATGCATCTTTTTACGTTGAATATACCGCTTACGAGGTAGGCGGTAAAAAGTATACCGTGCTACTGCACGGTATTGCGGGTCTCAAGCGACTGCGTGATGGTATGTAAGAGCGCGGGAATATCCATTCTTGGTAATACCACCTCGATGAGCGAGAAGCGAGATTCTGCGTTCACGAGTTCAAGCACCTGTGCGAGGGCGACAGGTGAGCACACCTGCTCGCAGAGTATCTCGTTTTCATCCGCGCCTAGCGCTGCGGGAAGCTGTGTCCAGTTCCAGGCGGCGATATCGTTGTAGCGCTGTTCAGGGCCGTGAATCGCCCGTTCGACGGTGTAGCCCTCGTTATTCAGCACCACAATGACCATATTCAAGCGATCCCGAATGATAGAGCCAAGCTCCTGTACGGTGAGTTGAAGCGAACCATCGCCGATTAACAGAACCACGCGCCGTTCCGGTTCGGCAATTTGTGCGCCGAATGCGGCTGGCAGAGAGTAGCCTATCGACCCCCACAGCGGCTGAACGATGAAATGGCAGTCCCTCGGCAGCCGGAGCGTCGCGGCTCCAAAACAGGAGGTACCTTGATCCGTCACGAGAATATCGCCAGGGCGGAGGAAATGCTGTATCTGTTGCCAAAACTCGCGCTGGTTGAGCATGCCTTTATGCTCTGATTGCGGTAAAGCCGGAGGCGTAATGGGGCTGCGATCCCAGCGGGGCGCGAGCGGTGCGGTGATTTTTTCCAACGCGGCGATAGCATCTGACATTGGAACAGAAGGGAAAACCTGGTTGCCGACGCGAGCCAATGTTGGCTGGATATCGATGTTTTTTTCGCAGGAAATCTGGTGGCTGAAGCCGGTGGTAATCGTATCGGTATAGCGTACGCCGATGCTGATGATGACATCTGCGTCTTCGATGTGTGCCCGGATCGCTTCGTGACTGCCGCCACCCGCATAGGTGCCAGTAAAGCTATGGTGCTGTTCGTTTAATGTGCCTTTCCCCATTAGCAACGTAGCGTGCGGGAACGGTGTTTTATCGAGCCAGCGTTGAATTTGCCCAGCGACGCCAGCACGTTGCGCCAGAAAGTCGGCCAGCAGTGAGACCGATTGTGCCTCGCTGAGCATCGCTGTGGCGGCTGCGGTAAAGGCTCGTAGAGCATCGTCAGAGCGCAAGGGTTCAGGAATAGCAAGCGGGTATGGTCGTGTGCTGACCGGTGCTGCCGCTACGTCCAATGGCAGAAACAAATATACCGGTTTGTGTTGAGCGAGCGCTTCCCCAATAACCCTATCGATCTCTGTGGTGGCGTTGTCGATGGTGAGGCTGGCCTGTGCGACGGTGACTTCCACCGCCATGCGGGAAAAGTGGCTGAAATCGCCGTCGCCTAATGTATGGTGGAGCAATTCGCCGCTGCGTTGTGACGCAAGACTGGGCGCGGCGGCAATGTGAATAACGGGCAGACATTCCGCGTAGCTGCCCGCAATGCCGTTAATCGCGCTGAGTTCGCCCACGCCGAAGGTGGTGAGCAGCGCCGCCGCCGGACGGCATCGCGCATAGCCATCGGCGGCGTAAGCGGCGTTTAATTCATTCGCACAGCCCACCCAGGTGATATCTGGGTGCCTGATGACATGATCGAGAAAATGCAGGTTGTAATCGCCCGGCACGCCGAAGAGATGCTGAATACCAATTTGTGTCAGGCGATCCAGTAAGTAGTCGCCCACCGTATAGTTTTCGCTCATCGCTGTTCCCTCTGTGAATGACAGATATTCTGAGAGTAAGTATTAGCGCTAAGGTGAATATTTCTAATATTTATTCCCTATGGTTAATCCGTGACTCTGCATTTACTCGTGTCTGTCAGGATTTTTTGCATTAAATTTATTAATGAATTAATAGGGTGCTGATGAATAGCGTGCATTGGCGTTAGCGAAACGTTAAGAACGGTAAAGTCAGGAAAATGCGTATTTATCTGATAGTGGCGCAGAGGAATTCCCCGTATATCTTTGCCAGGCCGCAGTCGCGGTGAGCAAGGAGTTACCCTATGTTTAAGCCACTCGTCATCAGTGCCCTGTTTATGGGAATGTTTGCGGTTATGCCAGCGCCAGAGGCTAAGGGTGCCAGCATCGATCTGATGCCCGGCGTCACGTTGAATATTGGTGAACGTGACAGACGTGGTAATTACTGGGATGGCTATGACTGGCGCAGCGAGCGCTGGTGGCAGGAGCATCGGGGTTACCACCGTGGTGAACGTAATCGACACGGTTACTATTGGGATGGCTGGCGCTGGCGCGATTCCCGCTGGTGGCGTGAGAACCAGCGTGACAGACGTGATTATGACAAGCGCCGTTTTGATCCCCCTCGCTACGTTGACGATCGCGGTCCGCGTCGCGGTGATTGGGACAGGCGAGAGCATGAGCGGGGGAATGGTTACTATCGCAATGGACGGGGATCGTTCCGCGACTAGTCAGATAAAAAAAGCGCCGCGAAAGAGCGGCGCTTGTGCGTCGGATAATGGCGTTTCAGTCGTGTTGCTGAACTAGTTAGCCAGTTTTGCGGCGATGTCAGCAATGCGCTGACCATACAGCTTACCGGTTGCCAGATCGCCGGCGACCACTTCATCTACGCTGGCGTCAGACGGCGTCTGTGCCAGCAGACCCACGGAACCACCGAGGTTATTCAAATCGTCGCGTTTTGCCGCTTTGGCATTGGAGGGCAGTTGGTTCAGGCTGACCCAAATTCCGCCGTGCTGTGAAGCCAGCGTTTGCAGATAAATCAGGGTGACCTGCTTGTCCCCGTTCAGGCTGGCGCTGTTAGTAAAACCGCCAAACACTTTGTTGCTCCAGGCACGGGTAAACCAGGCTTTAGAGCTGGCATCCGCAAATTTCTTGAACTGCCAGGTTGGGCCGCCCATGTAGGTCGGTGTACCAAAGATAATCGCGTCGGCGGCGGCGAGTTTCTCCCACTCGGCATCGCTGATGTTTCCTTCCGCATCAATGGCAATCAGCTCGGCGCTAGCGCCCTCGGCGACGGCGGTCGCCAAACGCTGTGTGTGGCCATAGCCTGAATGATAAATAACGACTGCTTTTGACATAACCTATCCTCATTTCTCTGTGTTTATCAACGATACGCTGTGGCCGTGATGTAGCCCTGCGAGTGATACGTGCTTTCTAATAGATACTAACTTTATAATGTGAGGACTATATCGGAGCCTCATGGTTCTGTTAAGACAGCACTTTTAAGTGCGTTGGTATCTTCAAGGTAACCATACCCGTCATACTTCAAGCTGCTATATGGAAACGCGATAATGAGCAAACGCTATGATGTTTATGCGCAAAACTGCCCGACCCGCATGATTTTGGATCGCGTGGCGGATAAATGGACGTTGCTGATTCTGAATATTTTGGTTGAGCGACCGATGCGCTTTAATCAGTTAAAACGCGACGTGGAAGGGATTTCACAAAAAGTATTGTCGCAAACGCTGAAAAATCTGGTACGTGACGGTTTTGTCGAACGCACGGTCTTTCCAACCATTCCGGTGACGGTGGAATACGCCTCGACCGTAATGGGTAAAACGCTGGCCAAGCCGATTGCCGAGCTCACGTACTGGGCGGAACAGAATATGGATAATGTACTGTTATCTCAGCAGAAGTTTGATGCGTCAGCGAATAGTGCGGCTGAACCACTATGAGACCACCGCTCAGGCTCCTGCGCTAGCAGGAGCCTGTAGATAACAACGCGGTCAGCCCTTATTTAGCGTGCTGCAGGTCAAGGCGATAAACCGCAAAGCCCGTTTCATCATTACCGACGGACGTCATCGGGTACTGGGCTTTCTCTTTGATAAACGCCGCGGCTTTCTCTGACGGTGACGTTTCAAAACGGATATCCAGCGGCGTATCGCTGACGATAGGGGCCAGACGCCAGTTGTTATCCGCCTGCGGCTTCACTTCTCCCGACTTTTGCGTTTCCGCGCTGATGTAGGCCGCCAGAACGGAGCGGTTTTCATCCGGCGAGGCGAAGGCCACGTACTTCTCACCCGTACCGGCAAATTTCTCGCCGTAGGCGCGGTAGTTGTTGGTGGCAATCAGGAAGGTCGCTTTAGGATCGATCGGTTTGCCGTTAAACGTCAGCGCTTTGATACGGTGTGCTTTATCGTTGATTAACGCGCATTCGCTGTCGTAGCGGGCAGGTTGCGTCACATCAATCTGATAATTAACGCCATCGATCACGTCGAAGTTATACGTGCGGAAGCCGTCCCAGTTAAGCAGGGATTGCGGTTCACGCTTGCTTGGATCGATTTGTTTGAACTGACCCGCAGAGCATTCCAGCCACTCCTGCACCTGCTGCCCGTTAACTTTCACCACCACCAGCGTATTTGGGTAGAGATACAGATCGGCAGCGTTACGGAAGGTGAGCTGGCCTTTTTCTACTTCGACATAGCTGGCCGGATCGTTTTTACGTCCACCGGCTTTAAACGGCGCGGCAGCGGAAAGTACCGGCAGATCGGCCAGATCGGGATCGCCCTGAATAAAGTGTTCTACATAGGCGCGCTGAGCATTGTTGACGATCTGCACGGTAGGATCGTCCTGAATCAGCGACAGGTAGCTATACATGTTGTCTGCCGATTTACCGATCGGCTTGCTGACAAATTCGCGCGTATTCTGGTGTGCATCGGAAAGCACTTTCACCAGCTTGTCGTCTTCCGCCGCCAGTGATTTCTTCTGCGCTTTGTCATAGATCGGTCTGGCTTCCGCTTTCGCCTGTTCTACCTTCCATGTGCCGCTGTCGTTATTCAACGTGAAATCGACGACGCCGAGGTGGTCACCCCATTGCCCCGGCATCACCGCAGGCACGCCGTTGAGCGTTCCCTGTTTGATGTCAGCGCCCTTGATGTTCGCAAAGTCATTGCTGGGGAAAACCGCGTGAGCATGGCCGAACATGATCGCGTCGACGCCAGGAATTTGGCTGAGGTAGTAAACGGAGTTTTCCGCCATCGCTTTGTACGGCTCGGCAGAAAGGCCGGAGTGGGGGATAACAATCACCAGATCGGCCCCTTGCTTACGCATTTCCGGCACCCATTTTTTGGCGCTCTCCGTGATGTCTTCGACGGTGACTTTTCCTGTCAGATTGGCTTTATCCCACACCATGACCTGCGGCGGGACGAAGCCAATATAGCCGATGCGCAGGGTATGCTGTTTGCCATCGCGATCCGTAACTGACTTGTTTTCAATGTGGTAAGGCGTAAACAGCGGTTTACCCGTTTTCGCATCCAGCACGTTGGCGTTCACATAAGGAAATTTCGCGCCGGACAGTGCTTTGTGCAGGTAGTCCAGGCCATAGTTGAATTCGTGGTTACCGATGTTGCCGACGGAATAATCCAGCGTGTTCATCGCCTGATAAACCGGGTGCACGTCGCCCGCTTTCAGCCCCTTCGCGGCCATGTAATCGCCGAGCGGGCTGCCCTGGATCAAATCGCCATTATCTACCAGTACGCTGTTAGTGGCCTGTTCGCGTGCGGCGTGAATCAGGCTGGCGGTGCGCACCAGACCAAACTTATCGGTTGGCGTATCCTTGTAGTAATCGAAATCCATCATATTGCTGTGCAGATCGGTGGTTTCCAATACCCGTAGATCAACGGTAGCGGCATGAACGGTCGTGGCGACCAGCGTAGCAAGCAGGCTGAGTGCCAGTGAATGCTTCATTGCGTAACTCCTTGTGCGGTGATTGTCGACGCGTGAGGCGATCGGGGGTGTCTTTCATATCATGATGAAGTTAAAGTGATTATCGTCTCTAAATACTGAGGATGACATCAATAATGGCAATAATCGTAGATTGCCTCACAGATGTATAATGAATGACAGAGATGAAGTCTGCGTTACGCGTAACCGATAACGACGAGGTTGATCATGTTAGAAACTGTTTGCCAACTGGCTCGCGATGCCGGTGCTGCCATTATGCAGGTTTACGAAGGGCAACATCCTGTGGATGTCGCGCACAAGAAAGATGATTCGCCCGTGACCGCCGCCGATCTGGCCGCGCATCGGGTCATTAAGGACGGGCTGGCCGTGGCGTTCCCTGATATTCCTTTGCTATCAGAAGAAGATCCGCCCGCATGGGAAATCCGCCAGCACTGGCAGCGCTATTGGCTGGTTGATCCGCTGGACGGCACCAAAGAGTTCCTCAGCCGCAACGGTGAATTCACGGTGAATATTGCGCTGATCGAGAACGGTCAGGCCGTGCTGGGCGTGGTCTATGTGCCGGTCACGGGCGTGATGTATTCTGCGGCGGCAGGCAAAGCCTGGAAAGAAGAGAACGGCCAGCGGCGGCAAATTACGGTGAAGCAGGCTCACCCGCCGCTGGTGGTGGTCAGTCGTTCTCATGCCGATCGGGAGTTAAAGGATTACCTCGGCCAACTGGGTGAACATCAAACGGTGGCGATTGGGTCATCGCTAAAATTTTGTCTGGTGGCGGAAGGTGAAGCGCAGCTTTACCCGCGCTTCGGGCCGACGAACATTTGGGATACGGCAGCAGGCCATGCGGTGGCGGTGGCGGCCGGAGCGCATATTCACGATTGGCAAGGGCAACCGTTGTCCTATACGCCGCGTGAATCTTTCCTCAACCCCGGTTTCCGCGTTTCCCTGTTTTAACCGCTTTAGTGCGATGGCTCATACTGCTGAGCGCTTAAGCCTATTTTTACTCGCCCCTATTTCTCTTCCAGCAACTGACGCAGCAGGGACATCACCTGCTGCACTTCCTGCCCATTCAGCGTGCCATCCTTCACGAAACGGACTTTCCCCTGTTTATCCAGCACGGCGATAGCCGAACTTTGCGGCTGTAGCTGCCAGGTTTTCCGCACGTTGCCGTTGCTATCGACAATAAATTGCGACCACGGGAAGGCTTTTTTGTTGTCCTCAAGGCTACTGCGCACAAACATGCTGGTGCCGATGATGGCATCGTCGGTATTCACGATTGTCGTCGTTTGGTAATAATCATGCGGTAGGTTAGCGGCCTTCAGTGCGGAGATGAGCGGATCGTTCATCTCTTTGGCGGAGGTGCGGCCAGCGATGTGTTGTATCACCCGTACTTTTCCGGGCAATTGCGCACTGTTCCAGTTTTTATAACTAAACTGATTATTCTGGTACTGAAGTTCTCCTCTGTCCGCGACGCCGACGGGGGGAACCAATTGGTTGAGTATCAACGTATGGGCTGAGGCAGGGAGCGAGACAAGCCCCAACAAAGGCGTGATAGAGAGCGCGAGGAGCAGGTGGCGTAGTTTTATCATGGTATTTCCTTCTGTGTGGGGAGCCTGATGCGATGTCATTAGATGGAATATCTCAGGCTATGGAATAAGCGTAGATTCAGGACACTGGTCTGTCCTGTTTTGCGATAAAACGGTTTGTGCCCGAGAGCACAAAACCCTTATTTTTGAAGGTTTATACTAATGACTAAGGGTTTACTTAAACACTGTTCTGTAAAAATCTGTAAAAGCAGTTAAGAATACTGAATAGTGGGGAACTAAATACCGTTTTACTGCACTAATTAGCAGTATCCGTTATCTCATTAGCGCTCCAGAGCCTTAGCCATGTTGGCGAAAGGGAGAGCGTAGAAAAATAAAACGGGAGAGTAAAACGATGAGGATCTTCGAACGTTACAATCCTTTGAAAGTCGCCAAGTATGTGAAAACCCTGTTTCGTGGGCGGCTGTACATAAAAGGGGTTGGTGCTTTTGAGTTCGACTACGGCAAAATTCTATTGCCAAAGAAACAGGATAAGCAGCATCTTCTGGTGATGTCTGAAGTGAATCGCCAGGTCATCCGGCTTCAGGCCGAGATGGGATGATTGATGAAGAAACGGCCCGTAGCGGGCCGTTTTGGTTTCTGATGAAGCCCGATTGCTTGGGCATGTCTGCTGGCGGTTAATCGTCGCTATCAATCTTCACGCTGGATGAAACGATCGGGCGATCTTCCAGACGCGTCACCAACAGCTGATCGATCTTATAACTGTCGATATCGACCACTTCAAACTTATAGCCAGAGAAGCGCACCGCATCGGTACGTTTCGGGATTTTCCGCAGCGTATACATCATAAAGCCGCCGATGGTTTCGTAGTTACCAGAGTGCGGGAAATCATCAATATTCAGCGCCCGCATGACGTCTTCTATTGGCGTACCGCCTTCAACCAGCCAGGAATTTTCATCGCGTGCCACAATCTGTTCTTCCATTCCCTGGCCGACGAGATCGCCCATCAGCGTGGTCATCACGTCGTTAAGTGTGATGATGCCGACGACCAGCGCATATTCATTCAGAATGACCGCGAAATCTTCGCCCGCCGTTTTGAAACTTTCCAACGCTTCAGACAGCGTTAGCGTATCCGGGACGATCAGCGCAGGACGAATTTGCACACCGCTACTCAGCGTCAGGCTCTGGTTTCCTAGCACGCGAATCAGCAGATCTTTGGAGTCCACATAGCCGACGATCTGATCAATCGTGCCATCGCAAACCAGAAACTTGGAGTGCGGTTGCTGAGCGATCTTTTCCTTAATGCTGTCTTCCTGCTCGCGCAGATCGAAATAGACCACGCTTTCGCGTGAAGTCATCGAGGACGGCACGGTACGGGATTCCAGCTCAAACACGTTCTCGATCAGTTCGTGCTCCTGCTTACGCAGCACGCCCGCCAGCGCACCGGCTTCCACCACGGCATAAATATCATCGGACGTGATGTCATCTTTACGCACCATCGGCAGCTTGAGCAGGCGGAAAATCACGTTAGCCAAGCCGTTAAAGATCCACACCAGTGGACGGAAAAGGAACAGGCAGAAGCGCATGGGGTTGATTATGCGGACCGCGACGGCTTCCGGCGCAATCATACCAATGCGTTTCGGGGTGAGGTCGCCAAACAGGATGAACAGGCTGGTGACGAGAACGAATGAACAGATGAAGCTGACTTTATCTGCGGCTTCGGGTGACATGAAGCGTTCAAACAGAACGGAAAACGTCGGGGAAAATGCCGCATCACCGATGATACCGGCCAGAATCGCGACGGCGTTGACGCCAATTTGAATCACGGTAAAGAAGATGCCCGGCGTTTCCTGAAACTTGAGCACCAGATCGGCGTTGAGGTTTCCCTCGTCTGCCATCAGTTTGAGTTTAATTTTACGGGACGCCGCCAGCGAGATCTCGGACAGCGAGAAAAACGCACTGATGGCAATGAGACAAAGAATCAGCAATAGACTGTTTAACATCATTTTTAAAGTTTTCGCATGAGCCTAAAGTAGCGCAGCGATCCTCAGAAAGGTGAACACATTATGGTAGTTATTGAAGGTATATAACCGGGCAACGCGCTGCCCGGTTCGGGCGCATTATAGCAGGAGCGGTGAATTTACCGCCAGTGGTCAACGCGTAGGTGGCAGACAGACGCCGATACCGCCTAATCCACAGTAGCCGTTCGGGTTTTTGTATAGGTATTGCTGGTGATCGTCTTCCGCATAATAGAACGGGCCCGCAGGCTCGATTTCTGTGCTGATAGCGCGGCGATCGCCACTCTCCCTCATCGCCTGCTGAAAGCGTTGGAGGCTTTCCTGTGCGGCCTGTTCCTGCTCGGGCGTGAGTGTATAGATAGCGGAACGATACTGGCTGCCGATATCACCGCCCTGACGCATACCTTGCGCGGGATCGTGATTTTCCCAGAACAGTTGCAGCAGTTGATCATAACTAATAACCGCAGGATCGAAAACGATACGCACGGCTTCGGCATGGTCGGTCTGCCCGCTGCACACTTCGCGGTAGGTTGGGTTGGGGGTATAGCCGCCGATGTAACCTGCTGCGGTGCTGTAGATGCCCGGCTGTTGCCAGAACAACCGCTCCACGCCCCAGAAGCAACCCATCGCAAAAATTGCCACGGACATATGATCTGGCACATGCGTCATGGAATGTTCATGAACGACATGCAGCCTGGCCACCGGCATAGGGGTGGAACGTCCCGGTAAAGCATCGGATTGTGTAATCCGCTGCGTTTTATCAATCGAACTCATCACGTTGTTAACTCCAGCTAGACTGGGTAAATAACCCGCTTTCATGGAAAGCATAACCAAGAAGCATTGACCTGTCTTTATATCTTAATGGGGTTTAATGTTAAGGTAATGTTTATCTGTAATGCCGCATGTTGATGTTTGTAGTTGAAAATCTATTCTTAAGATGGAAAATTAGTATTTATCACTAAGATAATTCAATATTGGTAGGGAATTTCGGCGCTGCGTGGCGGATTGTCAGGTAAGCGTACAACGACGGCCTCCAATGCGGCGGGCGAAGTGATAAAAGCCATGCTATAGGTTTTAGACGACGAGGTTTTAGGCGACAGACTGATTTATCAGGGAGCTCAGTGACTATTTTCATTGCAGACAAACGTTTCATTGCAAAAAGACGTTTCACTTCAAAGAACCGTTTCATTGGAAAAAAAAGCGTTACCGGGCAAAAAGGCATAGCAGGACAAAAAAACAGTTTTGCTGGCTGTGGTGCGCCACGGTACCGGTTTCTTGGCCTGATGTGTGCGCTGCTCATGCTGGCACCGGAGAGCCAGGCGGCGAATGTGCGCCTGCAAGTCATGGGGCTGGAAGGGCAGTTACAGAAAAATGTGCGGGCACGTTTATCCACCATTGCGGTCGATGAGGTGAATGCCGACGGGCGTTTCCGCTCACGCGTTGATGAAGCAATCCGTCAGGGATTGCGTGCGCTCGGCTATTACGATCCACAGATTGGTTTTGAATTCCGGCCTGCCGTGAATGGCGGACGACCCGTACTGATTGCTACCGTCACTCCCGGTGAACCGGTAAAAATTGCCGGGGTGAACATCACCCTGCGCGGCGGCGCGCATGACGATAAAGATTACCAGCAGCTGGTTAAAGACGATCGCCCCGAAATCGGTTCAGTGCTGAACCACGGTGACTTCGATCGCTTTAAAAGCGGGCTGAACGGTTTGTCATTACGCAAAGGCTATTTTGATGCGCGCTTCCAGCAAAGCCAGCTCGGCGTCATGCGGGAAGAGAGAGAAGCGTTTTGGGATATTGATTTTGATAGCGGTGAACGCTATCGCTTTGGCGCCGTACATTTTCAGGGCGCACAAATCCGCGATGATTATCTGCAAAATCTGGTGCCGTTTCATGAAGGCGATGCCTACACCAGTGAAGATCTCGGTGAGTTAAATCGCCGTCTTTCTGCGACGGGGTGGTTTAATTCTGTCGTGGTTTCTCCTGATTTTGACCAGTCGAAAAGTTCTAAGGTGCTGCCGCTGGAAGCCGTGGTGACGCCGCGAACCCGTAACCGTATTGAAACCGGGGTCGGCTATGCTACGGATGTTGGCCCACGCTTTAAAACGACCTGGAATAAACCTTGGGTGAATTCGCGGGGCCACAGTCTTGAAAGCAGCCTGAGCGTGTCCGCGCCGGAGCAATCGCTCGATTTTAGCTACAAAATCCCCTTGCTGAAGAACCCGCTTGAACAGTATTACCTGCTGCAAGGCGGCTTCAAGCGTGAAGATCTCAACGATACTAAATCCGATGGCACCACGCTGAACGTGGCACGCTACTGGGATCTCTCCAGCGGCTGGCAACGGGCGATTAATCTGCGCTGGAGTCTCGACCACTTTACGCAGGCGAGCGTGACGGATACCACGATGCTGATCTATCCGGGTGTCAGCATTAACCGAACCCGCCAACGCGGCGGCCTGATGCCGGTGTGGGGCGATACGCAGCGCTATTCCATCGACATTTCCGACACCACCTGGGGATCGGATATCGATTTTGCCGTAGTTCAGGCGCAAAACGTCTGGATTCGCACGCTGGCGGATAAACACCGCTTTGTCGCGCGCGGCAATCTGGGCTGGATTGAAACCAACAATTTCTCCCGCGTGCCGCCCTCACTGCGTTTCTTTGCCGGTGGCGATCGCAGTATTCGTGGGTATAAGTACAAAGCTATTTCGCCGCGCGACAGCGACGGCAAACTGACCGGTGCGTCCAAGCTGGCGACCGGCTCACTCGAATACCAATACAACGTAACGGGAAAATGGTGGGGCGCGGTTTTTGTTGATTCAGGTGAAGCAGTGAATGACATCAAACGGAGTAACTTCAAGACGGGCACGGGCGTCGGCGTACGCTGGGCCTCGCCGATTGGCCCGGTCAAACTCGATGTTGCCATGCCGATCGGCGATGCAGAGAAGAAGAATGATGTTCAGTTCTATATCGCACTGGGACCTGAATTATGATGGATGAGAAAAACGAAAAAAAAGCACAGGATCCGGTGACAGAAGAAAACGTCGCGCAGGATAACGCGCCGACGACGCCAGCACGAAAAGGGCGCTGGTGGAAAAAGGTCGGTATTGGCCTCGTGGCATTTTTACTGCTGCTCGTTGTTGGAGTGGGGGTGTTGGTGGGCACCACGCCGGGCTTGCACCTGTTGCTTAATACCGCAGCACGCGTGGTGCCGGGGTTGCATATTGCCGGCGTGAGCGGCGGATGGCGTGATTTAACGCTGAAAAATGTCAGCTACGAGATGCCGGGCGTGACGGTAAAGAGCGAGGAATTTCACCTGTCGCTCGCGCTGGGCTGCCTGAGCAAAAGCCAGCTGTGCATTAACGATCTCTCGGCGAACCGCGTCGATGTGGTCGTAGATACCAAAGCCTTACCTGCGGCGGAAGAGCCACCGCCGCCTTCAACGCCAGTAACGGAAATTTCAACACCCTTCCCGATTTCATTGCGTCAGCTAACGCTCAGCAACGTTCAGGTTACCGTGGATGACACGGCGATTTCACTGGGCGAGTTCCGCACCGGCATGCAGTGGGAAGGGCGCGCGTTGACGCTGCTGCCAACCAAAATCAGCGCGCTGCTGGTTGCCTTGCCGAAGACTCCCGTCGATGTGCTGGAAGATGGCAAAGTGACGGCGGCGGAAATGGCGTCTGTTATCAAGGAAACGGCGGCGAACGTACGCGATGCGGCGGAGCAAGGCACCTCGCAAACTATTCACATCGATAACGTGCTGGCGGCAAATAATACGGTAGCGGCCGCCACGACGACGAAGCCGATACCGACAGCGTCGTCGCCGAAAACGGATAGCGACTCTGGCAAGCCGACAGTCCCTGAACAGCCATTGGGTGAGCGCCTTAGCGAGCTGTTCTCCAAACCGCTATTACCTGATTTACCGCAGTTCACGCTGCCGCTGGATCTGAACATTGTCGAGATTCACGGTGAACAGCTACGACTGACGGGCGATCAGGACATTTTGATTAATAACCTGTTCGTACAGGCATCGACCCAGCAACAGCATTTGCGTCTGGACAAGTTGATCGTGCAATCGCCACAGGGTGGATTGAATGTGCGTGGTGAAGCGAGGCTTAGCGATAACTGGCCTGTCTCGCTGACGGCGAACGGCGTGTTGAATGTCGAACCGCTTAAAGGTGAAACGCTGAAATTAGCGGTCGATGGTGGCCTGCGTGAACAGCTGAATGTGGCGCTGAATCTTTCAGGGCCGCAGCGCGCTCAGTTGGATATGCAAACCAAGCTGGCGGAAGCTGGGCTGCCGCTGGCATTGACG
Organism: Pectobacterium carotovorum; assembly: GCF_033898505.1. Lineage (NCBI taxonomy): Bacteria > Pseudomonadati > Pseudomonadota > Gammaproteobacteria > Enterobacterales > Pectobacteriaceae > Pectobacterium > Pectobacterium carotovorum. The sequence continues at coordinate 92,954 of NZ_JAXAFK010000003.1, read as the reverse complement.
CTGCAAATCGAGCGCGTGCGCTGGCCGCTGACGGGCGCGACGCAGTATCAGGCTAGCAACGTCAGGCTGCGTTTTAACGGCAAAGCAACCGACTATGCGCTGTCGCTGCGCGGCGATCTGAGCGGGGCGGATATTCCCCCCGCGACGCTGCTGCTGGATGGCAAAGGCAACGAACAGCAGTTTACGCTGAGCCGCCTGCGGTTGGCGGCGTTGCAGGGGAATGCTGACCTGACGGCGCTTATCGACTGGAGTAAAGCGATAAGCTGGCGCAGTGAGCTGCTGCTGAACGGGATTAACACCGCGAAACAGTGGCCTGAATGGCCCGCGAAAATAGACGGCAAGATAACGACGCGCGGCAGCGTCTATGGCGGTAGCTGGCAGTTGCAGGTGCCGGAGTTGCGGCTGGATGGCAACGTGAAAGCGAATAAGCTCACGGCCAGAGGTGAACTGCGCGGCAACGCGGCGGGTCAGTGGACAATACCCGCGCTGAATCTGGCATTAGGCCGCAATCAGTTGAACGTCAAAGGCGAACTGAGCGACAAGTGGCAGTTGGATGCAGACATCAATGCGCCGTCGCTGGACGGCATGTTGCCCGGTCTGGCTGGGCGCGCCCTCGGTACACTCAAACTACGCGGCAATCTGCGTGAACCGCAGATGCTGGCAGATATCACGGCGTCCGGTCTGCGCTGGCAGGCGATAACGATTAGTCAGGTGAGAGTCGAAGGTGATGTGCGCTCCGAACAGCAGATTCAGGGCAAGCTGGCTGTGCGTCTTGAAGCGTTGAAGCAGGACGGCCTGAATATTGCGCTGTTGACGCTGGATGCCAGCGGCAATGAAAAGCAGCATCAGCTTCGGTTGACTATGCAGGGCGAACCGGTCGCGGGGCAATTGGCACTTTCAGGCAGCTTCGATCGTCAGGAACAGCGCTGGCGCGGCACGCTGAACAATACCCGCTTCGACACGCCGGTGGGGGAATGGCGTCTGACGCAGGATATGGCGCTGGATTACCTGAATGCACAGCAGAAGATCACCATCGGTACACACTGTTGGAGGAACCCAAACGCAGAGCTCTGCGTACCGAAAGCGATTGAGGCCGGACCGAGCGGACAGGCGAGCATTCGACTGAATCGCTTCGATCTCGCGATGTTAAAGCCGTTCCTTACGGCGGATACTGTGCTGGCTGGAACGTTCACCGGCGGCGCCGATATCAGCTGGCAGGCGGGACAAGGCTTACCGCAGGCGAAAGTATCTCTGGTGGGCAACGGCGTAAGCGTTCGTCAGCAGATGCAGGGCAACACGCTGCCGATTGATTTCGATACCTTTACGCTGAATGCGGGGATCGATCGCGGGCGGGCGCAGCTTGGCTGGCTGATGGCGATTCGCGAGAACGGGCGCTTCAGCGGCGATATTCAGGTAAGCGATCCACAGGGTCGGCGCAATCTCGGCGGCAATGTCACGATCAGCAATATTTCACTGGCTTTACTCAACCCTGCGTTGAGTAAAGGAGAGAAAGCGGCAGGGATACTGAATGCGAACCTGCGTCTGGCGGGGGATGCTGCCCGTCCTCAGATCTTCGGCCAGATGGTGCTGGAGCGATTGGATATTGATGGCAACTGGATGCCGGTCGATCTGACCAACGGACGACTGGCGGTGAATTTCAGCGGGATGTCGTCAACGCTGCAAGGTTTCCTGAAAACGGATAACGGGCAGTTGAACCTTGGCGGGAATGCCGACTGGTCGCGACCTGATGCCTGGCGTGCGCGTATTGCGGCGAAAGGCCAGAAGCTGCGGGTGACGATTCCGCCTATGGCGCGGCTGGATGTCTCGCCGGATATTGTCTTCGAGGCTACGCCACAGCTGTTTGCGTTAAACGGCTCAGTCAGTATTCCGTGGGCGCGCATTGTGGTTAAAGATATGCCGGAAAGCGCAGTGGCAGTGTCATCGGATGAAGTGATGCTGGATGCGCAGGGACAGCCGCTGAAGAAAGCCAGTGCGGCAATTCCGATTAACAGCAATCTCACCATCCGTGTCGGGAATGATGTGCGGTTGGATGCGTTTGGGCTGGCTGCCCGCCTACAGGGCGACCTGAAAATGGTTCAGGACGAGCGCGGATTAGGGCTGAACGGGCAAATCGATATTCCGTCTGGCCGCTTCAAAGCCTACGGACAGGATTTGATCGTCCGCAAGGGGCTGATTCTGTTCTCCGGCCCGCCTGATCAGCCGATCCTGAATATCGAAGCCATTCGTAACCCAGACAACACTGCTAATGACGTCACCGCTGGCGTGCGCGTCACCGGCATGGCCGCCACACCGAAGCTGGAAGTCTTCTCCGATCCGGCCATGTCGCAGCAGGAAGCGCTCTCTTATCTGCTGCGCGGACAGGGTTTGGACAGCGGTGGAGCCGATAGCTCGGCAATGACCTCAATGTTAGTCGGTTTAGGGGTTGCACAAAGTGGTCAAGTTGTGGGTAAAATCGGCGAGGCCTTTGGCGTAAGTAATTTAGCTCTGGATACACAGGGTGTTGGCGATAATTCTCAGGTTGTCGTCAGCGGCTACGTCCTTCCGGGTCTGCAAGTGAAATATGGTGTTGGCATATTCGATTCTTTGGCAACGTTAACGCTGCGTTACCGCCTGATGCCAAAGCTATACTTGGAAGCGGTGTCTGGAATTAGCCAGGCATTAGATGTGCTCTATCAGTTTGAGTTTTAGCGATGCGAATTATTGTTTACGGCAGTTTACGACGCAAACAGGGAAATAGTCATTGGATGACCAATGCGCAATGGCTAGGGGATTGTCAGCTCGCAGGTTTCGAGCTGTACGATCTCGGCCATTATCCGGCAGTAGTACCTGGTGATGGTGAAATCCATTGTGAGGTTTATCGCATTAGTTCGTCGATATTGACGGAACTGGATGCCTTAAAGCGGGATGGTCACGAATACCAACGTGAGCTGATTTCCACCCCTCTGGGCAGTGCCTGGATCTATCTGTACAAACACTCTGTTGTAGGGCTGACGCGTATAGCCAGCGGTGATTGGCTGAAGCGTAATGAAGAAGATGAAGAAGAGGCTTGAGGTCGAGTCGCCAATCAAGTCAGGGTCATAAATAAAAACACCGCGCAAGGCGGTGTTTTTGATCGTGCGATATCTTGAGCCCGTAAGGGTTTTCATGCATATCGCATGGCGCTTATTTGTTTTTCGCGCGCTCGAAGGAAGCAACGATCTCGGCTTTTGCCGCTTCAGCGTTATCCCAACCTTCAACTTTCACCCACTTGCCTTTTTCCAGATCTTTGTAGTGCTCAAAGAAGTGGCCGATCTGTGCACGTAGCAGCTCAGGCAGGTCGTTAACGTCTTTAATGTGATCGTATTCTTTCGTCAGTTTGCTGTGCGGAACGGCAACCAGCTTGGCATCTTCGCCCGCTTCGTCGGTCATTTTCAGCACGCCAACAGGACGGCAGCGGATCACTGAGCCCGGCTGCAGCGGATACGGGGTTGGCACCAGAACGTCAACCGGGTCGCCATCCAGAGACAGCGTGTGGTTGATATAGCCGTAGTTGCATGGGTAGAACATGGCGGTAGACATAAAACGGTCTACAAACAGCGCACCGGTATCTTTATCAATTTCATATTTGATTGGATCGGCATTCGCGGGGATTTCAATCACTACATAGATATCTTCTGGCAGATCTTTACCTGCCGGAACATCGTTCAGACTCATGTCAGTTTCCTTCTCTTAAAACCTGAAATAGCGTGGCCGTCATTATAGCCAAAAAGCGTTTAATGTCCCTGATTTTTAGCGTACCGAGGCGCGAGGCGCTCGAGCGAGTCGTTTAAGTAAAAATACTTTCGTTACTAAAGTTTCTTTAAAGAAAGCAGGCTTGTTACCGATAGGAACATGATCAAGATCACGTTATGCGGAGTATTTCTCCGCATTTATTTATCATTTGTAATTCCAGGGAAACAAAAATGTTAAGAAATATCACAATCAAGACGAGCTTGATTGCTTTGTTAGGTACGATGGTCCTGCTGCTATTGCTGGTCTGCGGAATTGGCATCACCTCAATCAATCAGGGAATCACGTCGCTGACGACAATCGACAAGATTCAGGGGAAAGAAGTGACGGCGCTGGCAGGGAGCTATACCGCTTCGTTGCGTGCAAGAACGGGCGCGGCGTTGGCCGCTCGTCAGATGGAAAGTGGGCTGACCGATCTCGCGAATGCATCGGTCGCGCGGGCAGAAGCCTACACGGCGCTCTCTCAAAAAGAAATGGCACGCTTTCTTTCCTATGGCACCGTAACGGAGCGTGGTGCCAAAATGGCGGCAGAGGTTAAAAGCAACTATGAGCAGTACATGAACCTTGGCGTTCAGCCGATGGTCGATGCGCTGAAACGCGGTGATGTTGCCGCCTATTACGTGCTGCTGCAAGACGTGCTGCCGCCGCTCAGCGTTAAGATGGATAAGGTAGCGAACGAATTCCGCGACTTCGGCCTGGAAGTGGGGGAAAACATGCTCACAGAAGCCGAGAGCTTTGCGTTCGAGCGCCTGACGATCATTGGCATTGCCTGTGTCGTCGTTCTACTGCTGGTATTGGCTGCCTGGATTGCGCTGAAGCGTTCTATCCTGTCTCCGCTTGAAGAGACGGTCGCCCAACTGGAATTTATTGCTCGTGGTGATTTGACCCAAAGCATTGCCGAGGGCGGCAATAATGAAATTGGCCGCCTGATTCAGGCGATGCAGGCAATGCAGTCTTCACTGGCAACTGCCGTGGGGCGCGTCCGCGATGCCGGTATGCAGATTGACGTCGGCACGCGCGAACTGTCTTCTGGCAATACTCATCTGGCTGCGCGCACGGAAGAGTCAGCTTCATCGCTGGAAGAAACCGCCGCCAGTATGGAGCAACTGACTGCCACGGTAGCGCTGAATGCGGAGAGTGCGGAACAAGCGCACACGCTGGCGCAAAATGTGTCGGATATCGCTAATAAAGGCAGCGAGACCGTGGGCGGCATGATTGAGAAAATGCAGATGATCTCCAGCAGCTCAGAACGTATTGCCGATATTCTGGCGGTGATTGACGGTATCGCGTTCCAGACCAATATTCTGGCGCTGAACGCGGCGGTTGAAGCTGCACGTGCGGGTGAGCAAGGGCGTGGATTTGCCGTGGTAGCGGGAGAAGTCCGCAATCTGGCGCAGCGCAGTGCGCAATCGGCTAAAGAGATTAAAACGCTGATGGAAGAATCGCAGAGCCGTGTCAATGAAGGCACCGTGATGGCAAAAATGGCGGGTGAAACGATGAATGACGTTTCTGACGCCGTGGCGCGCGTCACGTCCCTGATGCGTGAGATTTCAACGGCAACGCGTGAGCAGAGCAATGGTATTGGGCAGGTGAATCTGGCGGTATCGCAGATGGATGAGGTCGCCCAGCAAAATGCGTCTCTGGTCGAAGAGTCCGCCGCCGCCACGCGCTCGCTGGAAGATCAGGCGCGTCTGCTGGCAGAAAGCATGGCACAGTTTAAAGTGCAGTCGCAGGCTTTTGCCGCCATCGGCCGATTCTAATTCCCTGTCATACTTCATAAAAAAATTCCCGTGAAAACGGGAATTTTTTTGCCTTATTCTTCGGAGGACGTCTGTTCGTCTTCTGGCTGTTTCTTCTTGCGTAGCTTGTTCCAGATTTTACTTTCCTGCCCGCGCCAGAGGCGCTGGATATTGTCGTGGTGACGCATCAGGATCAGACAAGAGAGCATCGCGACGGGAAAAGTAAACTGTGGCTTGAACCACCAGACATAAAACGGTGCGATGAGCGCACTGACGATGGCACCGAGTGAGGAATAGCCGCTTAGCAGCACGGTGAGTAGCCAGGTGCCAGTCATCAGACCCGTCAGATCCCAGCCGATCGGTGCGATGGCGCCAAAAGCCGTTGCCACACCTTTGCCGCCGCGAAAGTGGAAAAAGACCGGATAGATATGGCCGAGGCAGGCAGCGATGGCGGTTAACCCGAGATACAGCGGGGGAACGCCTAACGCGTAAGCGGCCCAGACTGGCAGCATGCCTTTCAGGACATCAAACACTAATACGGTTGCAGCGGCAGCCTTGCCGCCAATACGCAATACGTTAGTAGCTCCGGGGTTCCCGGAACCATGCTGACGCGGGTCAGGTAGCCCAGCAATTCTGCAAAACAAAATCGCACTGGAAATAGAGCCACACAGATACGCGATTAACATCATACCAAGCGCGGTAACACTCATAACGCTATTCCGTTTAGTTTGTATAGAGAGACGTTTAATAAGGGTCGTTTTACTCTTCTCATCTGTGGATAATACGCACATTCCGTCGGAAGTGGTATCCGACAGCGACAAAAACAGAGAATGGCGTGATGGATATCGTATTTATTGAAGAACTTACTGTAATCACTACTATCGGTGTTTACGATTGGGAACAGACTATCCAGCAGAAACTGGTGTTCGATATCGAAATGGGCTGGGACAACCGTCAGGCAGCCGCCAGTGACGATGTTAATGACTGTTTGAGCTATGCTGATGTCAGCGATGCGGTGATTGCCCATGTGGCAAACCAGCGCTTTGCTCTGGTAGAACGCGTCGCTGAAGAAGTTGCACAAATGCTGATGCAGCGCTTCTCGATCCCCTGGTTGCGGATCAAGCTTAGCAAGCCGGGCGCGGTGGCACAGGCGCGTCAGGTTGGGGTCATTATTGAACGCGGCGCGCGATAAATCTTATTTAACAGAAAAATACTGATTTACGTGCAACTAAACCGTAACCTAAACAGTCTATAAGCCAGTTATAGCGGCTCGCGAAAGTACGCGGCCGCTTTTTTATGGGCTGAATTTTCGTTTTTATTAAAGGCAAGGATTTTTAGATGACTGACCTGCATTCATTGCTAATCGCATTTATTCTTGGCGTGGTCGAAGGACTGACCGAGTTTTTGCCCGTATCGTCTACGGGGCATATGATTATTGTTGGTCATTGGTTAGGGTTTGTTGATGAGAAAGCCAAGACGTTTGAAGTGATTATTCAGCTTGGTTCGATTCTGGCCGTTGTCGTGATGTTCTGGCGCCGCCTCTTTGGTCTGATTGGGATTCACTTCGGTGAAGTCCCGCATGAGGGTAATACGGCGGGTCGTCTGAAACTGACGCACATCTTGCTGGCGATGATTCCCGCTGTGGTGCTTGGGCTGGTTTTCCATGACGTGATCAAATCGCTGTTTTACCCACAGAACGTGATGTATGCGCTGGTTGTCGGTGGTTTCCTGCTGTTAGCGGCGGAATGGTTCAAGCCTAAAAAACCGCGCGCTGTCGGGCTGGATGACATCACGCATCGCCAGGCATTTATGATTGGCTGTTTTCAATGTCTGGCGCTGTGGCCCGGCTTTTCGCGTTCGGGGGCGACCATTTCCGGCGGGATGCTGGTGGGCGTCAGCCGCTATGCGGCTTCCGAGTTCTCTTTTATTCTGGCGGTTCCCATGATGATGGGCGCGACCGTTCTGGATCTGTATAAAAGCTGGCATTTCCTGTCGCTGTCCGATGTACCGATGTTTGCGGTTGGTTTTGTGACGGCGTTTATCGTGGCGCTGATTGCGATTAAAACCTTCCTGAAAATCATCAAACGCATCTCGTTTATCCCGTTTGCGATTTACCGTTTTATCGTCGCGGGCGTCGTTTACATGGTGTTTATGTAAGATTGATAGTGTCGGTAGTCGTTAGATAAAGAAGAGGCCACGCATTAGCGTGGCCTCTTTGTTTCAGGATGAGGCTGAGGTATCCGGCTGCTGGGCTTTCCAGTCTGCCAATGCCTGAGTGCGGCGACGTGTCAATTCATTGCGCACGTCAATGCCTTTAAAACCGTCGGCGACGACGTCCGCACTGCTGACCAGGCTGGCAACGCGGAAGGCTTCACGCAGATAGTCGCCTTGCGGATAAGGCGTATCTTCGAAACCCGCCCGCCCTCGGGCGTCGGCTTCGCTAGTGAGCGCTAACTGCTCCAAACGCTGCGGCTTGCGCCAGACGTCAATGGCATCAAATAACTTCAGCAGGGTTTTAGGTTGCAGCACCTGCACGGTATGAATCAGGTCATGATATTCGGCAACCAGTTTCGCCAGATCGCGAATCGGGTTAGGCACGCGCAGGCGCTGACACAGGGCTTCGACCAGTTTGACCCCTGCCGGGCCATGCCCGTGATGCCGTGGCCACAGTTCGGGAGGCGTCAGCCCTTTCCCTAAATCGTGGCACAGCGTAGCAAAGCGTACGTCAATCTCAGGGCTGAGGCGCGCGGCCATCGCCACCGTCATCATGGTATGAATGCCGGTATCGATTTCCGGGTGCCACTTAGCAGGGGCCGGCACGCCGTACAGGTTATCGATTTCAGGGAACAGCACGGCCAGTGCGCCGCAGTCACGCAGCACCTGAAAATAGACATCTGGCGATGAGGTGCCAAGCGCTTTTTCTGTCTCTTTCCAGACTCGCTCTGGTGTCAGGTAAGCCAGCTCGCCCTCATGCGCCATTTTTTGCATCAGCGCCATGGTTTCTTCTGCAATCTGGAAGCCGAGATGAGCAAAACGCGCGGCAAAACGGGCAACTCGCAGCACCCGTAACGGATCTTCGCTGAACGCGTCGGAAACGTGGCGTAGAACGCGATTCTCAAGATCGCGACGACCATGGTAAGGATCGATGAGGTCTCCCCGCTCGGTGCGGGCAATGGCATTGATGGTCAAATCGCGGCGGAGTAAATCCTGTTCTAACGTGACATCGGGCGCGGCATGGCAGACAAAACCGGTATAGCCTTTGCCGGATTTGCGCTCAGTACGCGCGAGTGCGTATTCATCGCGGCTAACGGGGTGTAAGAAAACGGGAAAATCCTTTCCAACCTGCTGGTAGCCCTGCGCCAGCAGATTCTCCGGCGTTGCGCCGACCACCACCCAATCTTTCTCTGTGACGGGTAAACCCAGCAGGCTGTCCCGAACAGCACCGCCGACAAGGTAAATCTTCAACGTCGGGCTCCTGAATCAATAACCAATACTTCACCACATACTACCATCTTTGCGCGGCCGCGTTGGCGGCAAAGAAAAATGCCTGCAAGAAGCAGGCACTTATTTCGATTAGCTCATCCAGCGGTCATTTTTCTTCTTGCGAGGGATGATGTGCGGCAACAGCAGACCCAGCAGCAAGCCTATGCCAGCAACGCCGCCGCCGTACATAAACCACTGTAGAATGATGGTGCGCTGCTTATCATCAAGCTGGACATTCGCCGCGCTGACTTTCTTCTGCGCAACGATAAGCTGATTTTTCAGATCCTGATTTTCCTGACGTAATCCGTTGATAACACCATCGCTGGCAGCGACTTTCTGCTGCATATCAGCGGTGCGCTGGTTCCAGGTCTGATCGATATTATTCAGTTTGTCCGTCAGGTCTTTGACCTGATTTTCCAGCTCCGGCACCCGTGTGCGCAGGCTCGGCGTATTGCTAAGCTGGTCAAGAGGAATCCAGGTGGTGCGGTTTTTGTCATCACGGATCTGCGCATAGCCCGCGTTTTCATTAACGCTGAGCAACGTGACCTCTGCACCCGCATTCAGTGTGCCGACGATACGATATTGATTGCCTGGGCCGCTGTGGACATACGTCAATAACTCATCGGAAATATAGCGTTTTTCTTCCGCCTGTGCGGTCCAGCTCAGCGTGAGAGAAAATAAAGTAAAACAGAGTAAGCCTAATTTCTGCATAAGATCATCATGTTGCGTTAATGGTGGTCTGATAGTAGAGACTTAAGTCTGACGAGGCAATGTATAAACCGAAATGAGAACTGTCTTAGAACCTGCGCATGAGGGCCATTTCGCACCAATAACGTCCACTGGGATAGGTTCTTGGAAGGCGATGCGCGGCGTGTTTAAGCGTGAAAAGCCGCTTAGCCGATGGTTGGTTTGCATAAGAAATGCGCGCTTGTTCGCAGGTGAAAAAGAGTGTGTACGGTAAGAGTAGTAAGGTGAAGTAAAATGTTATTTACTGACAGGATAATGAACGTGGTTTTGGTGTTGTGAATGCTATGAGTGAAGAAATTGAGCTGAAGTTTATTGTTCATCCCGACAGCGTTGAATCGCTGCTGACGCAACTGGCTGACTGGGAGAGTGATTACAGTCAGTATGAGCACATGCGTGCTCAGCGTCTGAGCAATACCTATTATGAAACGGCGGATAATTACCTGCGCCGCAACGGCATCGGCCTGCGTATTCGTGGCGAAAATGAACGCTACGAAATGACGGCGAAAACGGCCGGTAAGGTGATTGGCGGGCTACATCAACACCCAGAATATAACGTTGAACTGGAGAAAGCTGAGCTGGATCTCAGCCTGTTTCCGGCAGACGTCTGGCCGGAAGATTGCGAGGTTGAAACGCTGCAATCGTCGCTCAAGCCGCTGTTTAGCACGGATTTTACGCGTGAAAAGTGGGTGTTTACTTACTATCAAAGTGTGATTGAAGTTGCGTTAGATCGTGGTGAGATTCGCGCTGGCGACCTGAGTGAACCGCTGTGCGAATTGGAGATGGAACTAAAGATTGGTCAGACTGCCCACCTGCTGGAGCTGGCAAAGGAAATCGCAGAGTTTGGTGGTATGCGGCAGGGTAGCCTGAGTAAGGCGGCGCGTGGATACCATCTGGCTAAAGGTAATCCAGTTCGTGAGTGTCTGCCTCTCAATCGATTGGTTGTGGATCCAAAAACCAATATCGATCAAGCCATCCGTGCGGCGCTGGAACTGGGGTTGAGTCACTGGCAATACCACGAAGAACTGTGGGTAAGAGGAAATGCCTCTGCCCGTGAAGCCCTGCCAGAAGCCAGTGCGTTAATGCGCGAAATGCTGGTGCTCGTAGGGGGCGTCGTGTTACGCAAGGTCACTACGCTTTTTCGCTCTGCACTCGCCACTTTGGAAGCCCGGCTACAAAGCTCCGATGGCGCGGAAGTATGCTACAGCGTCGACTACCTGCAAAGTAAGTTGGTACTGACTTCCTGGCTGGTCGAGTCTGGCTGGCGTGACCATATGGATAATAAAGATCGCATTAAGTTACAGGGTTCGTTCAAACGCTTTGCCGACATTATGCTAAGCCGCAGCACGGCGGATCTGAAAAGCGCCTTTTCTTCTAAGTTGACGGAAACGCAGTACGAACAGCAAATCCCTCGTCTGCAACGTAGTATCTGCGCTTTTCTTCTCTTGTCCGGCGCGTATCCAGCGGAACTGGTGGAAGCCTACATTGAACACTGGCGGATCTTACTCCAGGAAATTGAGCGGCTTGCTGCCGGAAAGGCACCTTCCGTGTATCTGGAAGCCTACCGTAAAGAGGCGCTGGCCTTGTCTCCGTTCTGGCTACATAGCGGCGGACAGTCACAGTAACCGTTAACTGCCGCTTGTCAGTGAGGATAGGCGGCGCATCAAGGGAACCCCCATGCCGATACTTCCTTTGCCTGCTTTACCTGTGCTTCTGACGGAACAATCTCAGCGTGCGCTCTCGCGTTTACGGGAAGCCGCACCAGATGAACCGATAACGGACAGCGATGCCGCTGTTTTGGCATTGAGCGATTTTGTCAGCGATGCGCTTGCGTTGCATCCTGACTGGTGGCAAGGGATTCATCAGCAACCGCCGCAGCCCGAAGAGTGGCAGCACTACGCCGACTGGTTAAGTAACGCTCTGGCCGATGTTAACGATGAAAATGCGTTGATGGCGGCATTGCGTCGGTTTCGGCGACATATGTTGGCGCGAATTGCGTGGTCGCAGGCGCTGCAAACCAGTACCACGGAACACACGCTGCGTCAGTTGAGTGAACTGGCCGAGGTGGTGATTGTGGCGGCCAGAAGCTGGTTATATCAGGCCTGTTGCCGTGAATGGGGGACACCTTGCAATGCGCAGGGCGTGGCGCAGCCTCTGCTGATTCTTGGCATGGGAAAACTGGGCGGGGGAGAGCTTAATTTCTCTTCGGATATCGATCTGATCTTCGTCTATCCCGAAAATGGTCATACACAAGGCGGACGGCGCGAGCTGGATAACGCACAGTTCTTCACGCGTCTGGGGCAGCGACTCATTAAGGTGCTGGATCAGCCGACCGTCGATGGTTTTGTTTACCGCGTGGATATGCGGCTACGTCCCTTTGGCGACAGCGGACCGTTGGTGCTCAGCTTTGCGGCGATGGAAGATTATTATCAGGAGCAGGGCCGCGACTGGGAACGCTATGCGATGGTCAAAGCGCGCCTGATGGGCGGAATGGATGATGCCTACAGTCAGGAACTGCGTAGCACGCTGAAGCCCTTTGTCTTCCGCCGTTATATCGATTTCAGCGTGATCCAGTCGCTACGGAATATGAAGAGCATGATTGCCCGCGAGGTTCGTCGTCGGGATCTGCGCAACAACATCAAACTGGGGGCCGGCGGGATTCGTGAAATCGAATTTATTACGCAGGTTTTCCAACTGATTCGCGGCGGCCGTGAGCCGGGACTACAGGGACGTTCGCTGCTGCCTACGCTCCAGCATGTGGGAGCGCTGGGGCTATTAACGCCGCAACAGGTGCTCGATCTCAGCACGGCTTACCTGTTTCTGCGTCGTCTAGAGAACCTGTTGCAGGCCATTGCCGATGAGCAGACGCAAACGCTGCCGGGTGATGAACTGAACCAGCAGCGTCTGGCATGGGGAATGGGATTCGACAGTTGGGACACGCTGCAATCCATGCTTTCAGAGCATATGCAGGCGGTGCGCCACGTATTCGACGATCTGATTGGCGATGATGCGCCGGACAATAATGATATCCCCGAACATAGCAGCTATAGCAGCCTATGGCAGGATACGCTGGATGACGGCGAACTGGCTCCGCTGACGCCACATCTTACGGAAACCGTGCGTGAGAAGCTGATGCGGACGATTGTGGAATTTCGCCACGATGTGGCGAAACGCACAATAGGGCCACGCGGGCGGGATGTGTTGGATCAACTCATGCCGTGTTTGCTGGCAGAGGTCTGCGCCCGTCAGGAAGCGGATAGGGTGCTGTCTCGTTTGACGCCGTTACTGCTGGGAATCGTCACGCGTACCACCTATCTCGAACTGTTGCTGGAGTCCCGCGCTGCGCTCGGTCAACTGATTCGCCTGTGTGCGGCTTCGCCGATGGTTGCCAGCCAACTGGCGCGCTATCCCCTGCTGCTGGATGAATTGCTCGATGCGTCAACGCTGTATCAACCGACGGCTCCGGGCGCGTATGCCGATGAACTACGCCAGTATTTGATGCGCGTACCTGAGGATGATGAAGAACAGCAGTTGGAAGCGGTTCGCCAGTTTAAACAGTCGCAGCAACTGCGCATCGCCGCAGGTGATATCGGCGGCGTACTGCCAGTGATGAAAGTGAGCGATCACTTAACGTATCTGGCGGAAGCGATTATCGCGGCAGTGGTTCAGCAGGCATGGGGACAGATGGTGGCGCGCTATGGCCAGCCGTCCCATTTGCAGCACCGTGAAGGTCGTGGGTTTGCCGTTATTGCCTATGGCAAGCTCGGCGGCTGGGAACTGGGGTATAGCTCCGATCTGGATCTGGTGTTCTTGCTGGACTGTCCCTCGGATGTGATGACGGATGGTGAGCGCAGTATTGATGGTCGCCAGTTTTATCTGCGCCTCGCACAGCGTGTCATGCACCTGTTTAGCACCCGGACGTCATCAGGCATTTTGTACGAAGTGGACGCTCGTCTGCGACCATCGGGTGCGGCGGGTATGCTGGTGAGTACGGTAGAAGCATTTGATGAGTATCAGCGCAATGAAGCGTGGACGTGGGAGCATCAGGCGCTGGTGCGTGCGCGTATGGTGTACGGTGAAAGCGGCGTGCAGCAGACCTTTGAGTCTATTCGCCGCGGCATTCTGTGCGCAGAGCGTGATGCGGATACTCTGCGGACTGAAGTGCGAGAAATGCGGGAAAAAATGCGTCAGCATCTGGCGAACAAAGATAAAGCGCTCTTTGACATCAAAACGGATGCGGGCGGCATTACGGATATTGAATTTATTGCCCAGTATCTGGTGCTGCGTTACGCCGCTCAGGAACCGCGTTTGACCCGCTGGTCAGACAATGTGCGCATTCTGGAACTGATGGCGCAGTATGGCGTGATGGAAGAAAGCGAAGCCAATGCGCTCAAACTGGCCTATGTCACCATGCGCAATGAGCTGCACCATCTGGCCTTGCAGGAACTGTCCGGCCGGGTCAGCAAGGATCGGTTTGTTGCGGAGCGGGAACAGGTGCTGGTGAGTTGGAATAAGTGGTTAGTGGGAGCCTAGGTTTCCTCTTGACTATATGATGATGGGTTATGCGGCCAAATGCTCAGCAAAGAGCCGTGCTGCGGTGGCGTGTAATGATTGTGCCTATGATATTATTACACGCATTATGCGAAATAAGCCTGGAGTAAAGGATGAAAGTGACGCTGCCTGATTTCCGTCAAGCGGGTGTGTTAGTGGTGGGTGATGTCATGCTGGATCGTTACTGGTATGGGCCGACCAGCCGAATTTCACCAGAGGCTCCGGTGCCTGTGGTCAAGGTGGATACGATCGAAGAGCGCCCGGGTGGCGCGGCGAACGTCGCCATGAACATCGCTGCATTGGGTGCGGGTTCGCGTCTGGTGGGGTTAACGGGTATTGATGATGCCGCACGCGCGCTGAATGCCAAACTTGGCGAAGTGAATGTGAAGTGTGATTTTGTCTCGGTTCCTACGCACCCGACGATCACTAAGCTGCGCGTGCTGTCGCGTAATCAGCAGTTGATCCGACTGGATTTCGAAGAGGGCTTTGAGGGCATTGATCCTCAGCCGATCATCGAGCGTATTCAACTGGCGTTGCCAAAAATTGGTGCGCTGGTGCTGTCTGACTATGCAAAAGGAGCATTAGCGCATGTGCAAACCATGATTCAGACGGCAAAAGCCGCGGGTGTTCCAGTGCTGATCGACCCGAAAGGCACAGATTTTGCCCGTTACCGTGGCGCGACATTGCTGACGCCGAACCTGTCTGAGTTTGAAGCAGTCGCAGGGCGTTGCAAAACGGAAGAAGAGCTGGTTGAGCGTGGCATGCAACTGGTGGCCGATTACGACCTGTCCGCGTTGTTGATTACGCGTTCCGAGCAAGGGATGACGCTGCTACAGCCTGGCAAGGCACCGCTGCATTTGCCAACGCAGGCGCAGGAAGTGTACGACGTGACCGGTGCAGGCGATACCGTCATTGGCGTGCTGGCCGCTGCGCTGGCGGCGGGTAACCCGCTGGAAGAAGCCTGTTTCTTGGCGAATGCCGCCGCAGGCGTTGTCGTTGGCAAGCTGGGTACGTCAACGGTCACACCGATTGAGTTGGAAAACGCTATCCGTGGCCGTGCCGACACTGGGTTTGGCGTGATGACAGAAGAACAGCTGAAAAATGCCGTTGAACTGGCGCGTCAGCGTGGCGAAAAGATTGTGATGACCAACGGCTGCTTCGATATTCTGCATGCTGGGCATGTGTCTTATCTGGCAAATGCCCGCAAACTTGGCGATCGGTTAATTGTTGCAGTAAACAGCGATGCCTCAACCAAACGCCTGAAAGGGCCGACTCGCCCCGTCAACCCGCTGCCGCAGCGGATGATCGTGCTGGGCGCGCTGGAAGCCGTCGACTGGGTTGTGCCGTTTGAAGAAGATACGCCGCAGCGCCTGATTGCCAGCATTCTGCCGGACATTCTGGTGAAAGGCGGAGACTACCAGCCACATGAAATTGCCGGTAGTGAAGAGGTCTGGGCTAACGGTGGTGAAGTGAAAGTCCTGAACTTTGAGGACGGCTGCTCCACAACGAACATCATCAACACGATTAAAGCCAACGCGTCTAAACCTTAAAAAATCAAACTGACGGCGCTTGAGTGATCCCGACGCCGTTCAGACCGCAAGCTAATGATTCTCGCTCTGGCACATCACGGGCGAGAGTCATAACAATCATAACGCCGACAGGGCGACACGTCAGATAAAACAGGTATGAAACCAGTGAAGAAAGAACCAGCCGAAGTGAATGCGGTCGCACTGCGGGTAGCGGAGTTGCGCCGGGTCTTACGCCATCACGAATACAAATATCACGTTGAAGATGCGCCCGAAATTCCTGATGTCGAATATGACAAACTCATGCAGGAACTGAAAGCGTTAGAGGCGGATCACCCTGAGCTGGTAACCAGCGATTCTCCCACGCAGCGAGTGGGGGCAGCGCCGCTGGCGGCATTTGAACAGGTACGCCATGAAGTGCCGATGTTATCGCTGGATAACGTATTTGATGAAGAGAGCTATCTGGCCTTCAGCAAGCGAATTGGCGACCGGCTGAAAAACGGTGACGATCTGACATTCTGCTGTGAGCTAAAGCTGGATGGTTTAGCGGTCAGCCTGCTGTATGAAGACGGCGTTCTGGTGCAGGCGGCCACGCGCGGGGATGGCACGACTGGGGAAAATATCACCAGTAACATTCGTACCGTGGCGGCGATTCCGTTGCGCCTTGAAGGTGACAATATTCCGCGCCGTGTTGAAGTGCGCGGTGAAGTGTTTATGAAACACAGCGGTTTTGAAAAGCTGAACGAAGAAGCCCGCCGAACGGGAAGTAAAGTCTTTGCCAACCCGCGTAATGCTGCTGCTGGATCGCTGCGCCAGCTCGACCCACGCATTACGGCTAAACGTCCGCTGACCTTCTTCTGCTATGGCGTCGGCCTGCTGGAAGGCGGCGAATTGCCTGCCAGCCACTGGGAACGGCTGATGCAGTTCAAAGCGTGGGGGCTGCCGGTTAGTGACAAAATCAAGCTCTGTACTGGTCCGGCTGAGGTACTGGATTTTTATCGTCAGGTCGAACAAACCCGCAGCTCGTTAGGTTTTGATATCGACGGCGTCGTTGTCAAAGTTGACTCTCTGGAGCTGCAGGAGCGGTTAGGGTTCGTTGCCCGTGCGCCTCGCTGGGCAGTAGCCTTTAAATTCCCGGCGCAGGAACAGCTGACCTGGGTACGTGATGTCGAGTTTCAGGTTGGGCGCACAGGGGCGATTACGCCAGTCGCGCGTCTGGAACCGGTCGCCGTGGCTGGGGTCATCGTCAGCAATGCCACATTGCACAATGCGGATGAAATTGAGCGGCTCGGTTTGCAGATTGGCGATTGCGTGATTGTGCGTCGAGCGGGGGATGTGATCCCACAGATTGTCGGTATCGTGGAATCTGAACGGCCAGCAACGGTACAACCGATCGTTTTCCCTTCTGCCTGTCCCGTGTGTGGATCTGACGTTGAGCGCGTAGAAGGGGAGGCTGTTACGCGCTGTACCGGTGGGTTGATCTGTGGTGCCCAGCGTAAAGAAGCGCTGAAGCATTTTGTTTCTCGCCGTGCGTTGGATGTGGAAGGCATGGGCGATAAGATCATCGATCAGTTGGTGGAAAAAGAGTACGTCAAGACGCCAGCCGATCTGTTTCGCCTAAGCGCAGGGATCATGACGGGTCTGGATCGCATGGGGCCGAAGTCTGCGACGAATCTGGTCAACGCGCTGGAAAAGGCGAAAACCACGACGCTGGCGCGCTTCCTGTATGCGTTGGGGATTCGTGATGTTGGCGAATCCACCGCTGCCAACCTGGCTGCCCATTTTGGTTCGCTGGAGGCACTTTTTGCTGCCGATGAAGAAGCGCTGCTGGCGGTGCCGGATGTCGGTAAAGTGGTTGCCGCGCATGTACGTCATTTCCTTGAGGAAGAGCACAACCAAACCGTTATTCGCGAACTGACCGATCCCGCTGGCATCAACATTCACTGGCCTGAGGTTCTGGTCGTCAAGGCTGAAGAGATCGACAGCCCATTCGCGGGGAAAACGGTGGTATTGACCGGATCGCTGAGCATTTTGTCCCGTGACGAAGCCAAAGATCGGCTAACGGCGTTAGGAGCAAAAGTGAGTGGCAGCGTCTCGAAGAAAACCGATATGGTGATCGCCGGTGAAGCTGCAGGTTCTAAGCTGGCAAAAGCGCAGGAGCTGGGAATCCCGGTGATCGACGAGGCGGAAATGATCCGACTATTGGGAGAGTAAGCGATGGAAAAAGAAGACCTGATAGACATTGCCACGATGCAGATGCCCTTTGGTAAATACAAAGGACGAGTGCTGATTGATTTGCCTGAAGAGTACCTGTTGTGGTTCTCCCGCAAGGACGAATTTCCCAATGGTCGCTTAGGGGAGTTGATGCAAATTACGCTGACAATCAAAATAGAGGGTCTGCAAGGGTTGGTAACGCCGCTGAAGCGGCCCCGTTCCTGACTATCCATTTCCAGCGGTAATTTCTGATGAAAAAAGGTCGCTTTAATCAAGCGACCTTTTACCTTTACTGGCTACCCCATCCCTGACGCAGACTAGACGTAGATATTAATCTGGTTATCTGCTGTCGGGCGATTAACGCCTTCTTGTTTAGCACTTTGAGCCGAAGATGTGGAATCAGACTGCTGTTCTGATTTTTCACTCTGCAAGCGGGCAATTTGTGCCTGTAACGCCTGGATCTGTGCTTGAATGGCCTGCTGCTGCTGTTCGATCAGTTTACGTTCATCATCGCTTTCTGCGCTGGAAGCTGATTCGGTCAGTTTACTCACCTGTTTGGTAAGCGCCTGAACCTGCTTGGTTAGCTGCGCAATCTGTTGCTCTGAGGTGTTGCTGCTTTTACTGCTGCTTGCTGTTGTTGTCGATACGCTGATACTGCTGATGGTGTTTGACATTTTCCCTCCTGAAAATGAAAAGATGCCGATATACCCGAATTATTCGGGGTACAAGCCGTTATATCGGCAATTTAAGCACTTTCTCGAAGGGGATATTGTTGGCAATGAAGCATGAAATACTCACTTTCCTGACAGCTCATGTAACAAAATGTATCAGTCAGGAAAGAGAGAGAAAGAAAGAAGGGAATGCGGCAGATATTGCTGTCAGACGTAGATATCAACACCGTCTTTTTTGTCTTTATTTTCAGTTTGTTGTGATGTCGCTTTTGACGCAGCCTCGGCCGCTTTCTTTTCTGCTTCTTCTTTTTGGATACGGGCAATTTCGGCATAGAGCGCCTGAATTTGCGCCTGGATCATCTGCTGCTGCTGCTTGATGAGTTTGCGCTCGGCTTCACTTTGCGCCTTTTCGGCCGATGTACCCAGCTCTTTTAGCTTGTTAGTCAGTTGCTTGATTTGATTTTGTATTGCGGCAATTTTTTGTTGAGCGCCACTACCCGTATCCGCGGTAGATGCCGCTTTACTCTCTGTATTAGATGAAGCCTTGTTCGTTGCAGACTTATTGGCCGCAGAGGCCGTCGCTGTCACGTTTGACACCGTATTCATTGTAATGGACATCACTTCCTCCTGAAATAAGTCAATTCTCCGATCATTATCGGCTGCGTCGTGCTTTTCTTTACGAAAAACTTACAAACGGGAGAGGGTTACTGCGCACTTTCTGGAGGGTAATAAGAAGATACAGCAAGGGCGCTTCCTGCTCCCTTGCTGCAATTGAAGGAATGACGTTCGTTAGCTACCGTACACGTTAATCGCGCTATTCAGCCGCCTTGCCTGGAGGTTTAGCCCTTCAGCCGCTTCTGTTGAGTGCGTAACCATATCGGTATTGCGCTGTGTCATTTGTTCTATCTGTGCAATAGAGGTATTGATCAGGCCCAATGCCGAGGTTTGCTCATGCGTTGCGTTGCTGATCTCTTTGATCATGGTGGAGACCTGCAAGACTTCATCAACGATGTCGCTGATATGTTTGCCCGCGTTTTCTACCATTGTGCTGCCTTGTTTCACACTTTCAACGTTGGCGTCGATGAGCGCTTTAATCTCTTTGGCTGCAGAGGCGGAATGCTGTGCTAAATTACGAACCTCGGCGGCTACCACGGCAAACCCTCGTCCCTGTACGCCGGCACGCGCCGCTTCAACCGCCGCATTCAGCGCAAGGATGTTAGTCTGGAAGGCAATGCTGTCTATCACGCCAATGATATCAACGATCTTATCACTAGCGCTGGAAATGGAATCCATCATGCCGATGGTTTCTTTCATGATATTGCCACCTTTAAGCGCGGTACTGCTGGCGGCTTCAGCCATGGTGGTGGCCTGTGCCGCCGTTTCAGCACTCTGCTGCACGGCAACGGTAATTTCTTCAATGGCGGCGGCGGTTTGTTGCAGGTTTGCCGATGTTTCTTCTGTACGCGTATTCAGGTCGATATTGTTTTCCGCCAGCTTATGGCTGACGTTGGTAATACCGTTTACCTGCGTGCTAACGTCATCAACAAGCGAGTGCAAATTCAGGCCAAACTGATTAACGGAACGCAGCAGCAAGCCGATTTCATCTACTCGATTCAGATGGATATGCTTTACTTTACGGCCTGAGACCACATGCTGAGCCTGCTTCAGTATCATCCTGATTGGCTGCGCAATTTGCTTTTGCAGCAGCTGATCCAGGATAACAATGAGCAACAGCGCCAGTGCCAGTAACCACAGTGGATTCATGCCGCTGAAAGCGAGCAGCGTGGGAATGAGTCCCGCCGTCAATACCGCTATGCGTAAGCGCCAGCGGACTGACAACTTCTGCAATAGCGACAGCGGTGCAAAGAGTCCAGTGCGAACCACCAGCCCTTTGTAGAACTTACGATTGCCCGCCTGTTTTTTCTGCACGGCGCTATACAGCGCTTCGGCAGATTTGATCTCTTCGGCGCTGGGCGTGTTGCGTACCGAGATATAGCCTGCGAGATGCTCCTGCTGGTAGACCGGCGTAACATTGGCGCGAACCCAGTAGTGGTCGCCGTTGTTGCGACGGTTTTTAACTAATCCTGTCCAGCTATCGCCTTGTTTCAACGTAAACCACATGTCGGCATAGGCTTCAACGGGCATGTCAGGGTGACGCACAATATTGTGTGGCTGGTTGATGAGCTGCTCTTCAGAAAAACCACTAACCTTAATGAAAGCAGAGTTGGCATAAGTAATGTGGCTGTGAATATTTGTCGTGGACATCAATATGGTGTCCATGTCTAACAGATACTCCTGCTGTGTAACAGGTGTATTCACTCTCATTAGAAACCCCGGCGTACGTATCCCGCTCAGTTCCCAGGTTCAGCCATACTGGCCGCTTTCCTCGTTTCAGTCGTTCTGATTATTACAGAAGCTAAAACGCTGTGTCGCTGCCGCGTGGTACATCCCGTGAAATCTGTCAGGCATATTGCTGTGTAAATATTCAAGTTATTCAAATGGGTATACTGAAATTTTTTGGGCGCTCACTCATTTATATAAAATAATGCCAGGCATTATTTATGAGCGGGCTATTGACCCTATATTGTGCGTGATGGAGTTTTTGTGACTGTATTTTTGTAACAAATATTTCATCAGTGTTAGCACGCTTTTTCAGCACGCGTAAATTTATGATGGGGACGATTACCTGTCAATTGATTCATTTTATTGGCAATAAATAATTGGTAAAAAAATGATTAAGAATAGGTGGGGAGTAAATAGGGATTATTCTTAAAGGGTATTTTTGAATCAATGAAATTGAAGCTAAGACGAATTATTTGTTAAGTTTTTTTTATTTTTTCTTTGCGTGAATGAAAGTAAATGTTGCTTGCCTGCTGTTTGTTCTTTTAATTAGCATTTTTATTAGCGCTGAATTTATTGTAGATCAAATAACGCGATCCGCAGGCCGGATAATGGCTCTGGCCTGCGGAGAACGATAATCAGGTTACCGGTGCCGGATTGAAGACGGCCAAGGCGTTATGAAGCCCCCATTGATCGGACCAAGTTTTTTTCTTGCCGCTGGCGATATCCAAAATGAAGTGGAAAAGCTGCCAGCCCACGTCTTCGATCGTGGCTTCTCCGGTAGCAATCGTACCGGCATCAATATCCATCAGATCGTGCCAGCGGTTTGCCAATGCAGTACGGGTTGCCATTTTGATGACGGGTACCGCGAGCAGGCCATAGGGCGTGCCGCGCCCCGTGGTGAAGACCTGCACGGTAATACCGGAAGCAAGCTGCTGGGTGCCACACACGAAGTCACTGGCTGGCGTTGCGGCGTAAATTAGCCCACGCTTGGTTGGGCGCTGACCGGGGGACAAGACTTCGACAATGGCGCTGGTGCCGGATTTGGCAATGGAGCCGAGCGCTTTTTCCACCACATTCGCCAGACCTCCCTTTTTGTTGCCTGGTGAGGGGTTGGCGCTACGATCGGTCTGGCCGCTGTCGAGGTAATTGTCGTACCAGGCCATTTCTTCCAGCAGACGTTTACCGACTTCTTCATTGATGGCGCGCGGCGTTAACAGATGAATGGCGTCGCGCACTTCAGTTACTTCGGAGAACATGACGGTTGCGCCGCAGCGTACCAGCAGGTCGGATGCAAAACCGACGGCTGGGTTAGCGGTGACGCCAGAGAAAGCATCGCTGCCGCCGCACTGCATGCCGACAACCAATTCTGAGGCCGGACAGGTTTCACGCTGGCGTTTGTTCAGTCGTTGCAGGTGCCTGTCTGCCATTGTCAGAATGTCATCCACCATCGAGCGGAAACCAACGTGGTGTTCATCCTGCAAGCGGACAATACTACTGTCATCAAGGGAGATGGCCTGTACGTCTGGCGTCCCTTCCAGCAGGCGTTCCGGCTGTAATTTTTCACAGCCCAGGCCCACCACCAGTATCTCGCCGCCAAAATTCGGGTTCAGCGCCAGGTTGTGAATGGTGCGGATAGGAACGACCGCAGCAGGTGCATTGATTGCCACGCCGCAGCCGTAGAGATGGTTAAGTGCGACCACGCCATCCACATTGGGATATTTCGGTAATAAATCCCGCTCGATAATTTTAACGACGTAGTCCACCACGCCCGCGACGCAGTGCACGCTGGTACTAATGCCCAACAGATTTTTCGTGCCTACGCTGCCATCGGCATTGCGGTAACCTTCAAAAGTGTAGCCTTCCAGTGAAGGCAGGGAGGGCGGGACTTTAGTCGCCAGCGGCAGGGTTTCTAGCGCGGGAGCCTGAGGCAACTCGACGAGGGATTCATCAATCCAGCTTCCTTTAGGAATATCGCGTAGCGCATACCCGATAATTTCACCATAGCGGATAATTGCGCCTGATTTGGCGATATCAACAAGGGCAACTTTGTGGCCCTGCGGAACATGCTCAATTAATTCCAGATTATCATTAAAACGGGTTCCGGCACGTAAGCCATTATTATTAACAACAATGGCAACATTATCAGA
Source organism: Pectobacterium carotovorum (assembly GCF_033898505.1). Lineage (NCBI taxonomy): Bacteria > Pseudomonadati > Pseudomonadota > Gammaproteobacteria > Enterobacterales > Pectobacteriaceae > Pectobacterium > Pectobacterium carotovorum. Next base: position 69,747 of record NZ_JAXAFK010000003.1, on the reverse strand, counting down.
ATCGTGGACCTTAATATAAAGTGGCTGCTCTTGTGCAGCATTACTTTCTGATTTATCTGACATGATGCAAGCCTTTATTATTGGTTTATCAGAAACGCCGTGGTAACGATTACCACGCTATTACTTCATTGCTCGCTAACGAGTATACGTGAGGTTCTCTTCTCGTACATTATGCAATTGACCTAAGCCCGGTCTTTTTGTTTATGATTTATCAGGCGAAGCCCCAGTTTTTGGTGAGTTTGATCACATTCTTCCTGCGTGCGTTTTTTAAGGGGGAAATGAAAATAATGTGTACGAATGTAAAAAGAGAATAGCGGCATTTTTCGTGAAACACCTCGCACTATATAGGGCAAGTGCACCAACATATTCAAAAGGACATTTTTAATGTTGTGCTTTTATCTAGTGAGCGGGCAGTAGGTAAAAATTATAATGATCCGGCGAGTTGAAGATGTCAGCTAATTACTCTGAAGCTATATAGCCTGGCTATTCGCAAGAAAAATAAAAATGGGAATTTAACTATACCCTAAATAATTCGAGTTTCAGGTAGGCGGCAAGAGAAGGAATCCCGATGAACTTACTTAGGTAAGTTCATCGGGTGACTGACAAATCTGCCAGAGGCAGATTTGAACGCTGCTTGCAGCGGCCCCAGCGGGGCGAGGTCCACGTAAGTGGACCGAGTAACGCAGCCAACACACATGTAACTTGAAGTATGACGGGGATATCCACTGATCTTCATTCTGATAACCCTACACGTTATCTGTTATTCGGAATGAATGAGCGAACCGCGATTGAAGCAGGAGTTCATCATGAATACAGTAAGCTCAGCAGCTGGCGCGATACAAAAGAGAACAAACGCCCGCTACTGGATTGTCGTGATGTTGTTTATCGTCACGTCATTTAACTATGGCGACCGTGCCACATTGTCCATCGCTGGCTCTGCTATGTCCAAAGAGATTGGGTTGGATGCGGTAGGGATGGGTTATATCTTTTCAGCGTTCTCCTGGGCGTATGTGATTGGGCAAATCCCCGGAGGCTGGCTGCTCGATCGCTTCGGCTCAAAGAAAGTTTACTTCTACAGTATCTTCACCTGGTCGGTTTTTACCTTATTACAAGGCTTTGTCGATATCTTCAGCGGTGCTGGCATCGTCATTTCTCTGTTCCTTTTGCGCTTTATGGTCGGTTTGTGTGAATCGCCTTCCTTCCCGGGAAATAGCCGCATTGTCGCTGCCTGGTTCCCCGCACAAGAACGTGGAACGGCGGTGGCGATATTTAACTCGGCACAGTACTTTGCGACCGTGATCTTCGCTCCTATCATGGGCTGGTTGGTACATGCGGTGGGTTGGGCGCATGTGTTCTGGTTCATGGGGGGATTGGGTATCATCCTCAGCTTTGTCTGGCTGAAAGTGATCCATGATCCGAAAGATCATCCTGGTGTGAATCAGGCTGAATTGGATTACATCGAGGCCGGTGGCGCACTGATTAACATGGATGCCAAGGGGTCGAAGAAAGCGACCGAGAAGGGTGAAAAATGGCATCAGATCAAGCAATTAATGCAGTCCCGTATGATGCTTGGCGTTTACATCGGTCAATACTGTATTAACGCACTGACCTACTTCTTCATCACCTGGTTCCCGCTCTATCTGGTTCAGGCTCGCGGTATGTCGATCCTTAAAGCGGGATTTGTCGCCTCGGTTCCTGCTATCTGTGGTTTTGTTGGCGGCGTTCTGGGTGGCATCATTTCCGATTACCTGATGCGCCGGACCAACTCCCTGACTTTTGCTCGTAAAACGCCTATCGTCCTCGGTATGTTGCTCTCCATGTCGATGGTGATTTGTAACTATGTAGAAACCGAATGGGTCGTTATTGCGGTGATGTCTGCGGCCTTCTTCGGCAAAGGCATTGGCGCGCTGGGCTGGGCGGTTATGGCTGATACCGCACCGAAAGAAATCAGTGGATTAAGTGGCGGGCTGTTCAACATGTTCGGTAACGCGTCTGGTATCGTGACGCCAATTGCGATTGGCTACATCATCGGCATGACCGGCTCTTTCAATGGCGGTCTTGTGTATGTCGGGATTCATGCGCTGGTTGCCATCGTCAGCTACCTGTTTATCGTACAGGATATTAAACGTATCGAATTGAAGCCATTCGTTAAGAAGTAAGGCCATTCGTTACCGTATTAATTTGCATATAGGCAATGACACAAACGCTGCGGCATCGTACTGATGGCGCAGCGTTTCGTTATTAGGCTTGCCGTTTATTTACCTCATGGAAAGCTGGGTTTTATCTCTTCGACATCGAGCGCCAAGGGGACGTATTTCGGGGTTTATAAGGCGGAAATTCGCTTTCCCCGGTTTTCGTGAAACACCTCCCATTGGCCTGTGATAATGACATATTTAATCTGCATTTCGACAGGGAATGCTGTGCTATTGCCCAATGAGTTGTGAAATAAGAAAACTTATACTTTTTCCTGAGGTTGGTAAGGCGGTGCGGATTATAACATTGCCTTCCTGACTGGTTTATTTCGGTATCGGGACAGTTATAACCTGTTTTTATTCTGATAACCCTACAAGCATTACCATTTCAAATCAGAGTAAAAACAAGGTCGCGCTAATAAAGTAGGAAAACAACATGAAATCATCTACTGGTGCACCATCTGTTTTTTATTTCTGTATGACTGAATTATTTTCCTCATCCTCAACGTGCTCCTGCGTTTTGGCAAACATCGGAAACCTAAGCGTAAACCCTGTGCGCGCCATTCGTGACGGGAGCCTGTAATGACAAACTTTTCAGCGACCCCTGTAATTACCGACATGAAAGTCATCCCCGTCGCGGGCTATGACAGCATGTTGCTGAACATCGGCGGCGCACATGGTGCTTACTTTACGCGTAACCTCGTCATTTTAACCGACAGCGCCGGGCATACCGGTGTCGGCGAAGCCCCCGGCGGTGAAGTTATTTACAACACGCTGGTTGAGGCCATTCCTCGCGTGAAAGGCGAACAAATCGCCCGCATGAACCGTCTGGTTCATGACATTCATGTCGGCAACCAATCTTCTGATTTTGATTCCTTCGGCAAAGGCGCCTGGACGTTTGAACTGCGCGTGAATGCGGTCGCGGCGCTCGAAGCTGCGCTGCTCGATCTGCTGGGGCAATTTATGGGTGTCCCCGTTGCCGAGCTGCTGGGGCCAGGGAAGCAGCGTGATGAAGTCACCGTGCTCGGTTACCTGTTCTATATCGGTGACCGCACAAAGACGGACCTGCCTTACTTATGCGGTGAAAAAGGTAAGCACGAGTGGTATCACCTGCGTCACCAGCAGGCGATGGACAGTGAGGCGATTGTGCGTTTGGCTGAAGCCACCACTGACCGCTATGGATTTAAAGATTTCAAGCTCAAAGGCGGCGTGTTGCCCGGTGAGCAGGAAATCGATGCCGTGAAGGCGCTGAAGAAACGTTTCCCGGATGCCCGCATTACCGTCGATCCAAACGGAGCCTGGCTGCTGGATGAAGCGATTGGTTTATGCAAAGACATGAAAGGCATTCTGACCTATGCGGAAGATCCGTGCGGTGCCGAACAAGGTTTTTCTGGTCGTGAAGTGATGGCGGAATTCCGTCGCGCCACCGGGCTGCCGGTCGCGACCAATATGATTGCTACCAACTGGCGTGAAATGAACCATGCCGTGATGTTGCAGGCAGTCGATATTCCACTGGCCGATCCGCATTTCTGGACGATGCACGGTGCAGTGCGCGTCGCCCAACTGTGTGATGAGTGGGGCCTGACATGGGGTTGCCATTCCAATAATCACTTTGATATTTCGCTGGCGATGTTCACGCACGTGGGCGCGGCGGCACCGGGTAACCCGACGGCGATTGATACGCACTGGATCTGGCAGGAAGGGCAGCACCTGACCAAAGAGCCGCTGCAAATCGTCAACGGCAAAATTAAGGTGCCGGATCGCCCGGGCTTGGGGATTGAGCTGGATATGGCACAGGTGATGAAAGCCCACGAACTGTACAAAAAATTACCGAGCGGGGCACGTAATGATGCCGTCGCCATGCAGTACCTGATTCCTGGTTGGAAGTTTGACCGCAAACGCCCGGTTTTTGGCCGCTAACCCTACATAAAAAATGAGAGAGAAAGGATAAGAAAATGACATTGCAAAATTCAACGCCGGTTATTACCCACATGCAGGTTATTCCGGTTGCAGGTCACGACAGTATGCTGCTCAACCTGAGCGGTGCACATGCACCTTATTTCACTCGCAACATTGTGATTCTGAAAGATAACGCTGGGAATACCGGTGTCGGTGAAATTCCCGGCGGTGAGAAAATCCGTCAGACGCTGGAAGACGCAGCCGCGCTGGTGGTGGGCAAAACGCTGGGTGAGTACAAAAACGTGATGACGGCGGTGCGTGAACAGTTCGCCGACCGTGATTCCTCCGGTCGCGGCTTGCAGACGTTCGATCTGCGCACCACTATCCATGTCGTCACGGGGATAGAAGCCGCGATGCTTGATCTGCTGGGGCAGTTCCTTAATGTCAGCGTGGCCTCACTGCTGGGCGACGGCCAACAGCGTGATGCCGTCGAGATGCTGGGTTATCTGTTCTACATCGGCGATCGCAATAAAACCGACTTGCCTTACCAGAGTCAGGCTAACGAGAAATGCGACTGGTATCGCCTGCGTCACGAAGAGGCGCTGACGCCAGAAACCATCGTGCGTCTGGCTGAGGCGGCGTATGAAAAATACGGTTTCAATGATTTTAAACTGAAGGGCGGCGTACTGGCCGGCAGCGAAGAAGCCGAAGCGGTTACCGCGCTGGCGAAGCGCTTCCCGCAGGCGCGTATCACGCTGGATCCAAACGGTGCCTGGTCGCTGGATGAAGCCATCGGTCTGGGCAAACAGCTGCGCGGCGTGCTGGCGTATGCGGAAGATCCATGCGGTGCGGAACAAGGTTTCTCCGGCCGTGAAGTGATGGCGGAGTTCCGTCGTGCGACGGGGCTGCCGACGGCAACCAACATGATTGCCACCGACTGGCGACAAATGGGCCACACCATTTCGCTGCAATCGGTCGATATCCCGCTGGCCGATCCGCACTTCTGGACGATGCAAGGTTCCGTACGTGTGGCGCAGATGTGCCACGAATGGGGCTTAACCTGGGGTTCTCACTCCAATAACCACTTTGATATTTCACTGGCCATGTTTACCCAGGTCGCGGCAGCGGCACCGGGCAAGATTACGGCGATTGATACGCACTGGATCTGGCAGGAAGGCAATCAGCGCCTGACGAAAGAACCGTTGCAGATTGTTGGCGGTATGGTGGAAGTGCCGAAGAAACCGGGTCTGGGCATCGAACTGGATATGGATCAGGTGATGAAAGCACACGAACTGTATAAAAACATGGGATTAGGCGCACGTAACGACGCCATGGGAATGCAGTACCTTATTCCTGAGTGGACGTTTGATAATAAACGTCCGTGTCTGGTTCGCTAACGTTCTGATTTTCCGTTTTTTGAGCGCGCCGTTTCAGGTAAGCGGCGCTGGAATGACCGAGGATAAAAAATGAAGACTCCGCTGTTACCTAACCGTTTTCGCCAAGATTTGCAGCAGGGCAAAACGTTGATTGGCTGCTGGTGTGCGTTGGGCAACCCGATTTCCACTGAAGTGCTGGGACTGGCGGGATTCGACTGGCTGGTGCTGGATGGCGAACATGCGCCTAACGATATCGTGACGTTTATTCCTCAGTTGATGGCGCTGAAAGGCAGCCACAGCGCGCCTGTCGTTCGTCCGCCGTGCAATGAGCCAATTATCATCAAGCGGCTGTTGGATATTGGATTCAATAACTTCCTGATTCCCTTCGTGGAAACGGCGGAAGAAGCTGCGCGTGCGGTTGCGTCAACGCGTTATCCGCCTGCGGGTATCCGCGGCGTTTCCGTGGCGCACCGTAGCAACTGCTACGGCACCGAGCCGGACTATTTCGCCAAGATTAACGACAGCATTACCGTTGTGGTGCAAATCGAAAGTCAGGACGGCCTCGACAATCTGGATGCGATTATCGCGGTAGACGGCGTAGACGGCGTGTTTGTCGGCCCGAGCGACCTGTCTGCGGCGCTGGGCTATCTCGGTCAGCCTAACCATCCTGACGTGCAGAAAGCGATCCGCCATATCTTCGATCGTGCGGCCGCGCATAACAAACCCTGCGGCATTCTGGCACCGGTTGAAGCCGATGCACGCCGCTATCTGGAATGGGGCGCAAGTTTTGTCGCGGTCGGTAGCGATCTGGGCGTGTTCCGCAGCGCAACACAGGCGCTAAGTGACAAGTACAAGAAGTAATTCAGTCATTCCGTGCGAATCGGATCCGCCATGAGGCGGGTTCATCGTGAATTGAAGTGATATCTACATCAGACAATGAGGTTAGGGCGATGAAAATTGGTTTTATTGGACTGGGCATCATGGGAAAACCGATGAGTAAAAATCTGCTGAAAGCAGGTTACTCATTAGTCGTGATGGACAGAAATCTGGACGCGGTCGCGGAAGTCGTTGCGGCAGGCGCTACGGCGGCGGGTACGCCGAAACAAGTTGCGGAGCAGTGCGACGTTATCATCACCATGCTGCCTAACTCTCCGCACGTTAAAGAGGTGGTGCTGGGTGAAAACGGCGTCATCGACGGCGCGCGTGCCGGAAGCATTGTGGTGGATATGAGTTCAATCGCGCCGCTGGCTAGCCGTGAAATTGCTACCGCGCTGGCGGCGAAAGAGATCGCCATGCTGGATGCGCCCGTCAGCGGCGGTGAGCCTAAAGCGATCGACGGCACGCTGTCCGTGATGGTGGGCGGCGATAAAGCGCAATTTGACCGCTGCTTTGAGGTTCTGAAATCCATGGCGGGTTCCGTTGTACATACCGGTGATATCGGCGCGGGCAACGTGACCAAACTGGCGAACCAGGTGATTGTGGCGCTGAACATTGCCGCCATGTCTGAAGCGCTGGTGCTGGCAACGAAAGCTGGGGTTAACCCAGATCTGGTTTATCAGGCAATCCGTGGCGGGTTGGCGGGCAGCACCGTGCTGGATGCGAAAGCGCCGATGGTGATGGATCGTAACTTTAAGCCGGGTTTCCGCATCGATCTGCATATCAAAGATTTGGCGAATGCGCTGGATACTTCACACGGCGTTGGTGCCCAGTTGCCGTTAACGGCGGCGGTGATGGAAATGATGCAGGCGCTGAAAGCGGACGATCTGGGATCGGCTGACCACAGTGCGCTGGCGTGTTACTACGAGAAGCTGGCCAAAGTTGAAGTTACGCGATAAGCCGTGAAGCGATAGTCACGAGGCTGGCACAGGATGCCAGCCGACTGGCAGATAATCACTCTGATCTACCTCCTGGGTTTCAGGATCTTCTGCCCTGAACGTTGGCAGGTATATACCCTAAATAATTCGAGTTTCAGGAAGGCGGCAAGAGAAGGAATCCCGATGAGCTTACACAGGTAAGTGATTCGGGTGAGTGAACGCGGCCAACGCACATGCAACTTGAAGTATGACGAGTATAAGCGCCGTTTCATGAGCGCGCGGATTATTGATGCAATCGGAACGTTGATGAAATCGGATCGTTTATGAAAATAGTGATCGCACCGGATTCTTATAAAGAAAGCCTGTCTGCACAAGATGTTGCTACGCAGATTGAAAAGGGATTTCGTGAAATATTTCCCGATGCCTGCTATGTCAAATTACCTGTTGCAGATGGTGGGGAAGGCACAGTTGAAGCGATGGTCGCTGCGACCGATGGCAAGATTGTGAATGTTAAGGTCACAGGACCGTTAGGCGACAGCATCGACGCGTTCTTTGGCCTGTCTGGCGATGAAAAAACGGCTTTTATTGAGATGGCGGCGGCAAGCGGTCTGGAACGGGTGCCTTCGCAGCAGCGTAATCCGTTAAAGACAACCAGCTATGGCACGGGCGAACTGATTCGCTGCGCGTTAGATCACGGTATCCGACACTGCATCATCGGGATTGGCGGGAGCGCAACCAATGACGGCGGATCGGGTATGGTGCAGGCGCTGGGCGCGAAGCTGTTGGATAAGCAGGGCGAGCAGATCGGTTTTGGCGGTGGCGAGCTCGATAAACTCGCTCGCATTGATATCAGCGAGCTGGATGAACGTATTAAAGGCTGTCGTTTTGAAGTGGCCTGCGATGTGACCAACCCTCTGACGGGGAAACAGGGCGCATCGGCGATTTTTGGCCCTCAGAAAGGCGCGACGCCGGAGATGATTGAACAGCTGGATAATGCGCTGAAGCATTATGCAGCGGTGATTCGCCACGATCTGGATATGGATGTGGAACACGTCCCCGGTGCGGGTGCAGCGGGCGGCATGGGGGCGGCGCTACAGGCTTTTTGCGGTGCTGAACTGCGTCAGGGTATTGAGATTGTCACGGAAGCGCTGGGGCTGGATGAACTGGTACGAGATGCCACGCTGGTGATTACCGGGGAAGGTCGCATCGACAGTCAGACGATCCACGGTAAAGTGCCGATTGGCGTGGCGCGGGTCGCCAAACAGTATAATAAACCGGTAATTGGTATTGCAGGCAGCCTGACGGCAGATGTCGGCGTGGTACATGAACATGGCCTGGATGCGGTATTTAGCGTGCTTTACAACATCTGCTCACTAGAAGAAGCGCTGGATAATGCGGCAGAGAATGTGCGAATGGCGGCACGTAATATCGCTGCTACAATCCGGCTGGCGCAGTCGATATCGCGTTAATCGTCATCGTGATGGGATGGTGTTTGGTATTTATACACATTTCTATGCAGACTGAGAGACGGTTTCGTGCGCTCGTCCCTTAAACACTCAGCGTTAGGTTCTCCCTCTGTCAGGCTGCTGTTTCTTATACGAATGCAGCGACATTGTGGGTTTTGCCGTTATCTGGCGTAAAAAATTATGCTGAGGAGGTAGCTGGCTTAGGATGAGCCGCAGGACGCGGCGAAAGCTTGCGCCACGTAGGGAACGTGTCGCAAGCGGTCCGTAAAGCCAGATACCGACGAAGGCCCCGCGTTAGCGGCATAATTTCCGCCAAAAAGCCTGGGGTCACGGGGCGAGCGGCGTTTGAGCCGTCCCGTGTCGGGCGCGTGCTGCGGAGAAGCATGGAATAGCCATATTGTAAGCGCACGAAACTATCTCTATAGACGCATAATATGTATAGATATTGATTACGAATGCATAGGGTTGATATGCGGCTGGGCGGCTTTGTTGACGTTGTCGATTTCGTCCAGTAGCTCCAGCCATTCGGGTTCCAAGTCGCTGGCATGAACGCCTTTACGCAACTGCTGCTCCAGATAGCGGCAGATGCGTTTCAGACGCGGCACGCCGCTGTAGCTGCAACTGCCGTGCAGTTTATGCACCAGTTCGATAATGTTGTCATCCGTCTGGCCCTTCAGCACGTTTTCTATCTTCTGCTGAACCTCCGGTAAGAAATCCAACAGCATTTGCAGCAGGTCACGCGCTAACTCCGGCTTGTTGGCCGCCTGTTGCTGCGCCAGCGCCCAGTCGAGAGACAGTTGGCTATCATCGTGCTCGCTTAATAAACTCGTCATATCACCGCGATCGCGCTTTAGCGGATCCTTCCGCGCATGACGCGTCAGCACGCTTTTCAGCATCTGTTCATCTATCGGTTTAGCCAGATAGTCATCCATGCCTGAACGCAGCAGATGCTCACGTTCACCCGTCATGGTCTGCGCCGTCACCGCGATGATGGGCGTGGTGGCATGGTGGGGGATCTGGCGGATCAGTTCGCTGGCGCAAATGCCGTCCATACCTGGCATCTGAATGTCCATGAGGATAATGTCGAACTGATGCAATTTCGCCTGTGCAATCGCATCCTGCCCACTTTCACACAGAATAATCGTCTCGACCTGCTCTTCCAGCAGCGTGCCGATCAGTTTCAGATTCGCCGGGTTGTCATCCACCGCCATCACGCTTAGCGGCAGACGGGCCGGATGGCGTGTGGCACTCGGGTGAGATGCCGTGTCGTCCGGCAGGAAAGAGAGCTGGAACAGCGTGCTGTCCTGTAACAGCGGCAGCAGGCGCGATGCTGCGAGCGGTTTGCTCAGGCATGCATGTACACCGAAGGTTTTCAGCTGTTCGGCATCCATTTGCGCCAGGCTGGGCAGCGCCAGAATCACACAGGGTGCCCGGCGGCAGATATCACGCAGTCTGGGCGTGTAGTCGAGCAGTGTGTTGCGATATTGCACGGGAATGCCGAGCAGCAGGATATCGAATTCCCCTTCCGGCAGTTGCTCAAACGTTGGGCTGTAGCTCACGATGAGCGGCGTCTGGTTCAGGATATCCAGCGTGGCCTGCGCGGCGATGGGATGATACTCGACGTAGGCCAGATGTTTGCCTTGCAGCATCGTATAAGCCGGTTCTGTCGGTATGGCGTGCGGGTTGAGCGGCAGCGTGATGTGGAACCAGAAGGTCGAGCCCTTGTTGAGCTGGCTCTGGAAACTGATATCGCCGCCCATCTCTTTGACCAGACGTTGGGTGATGACCAGCCCGAGTCCCGTGCCGCCATGACGGCGTGAAATACTGGTGTCAGCCTGGCGGAACGCCTGGAACAGCTGCGATTGCTGCAATTCGGCAATACCGATGCCGGTATCGCGTATTTGCACCTCTAGCTGGACCTGATGGTGTTCCTGACGACGCTTCTCTACCCGAATATCAATGTTGCCCTGCTCGGTAAATTTAATCGCGTTGCCCAGCAGGTTGGTGATGATTTGCTGTATTCGCAGCGGATCGCCGACAAACTGTTCGGGTACGTCATTCTGAATGCTGAGCGTCAGCTCTAATCCTTTTTCATGTGCCGTGTGCGCCAGCAGCATCACGACATCGTCCAACGTGTTGTGCAGCGAGAACGGAATATCCTCCAGCACCAGCTTACCGGCCTCCAGCTTCGAGAAATCCAGCACATCGTTAATGATATTCAGCAGGTTATTGGCGGAACGTTCGATGGTAAGCAGATAGTCAGTCTGTGTGGTGTTCAGCGGGGTCTTCAACGTCTGGCGAGTGAAGCCGATCACGCCATTCAGCGGCGTTCTCAGTTCGTGTGACATATTGGCCAGAAACTCCGATTTGATGCGCGCCGCTTCCTGAGCCCGCTTTTTGGCCAGATCCAGTTCGACGTTCTGGATCTCCATCTGCTCCAGCGTTTCTCGCAGATCGTAGGTCGCCTGATCGATATTTTGCTGCATTTCCTCGTGGTAGGCGGTCAGCGACATGGCCATTGAGTTAATGCCGTTTTTCAGCATGTCCAACTCGCCCAGCATGTACCCTTCTACCCGGCTATCCAACTGCCCGCGGCGGATGCGATCGACGGTCTCAACCATATTACGAATCGGGGTGGTGACATCCCGCATCAGACGATAGGCAAAGAGAACGGCGGCACCCAAAGATAACAACAGCAAGAGCGCGGCGATGAAGATTTCCTGATACTGCTGAAGCCGAATAGCGCTGGTGTCCAGTTCGATCACCAGATAGCCGAGAGGTGTGGCGGTACCGGGCAACACGGGCGCCGTGCCGACCGGCATAAATTCACTGTCATTGACGATCGGCATGTGCAGAATCAGCGCGTCATTCGTGTGGTGCAAGTGCAATTTGTTGTAGGAAGGCGCGTCGCTGCTGATCGGCTGTAATGCCACGTTGTTGCGTACGTTGGTGGTAGCCAGAAGCTGATTGCGCGCATCGAACACGCTAATGGTACGAATAATCGCGGAGTGCCGACGGTGAAGCGTATTGATTAACGCGGGAATTGTGTCCATCTGACGATGGGTAATCGCGTAAGCGCTGATGGTTGCCAGCGGTTCAATGATGCTGGTGCCCGAATCGGCCAACTGCGACTGCAACTGATTGTAACGATGAATGACGAAGAACGAACTGAGCAGCAGCCCGATCATCAGCGTCGGTGCCAAAATCAGTATCAACATCCGTGCACGAAGACTGTATTTGGTCATGGGGTTCCAATGTGGGAGAATTAGCGGATGCTAGGCACCCTATTATTTAATTTAGTTACCGGGTACTGCCACTGCCGTTCAACTCAAGAGAAAAATCAATAGTACATTATGGCGCAATTCTACTCTCCAAACCGGCGTGTGACGACCCGGAAAGCGATTCCTGCTAAGAACCTCACTGTTACGGTCACGTCACTTGACCCGTTTGGACAGGGGGTTGCGCGTCACGAAGGCAAGACGGTGTTTGTCACGGGTGTACTGCCGGGAGAGCAGGCTGAGGTCCAACTGACGGAAGAGAAACGTCAGTTTTCGCATGCAAAACTTAAACGCCTTCTGACGCACAGCCCACAGCGCGTTGAGCCGCTGTGCCCGCATTTTACCCGCTGCGGCGGCTGCCAGCAGCAGCACGCGGACATCACGCTGCAACAGAGCAGCAAAACGGCCGCATTAATGCGCCTGATGACGCGGGAAACGGGCGTTGAGCTGCCGGAAGCCTCGCTGATCGCCGGCACACCTTATGCCTATCGGAGGCGCGCGCGGCTTGCGTTATACTTTCAGGCAAAAGAGCAGCGTCTGTTGATGGGCTATCGGCAGTCAAATTCTCACGATCTGGTGGATATCAAAGCCTGTCCGGTGCTGCGCCCCGAGCTTGAAGCACTGCTGCAACCGCTGCGCGACTGCCTGAGCCGATTAAAGGCGGTGAAGCGCCTTGGGCATGTGGAACTGGTGCAGGCGGAAAACGGCCCGCTGCTGGTGCTGAGGCACCTTGATCCTCTGCATTCATCGGATGAACAGGCGCTGCGAGATTTTGCCCAGCAGCAGGGTGTCTCGGTTTACCTGGCACCGGATGCCGATTCGCTGACGTGTCTGCCCGGCGAAGAGCCGGTTTATCACGTCGCCGGACTGACGCTGGCCTTTAGCCCGCGCGATTTTATTCAGGTCAACGACGCGGTTAACCAGCAGATGGTTGCGCAGGCGCTGGCGTGGCTGGATGTGCAACCGCAGGATAGAATATTAGATCTGTTTTGCGGCATGGGTAACTTCACGCTGCCGCTGGCACAGCGCGCCGCCAGCGTCGTTGGCGTTGAAGGGGTGACCGCGCTGGTAGAGAAAGGGCGCGAGAATGCCCGACGCAATGCGCTGTCCAATGTCACATTTTTTCACCAAAATCTTGAAGATGACGTCACACAGCAGCCGTGGGCGGCTCAGGGTTTTGATAAGATACTACTTGATCCGGCACGTGCGGGCGCGGCAGGCGTGATGGAGCAGATAACCCGACTGGCACCTGAACGGGTGGTCTATGTTTCCTGTAATGCCACGACGCTAGCACGCGACAGCAAAGTATTACTGGCGGCAGGTTTTAGGCTGGTGAATGTCGCGATGCTGGATATGTTTCCACATACCGGGCACCTTGAATCGATGGCACTGTTTTTGCACGATACCGGCACGCGAAAGGCGTAATAGGCTGCAAAGCGGCGTCGTTTGCAAGGTGAAGGGTAACGTAGGGAGAAATTATGGTTGCGGTAAGAAGTGCGCATTTGAATACGGCAGGTGAATTTGTCCCTGACGCGTGGATTGCTTCGCTGGGTATTTCCAGTCAGCAATCATGTGAACGTTTAGCCGAAACCTGGCGTTACTGTGAGCAGCAAACGCAAGATCACTCCGATGCATCGCTACTGCTGTGGCGCGGCATTGAAATGGTGGAAATCCTGTCCACGCTCAGTATGGACAATGACAGCATGCGCGCGGCGCTGCTCTTTCCACTGGCGGATGCAGGCGTGGTCGATGAGGCGACGCTGGAATCCGCGTTTGGTAAAAACATCGTTGATTTGGTGCATGGCGTGCGCGATATGGATGCAATTCGCCAGCTCAAAGCGACGCAGAATGACTCTGGCGCGTCTGAGCAGGTCGATAACATCCGCCGTATGCTGCTGGCAATGGTGGAGGATTTCCGCTGCGTCGTGATCAAGCTCGCCGAGCGGATCGCGCATCTGCGCGAAGTGAAGGATGCCCCGGAAGAAGAACGGGTGCTGGCAGCCAAAGAGTGTACCAATATCTACGCGCCGTTGGCGAACCGCCTAGGCATCGGCCAGTTGAAGTGGGAGCTGGAGGATTTCTGCTTCCGCTACCTGCATCCTGATGAATATAAAAAAATCGCCAAGCTGCTGCACGAGCGTCGTATCGATCGCGCGCAGTACATTGACGATTTTGTCAAAACGCTGCGCGATGCGATGAAAGAAGAGGGCGTGCAGGCGGAGATCTACGGCCGTCCCAAGCATATCTACAGCATCTGGCGCAAAATGCAGAAAAAATCGCTGTCGTTCGATGAGCTATTCGATGTGCGTGCGGTGCGTATTGTTGTCGAACGTTTGCAGGACTGCTATGGGGCGCTGGGTATCGTGCATACCCACTATCGCCACTTGCCGGACGAGTTTGACGATTACGTTGCCAACCCGAAACCGAACGGTTATCAGTCCATTCACACCGTGGTGCTAGGGCCGGGCGGCAAGACGCTTGAAATCCAGATTCGCACGCGCCAGATGCATGAAGATGCCGAGCTGGGCGTGGCGGCACACTGGAAATACAAAGAAGGCTCCGCCGTGGGCGGGCGTTCCGGCTACGAAGGCCGCATTGCCTGGCTGCGTAAACTGCTTGCCTGGCAGGAAGAGATGGCCGATTCGAACGACGTGCTGGACGAAGTTCGCAGTCAGGTGTTTGACGATCGCGTCTATGTCTTTACGCCGAAAGGCGATGTGGTGGATCTCCCTGCCGGCTCCACGCCGCTGGATTTCGCTTACCACATCCACAGTGATATCGGGCACCGCTGCATCGGGGCAAAAATCAGCGGACGCATTGTGCCGTTTACCTACCAACTGCAAATGGGCGATCAGATTGAAATCATCACCCAGAAGCAGCCGAACCCGAGCCGCGACTGGCTGAACCCGAATCTGGGATATATCACCACCAGCCGTGGACGTTCCAAGATCCAGAACTGGTTCCGCAAGCAGGATCGCGACAAGAATATTCTGGCGGGGCGGCAGATTCTGGATGACGAACTGGCGCATTTGGGGATCAGCCTGAAAGCGGCGGAGAAATTGCTGCTGCCGCGCTACAACGTGAATTCGCTGGATGAATTATTGGCGGCTATCGGCGGCGGCGATGTTCGTCTGAACCAGATGGTGAATTTCCTGCAATCGCAGTTAAAACAGCCTACTGCGGAAGAACTGGATCGTGAAGCGCTGCGCCAACTGACGCAGAAATCGCAGCAGCCGCCAGCGCGTACCCATAAAGATAACGGTCGTGTGGTAGTGGAAGGTGTCGGTAACCTGATGCACCATATCGCGCGCTGCTGCCAGCCGATTCCAGGCGATGAGATTACTGGGTTCATCACGCGCGGTCGGGGAATTTCGATTCACCGCGCGGACTGTGAACAGTTGGACGAACTGCGCGCCAGTTCGCCGGAGCGGATTGTGGATGCGGTATGGGGCGAAAGCTACTCCAGCGGATATTCGCTGGTGGTGAGGGTGATTGCCAACGATCGCAGCGGCCTGCTGCGGGATATCACCACGATTCTGGCGAATGAGAAGGTCAATGTACTGGGCGTCGCCAGCCGGAGCGACACCAAACAGCAACTGGCAACGATTGATATGGATATCGAGATCTACAACCTGCAAGTGCTGAGCCGCATTCTGGCGAAGCTCAACCAACTGCCGGATGTGATCGACGCGCGGCGCCAACAAGGGGCGTAAGTATTGATGCTGTGTTTTGCCTCAAGCGTAAAAATTACGCTGAGGAAAAACAGTCATCCAGGATGAGTGGCATGGATGCCACGAAAGTCGCTGCCGCGTAGGGAACGCGTCAGCGACGGTCCGCCAGAAGACTGTTTTTCCGAAGGCACCGCGAAGCGGCGTAATTCCCGCGAAAAAGACAGGGGGCACGGGGCGGCGTCGATTGGACGCCCCGTGTCGGGCGCGACGCAGTTGCGGAAGTGATCGTTGGAATGTATCGCGCACGAAACGCCTCTATCTTGTCTGTCATCTCTGTAGAACAATAATTGTTTGATTTCCAGGAATATTATGACTGTACCTTTGACGAACGTATCCCCCGTCGAGCGTCTGCTCGCCATCATGAAAACCCTACGCGATCCCGAAAATGGTTGTCCGTGGGACAAGAAACAGACCTTTGACACTATCGCGCCCTATACGCTGGAAGAAACGTACGAAGTGCTGGATGCCATCAGCCGTCAGGATTTTGATGATTT
This sequence comes from Pectobacterium carotovorum, assembly GCF_033898505.1. Classification (NCBI taxonomy): domain Bacteria; kingdom Pseudomonadati; phylum Pseudomonadota; class Gammaproteobacteria; order Enterobacterales; family Pectobacteriaceae; genus Pectobacterium; species Pectobacterium carotovorum. The sequence goes on along the minus strand of NZ_JAXAFK010000003.1, from coordinate 53,497 downwards.
GCGCGGTGAGTTAGGAGATTTGCTGTTTCAGGTGGTGTTTTACGCACAGATGGCGCAAGAAAAGGGCTTGTTCGATTTCTCCGACGTGTGTAACGCCATCAGCGATAAGCTGGAACGCCGCCACCCGCATATCTTCGGGGAGCTGAGGCTGACGGACAGTGATGCCGTGCTGGCAAACTGGGAGCAGACAAAAGCGCAGGAACGGGCGGAGAAAGATCGCCATTCGCAGTTGGATGATATTCCTGATGCACTGCCTGCGTTGATGAAAGCGCAAAAAATTCAGCAGCGTTGTGCGTCTGTTGGCTTCGATTGGGACAGCCTGGGGCCGGTGCTCGACAAAGTGTATGAAGAAATCGATGAGGTGATGTTTGAGGCGCGGCAAGCCGTTGTCGATGAAGAAAAATTAGGTGAAGAGATTGGTGATTTATTGTTCGCTACAGTCAATCTCTCTCGCCATCTGGGACACAAGGCCGAGACGGCGTTGCAGGCAGCAAATCGTAAGTTCACTCGACGTTTTCGTGAGGTAGAACAAATCGTTACGGCATCGGGAAAAACGCTGGAACAGGCAACGCTCGACGAAATGGAAGCCGCATGGCAGCAGGTGAAAAAACAGGAAATCAGCCATTAATCCCTATTTATCGATAAAACCATTTTTTATTGATTTTAATGTTTTTATTTTATTGTTTTTTAAAGTGATTGTAGGTCGAGGTGAGGGTGGTTTCACCTCGTCTGCACGTGTGTTGGAATCGTCACATTGTGTAAAACGAACATTTGTGGCGCTCATCAGGTTCAGGTATACTACTTTCCCGTCTTGGTACTTCCATCGTCTTTAAACCTAAACTCTCAGGTTCAGCATGACAACTAATTATATTTTTGTGACCGGCGGGGTCGTTTCCTCTCTGGGTAAAGGCATTGCCGCAGCCTCTCTGGCGGCTATTCTTGAAGCCCGTGGCCTCAACGTTACCATCATGAAACTGGACCCGTACATCAACGTGGATCCGGGCACGATGAGCCCGACGCAGCACGGTGAAGTATTCGTCACCGAAGACGGCGCCGAAACCGATCTGGACTTGGGTCACTACGAGCGTTTCATCCGCACTAAAATGTCGCGCCGCAACAACTTCACCACTGGCCGTATCTACTCTGATGTCCTGCGCAAAGAGCGCCGTGGCGACTATCTGGGCGCGACCATTCAGGTGATTCCACATATCACCAACGCGATTAAAGAGCGCATCATTGAAGGCGGCGAAGGTCACGATGTTGTTCTGGTTGAAATCGGTGGTACCGTCGGTGATATCGAATCATTGCCGTTCCTTGAAGCGATTCGGCAGATGGCGGTGCAAGTAGGCCGCGAGCACACACTGTTTATGCACCTGACGCTGGTGCCGTATCTGGCGGCGGCGGGCGAAGTGAAAACCAAGCCGACGCAGCACTCTGTTAAAGAACTGCTTTCCATCGGTATCCAGCCTGACGTGCTGATTTGCCGTTCCGACCGCACCGTGCCCGCCAACGAGCGTGCAAAAATTGCTTTATTCTGTAATGTGCCGGAAAAAGCAGTAATATCCCTTAAAGACATTGATTCGATTTATAAAATCCCGTCGCTATTGAAATCACAGGGGCTGGACGATTATATTTGTAAACGATTCAGCTTGAACTGCCCTGAAGCAAACCTGTCAGAATGGGAACAGGTTGTGTATGAAGAAGCGAATCCGGGCGGTGAAGTCACCATCGGTATGGTCGGCAAATATGTTGCGCTGCCGGATGCTTACAAATCCGTGATTGAAGCGCTGAAACACGGCGGCTTGAAGAACCGTCTGACGGTAAATATCAAGCTGATCGACTCACAGGATGTCGAAACCCGTGGTGTCGAAGTATTGAAAGATTTGGACGCTATTCTGATTCCAGGCGGTTTTGGCTATCGTGGCGTCGAAGGGAAAATCATGGCGGCGCGTTACGCCCGTGAGAACAATATCCCTTATCTGGGCATTTGCCTGGGGATGCAGGTCGCATTAATGGAATTTGCCCGTAACGTTGCCGGAATGGAAGGCGCAAACTCAACGGAGTTTATGCCAGACTGTAAGTACCCGGTGGTTGCGTTGATCACGGAATGGCGTGATGAGAACGGTAATGTTGAAGTCCGTGATGAAGCCAGCGATCTGGGCGGCACCATGCGCGTTGGCGGGCAGCAATGCCATCTGACCGAAGGCAGTCTGGTGCGTCAAATGTACGGTGAGCAGACGATTATCGAACGTCACCGTCATCGTTATGAAGTTAACAACATGCTGTTGAAACAGATTGAAGCGGCGGGATTACGGGTTGCTGGTCTTTCCGCCGACCGCAAACTGGTGGAGATTGTTGAGTTACCCGATCATCCCTGGTTCGTTGCTTGTCAATTCCACCCGGAATTCACATCAACGCCGCGAGATGGACATCCCCTGTTTGCCGGCTTTGTGAAAGCCGCTGGCGCGTACCAGAAGCGTCAGGTGAAGTAAGAGTTATATCAGCAACGCGCGATCGCTATCGCGCGTTGTTCGTCTAGGGTTTTAGTTCTGTCTAAAGTTTTAGTTTAACTTGTACTGAGGAAAATCTAATGTCCAAAATTGTTAAAGTCATCGGCCGTGAAATCATCGACTCACGCGGAAACCCAACTGTTGAAGCTGAAGTTCATCTGGAAGGTGGTTTTGTAGGTCTGGCTGCTGCGCCATCAGGAGCTTCTACTGGCTCTCGCGAAGCGCTGGAACTGCGTGACGGTGACAAATCCCGTTTTCTGGGCAAAGGCGTAACGAAAGCCGTTGCCGCTGTTAACGGCCCGATTGCTCAGGCTGTTGTGGGTAAAGACGCGAAAGATCAGGCGAACATCGACAAGATCATGATCGACCTGGATGGTACTGACAACAAATCCAAATTCGGTGCAAACGCCATTCTGGCTGTTTCTCTGGCTGCTGCTAAAGCTGCTGCTGCGTCAAAAGGCCTGCCGCTGTATGCTCACATCGCTGAACTGAACGGCACTCCAGGCAAATACTCTATGCCATTGCCAATGATGAACATCATCAACGGCGGCGAGCACGCAGATAACAACGTTGATATCCAAGAGTTCATGATTCAGCCTGTTGGCGCGAAAACTCTGAAAGAAGCCATCCGTATGGGTTCTGAAGTGTTCCACACCCTGGCTAAAGTTCTGAAATCCAAAGGTATGGGTACGGCTGTTGGTGACGAAGGCGGCTACGCGCCTAACCTGGGTTCCAACGCTGAAGCGCTGGCCGTTATCGCAGAAGCGGTAAAAGCAGCAGGCTACGAGCTGGGCAAAGACATCACGCTGGCGATGGACTGTGCAGCGTCTGAATTCTACAAAGACGGTAAATACGTTCTGGCTGGCGAAGGCAACAAAGCGTTCACCTCTGAAGAATTCACCCACTTCCTGGAAGATCTGACCAAACAGTACCCGATCGTGTCTATCGAAGACGGTCTGGACGAATCTGATTGGGCTGGCTTCGCTTACCAGACTAAAGTTCTGGGCGACAAAATCCAGCTGGTTGGTGACGATCTGTTCGTAACCAACACCAAGATCCTGAAAGAAGGTATCGAGAAAGGCATCGCTAACTCTATCCTGATCAAATTCAACCAGATCGGTTCTCTGACCGAAACGCTGGCTGCAATTAAAATGGCGAAAGATGCAGGCTACACGGCTGTTATCTCTCACCGTTCAGGCGAGACTGAAGATGCAACCATCGCTGACCTGGCAGTAGGTACAGCGGCTGGCCAGATCAAAACCGGTTCTATGAGCCGTTCTGACCGCGTTGCTAAATACAACCAGCTGATTCGTATCGAAGAAGCGCTGGGTGATTCTGCACCGTTCAACGGTCTGAAAGAAGTTAAAGGCCAGTAATTACGTCTCTGGTGTATCAAGCCTTTGAGAAAACGGCCTGATATACGCCAACGTGGTTAACTCTAAAAATCCAGAAGCGTGAAAACGTTTCTGGATTTTTTTATGACGGACATCCTAGTCCGTCACCCTGCGGGCCGTTGCTGTGCAACGTTGAAAGACGCTCTGTCCCTTCCTTTTCTTGGATATCCGCTGCCCACTTTGGGGTATCAGTTATACGCCTCGTTTTTATATTTTAATTTTTAAAATTCAACGCTTTATAAAATAAATCCCTCTATCGCTCTCCTTATTTTCTTTTTGTCATGTCTGTATAGTATGCGGCGATATATAAAAAATTACATACCGATAATTGACATGATATTGACCAACAGGGATATAGCGGATGAAAGCCCGAAAAAATAATAGAAAAAAAGCACAGTGGTTATTGCCAGCATTAATGGTGGTTGTTCCACCTGTATTGAGCGCCGAACCGATAACGAGTAAAGACAGCGAAAAGGCAAAAGCGGCTGACGTTATGGTCGTTAAGGCAGAGCGCAGTGAGGCGAATGCGAATCTGGCTGGCGCTGGCATGACGACCGATGATGTGGAGATCGGGCCGCTGGGGAAACGTTCACGACTGGACACGCCGTACTCGACCACGACCGTGACGGAAGCCATGATTGCCAATCAGCAGGCGAAGAACGTTAACGACCTCCTGAAGTACAACTCGTCCAGCCAGATGCAGGCACGGGGCGGCATTGACGTAGGTCGCCCACAGAGTCGCGGTATGCAGGGGAATGTATTGGCAAACAGCCGGTTGGATGGGTTGAACATTATTTCTACCACGGCATTCCCGGTGGAAATGCTGGAGCGGCTGGATGTGATTAACAGCCTGACTGGCGCACTGTATGGGCCTGCCAGCCCCGCAGGTCAATTCAACTTCACACAAAAAAGGCCTACGGCTCAAACGCTGAATCGTTTTACCGTAGGCTATTTCGGTAAAGGTGCCGCGATGGGGCATGCCGATCTGGGCGGACATGTGGGGGACGAAAACCAGTTCGGCTATCGCATCAACCTGCTGCACGATGAAGGCGAAGGGAATATCAGCAACAGCACGCTAAGACGGCAATTAGCCAGCGTCGCGTTTGACTGGAATATCTCGCCTGATACGGTCCTGGAAATTAACGCCAGCGAATATCGCTTCAGGAAAATGGGCTATGCCGGTGATTTTGCCTATGGGCCGACGATGCAACTACCCAAAGCGCCGGATATTACGAAACAGGGATACGGACAGAGCTTTGCAGGCCTCGATCTGATAACGAAAACAGCCAGCACCCGTCTGAAACACTACTTTAATAATAACTGGTACGCTTCGGGTGGGGTGGGCTATCAAGTCGCCGATCGCGGTATGCGTTCACTTTCGCATAATATTTTGCCATCAGGGGATGTGGAAACCACTCTGACGCGACAATATTCATCCGGGCGTTTCCGTGTTCTGAGTAATACGCTGCAGTTGAACGGTCATATCGATACGGACGGGCCTTCCCACGATGTAGTATTCAGTACCACTGGGTATCAATGGACGATGTTTTCTTCTCCTGGAGAGGATGACGAATATACGCTGGGAACCAGCCCCATCAATGCGCCACGGCATTACAACGATCCCAGCGATGGGCGTTATTATGCGGGTTCTGGTCACTATAAATCCAGCCGTACCAGCCAGCAGGCTATCACCGCCGGTGATACCATCACCTTCAACGATCGCTGGTCGGCGATGGGCGTGGTGAGCCAAAGCTGGTTGACCTCACGTAGCTTCACTAATGATAGCGTGCAACGTGCGACGGGTACCAGCCCGACGGTGTCGCTGATGTACAAGCCCTTGCCTAACGTGATGACGTATGTCGCCTATGCTGATTCTCTGGAGCAGGGAGATACTGCTCCTAATAGCGCGGTGAACAAAGCGCAGACGCTGAAGCCTTACCGCAGCACCCAATATGAAGCGGGGGTGAAATCACAGTGGGATGGCTTGAATCTGAACGCAGCGGTATTCCGTCTGGAACGCCCATATGCCTATGTTGATTCGGCTGATAACGTGTTTAAAGAGCAGGGAAAACAGGTTAATACCGGGCTAGAGTTGATGGCGGATGGTGAAGTATTTTCCGGTTTGCATGTCTATGGCGGCATGACGTTATTGGATCCCAAGTTGACGGATACAGGGATTGAGGCGACGACGAATAAACGGGTGGTCGGGGTGCCGAAGTTTCAGGCTAACCTGCTGACGGAATACAGCCATCCGTCTTACCCCAATATGGTCTATACCGCGAACCTCCATTACACCGGTAAACGCGTGGCCAATAATACCAACACAGCGTGGGTAGATAGCTATATGACGCTGGATCTGGGCACACGCTACGGCTTCAAACTGTACGACAAGCCGGCAGCGTTTCGCGTTTCGCTCAATAACGTCACCAATGAACATTATTGGAGCTCGCTCTTCCCTTATCGTCAGAACGGGGAAAATCGAGGATCCAGTGCGTTTGTCGGCGACCCGCGTGAAATCCGCGCTTCTTTGACCGTTGACTGGTGAGCGTGATGCAGAAACGTAACCTTACCACGCGTTATCGCGAGTATTTGCTCAATGCGTTAGTGCTGCTGGCGGTGAGTTTCTCCAGCGTGTATCAGGTTCAGGCGGAAACGCCTGAACCCGCGCAGCGGACGATTCACTATTACGGCGATCGCACGGTGACGGTACCCGTAACGGTTGAGCGGGTTGCCACCTCGTGGAATGCGCAAAATTCGATACTGGCGATGCTTGGCTATGGCGATCGCATTGTCGGGACGACGAAGCTCGTGCGCGATATGCCGTTATTTCGCCAGTTTGTGCCGTCTATTACGCAAGCGTCGCTGGTTGCTCATAGCGGAAATATGGGGATTAATACGGAAGCGTTGATCTCGCGCCGTGCTCAGGTCTTTTTCGTGTCGGACAGCGTGCCGGTTGCTGAAGCAGAAGCGCTGAATAAAGCCGGTATTGCCATCGTACCGCTCCGCTACAATTCGCTGGCGGCGATGGTCGAACGCACGCTGATTACCGGTGAGGTTCTGGGGCCGGATGCATCGCGTCGGGCACAGGATTTTGCTGCCTACTATCAGGATAATGTCCGGCGCGTGACGGAGGTGATCGAGAAGATCCCCCCAGAGCAGCGCGTCAAGGTCTACCATGCGGTTGGCGATCCGTTAACCACATCGGGACGACCTTCACTGAATCAGGACTGGATGGATCTGGGTGGGGCTATCAACGTGGCGGAGCCGTGGTTTAGCCATGCTGGTGTAACGACCGCTTCGGTTTCGCTTGAGCAAATCTATCAGGCCGATCCCGATGTGATTATTACGATGCAGGCTGAGGATGCAAAAGCTATCCGTCAGGATGCGCAGTGGCAGCAGCTACGGGCGGTAAAACAGGGGCGCGTTTATGCGAATCCGCTGGGCATGTTCTGGTGGTGTCGGGAAACATCGGAGCAGGCGCTGCAATTTCTTTGGCTGGCAAAAACGCTGTATCCACAGCAGATGCAGCACATCGATATGGCAAAGGAGACGCATGACTTCTATCAGCGTTTTTACGGTATCGATTTAACCGCGCAGCAGGTGGATTCTATTTTATCTCCTCCCTAACCGAGGTGGATTATTTAATGACAGGGCCGCATCAGCGTTGTGATGTAGCCCTGTTTTTTAGACACAGACAAATGAGGGGATAGCGCGGGTTAAGCCAGCTGTTTGAGAATCGCTTTGGCGACGACTTCCGAGCTTGCTGGGTTCTGGCCGGTGATCAATTTGCCGTCTTCAACAAGGTACGGTGCCCAGTCAGGGCCTTTTTCGTATAGCCCACCCAGTTTCTTGAATTCATCTTCAATCAGGAAAGGCACCACGTCCGTCAATTGAACCGCTTCTTCTTCACCGTTGGTGAAGCCCGTCACTTTGCGGCCTTTAATCAGGGCATCGCCATTTTCTGCTTTCACATGAATCAGTACGCCCGGTGCGTGGCAGACAAAACCGGTTGGCTTGTTGGCGCGTACAAAGGCTTCGATGAGCGCGATAGAGACCGGTGATTCTGCCAGATCCCACAGCGGGCCGTGACCACCGGGATAGAAGACGGCATCGAAATCCTGTTCGCTGACGGTATCGAGTTTTACCGTATTGGCCAGTTCCTGCTGCGCAGCCGGGTCGGCTTTAAAGCGATGCGTCAGCTCGGTTTGAAAATCGGCCAGATCGCTTTTCGGGTCGAGAGGCGGCTGGCCGCCAGCAGGGGAAGCGAGCACCAGCTCGGCGCCTGCATCTTTAAAGGTGTAATAAGGGGCGGCAAATTCTTCCAGCCAGAAGCCGGTTTTATTGCCTGTGTTGCCCAGTTTGTCGTGAGAAGTCAGTACCATTAAAATTTTCATCATTTTTCTCTCTATGGTTGCAGGATGAGCCGGTGAATCGATGCCGATTACCCTTTGAGGGCGGCGACAATCGCGTCTTGTTTCTCATGGTAAGGCGCACGCAGTGTCATGTTAGAGGCGCCATCTTCACTTTGTATGACAATCGGTTTGGCATGACTGAAACGGCGGAACCCGTGGACGCCGTGGTATGCGCCGATGCCGGATGCGCCAACACCGCCGAACGGGAGCGTGTCGATGGAGACGTGCGTCATCACATCGTTGATGACCAACGCGCCTGATGTCGTTCTGGCAGCGAAGCGCTGCTGCATAGCGTCATCGTTGCTGAACAGATACGCCGCCAGCGGGCGTGGGTGCGCATTGATGTAGTTAATCGGTTCTTCTGCCGCCTGATAGGTTTTAATCGGCAGCAGCGGGCCAAAAATTTCTTCCTGCATGATCGTCATATCATCACACACGCCGAACACCAGATGCGGGGCAATCTTGCGGCTTTTCGCATCGTAGGGCGCTTCGCCTTCCGGTGCCAGACTGACGACGGTTGCGCCTTGCTGTTCAGCCTCTTTCAGAATACGAATCAGGCGATCGTAATGCCTGTCAGCAATGATAGACGTGTAATCCGGGTTCGCCTGTAGTGTCGGGAAGCTTTTCTGCATAAAGGCTTTTGCGGCATCGCGGAAAGCCTGCTCCTGACCTTCGGGCAGCAGAACATAGTCCGGCGACAGGCAGATTTGTCCGGCGTTGAAGGTTTTCACCGTCAACGTACGTTCAGCCGCTTCGGTGATATCTGCGCTGCTATCGATCACGACAGGTGATTTGCCACCCAGTTCCAGCGTGACGGGCACCAGATTCTCTGCCGCGGCGCGCATCACATGTTTCCCAACGGCGGTGCTGCCGGTGAAGACCAGATGATCGAACGGCAGTTCGCTGAATGCCTGACCGATTTCCGCATCGCCCAGTACCACCGCCAATTCCAGTGGGTCGAAATAGTGGGCAATCAGTTCCGCCAGCAGTTCAGACGTACGCGGTGTGAGTTCTGACGGTTTCAGAATCGCGGTATTACCGGCAGCAAAAATGTCAGCCAGCGGACCAAATGACAGGTTCACTGGGAAGTTCCACGGGCTGATTACGCCAATCACGCCCAGAGGCTGATGCTGAATCCACGCCTGCATGCCGGTAGCGGGTTCATCAACAGGCTCTGGCTGCATCCAACGCTCAACGTTATCGATGGCGTTCTGGAGCATCTTCAGCGTAGTGCCGACATCAGCGGCGAAGGAGTGATACAGGCTACGATGGCCGAAATCTTCACTCATGGCCTGTGCGAGCGCCGCGTGGTTTTCACGGATCAGATTGATGCTACGCTGTAAGCGATCTTTACGCCGTGCGGCATCGGCGGGGCCAGATGCAATGTGAGCACGCTTCATCGTATTCAGGATAGCGTGTAAATCCTTTTTGGATTGTTGTGTCGACATGTTGTGTCCTCTTTTATTCGTCGAGTACCAGAGAAAACAGAAAGTTATCCGGGATTTCCGGGTCACTCAGGATGGGATAAAGGATACGGCAGGGGTTGATCTGTCCGCCAACAAGATTATTATTCGGGGGGTATAAATAATTTTATAGGTCTCGTATGTCACTCATCCGTCTACGCACATTTGTGGAAGTCTATCGGCAGCGCTCAATTAGCGGGGCGTCGCGCGCGCTGAATCTGACCCAGCCGGCAGTGTCGCAGCATATTGCCGGGCTGGAGGTGGCGGTAGGGCGGCGTCTCTTTGAGCGTCAGGCGAACGGCGTGACGCCAACATCGGCGGCAGACGATCTGGCGGCGGATCTGGGGGACAAGCTCGATGAAGCCGAGGCGGCACTGGCCTCTGCCCGCGCGCGATCAATGGACGTTGCGGGGACACTGCATATCATTGGCCATGCGGATTTCATGGCAGAAGTGGTGTCTGAGCAGCTATTGCCGCTCCTTGAGGCGGGCGTGCGGGTGCATATGCATACCGGCGACGGCGATTTGATTAAACAGATGCTGCTGGAAGGGCACTGTGATTTGGGCATAACGGCGCACCCGGTGACGGATAAGCGGCTGAAAAGCGATCTGTTAAAGAGTGCGACGCTACAGGCGGTGGCGGCACCTGCGATTGTCGAACGGCTATTGCAGGCCGGTGACTTGCCGCAGGCGCTGGCGCAGGAACCGATGCTGGCGTATGACCTTGAGCTGCCCCTGATTGATCACTGGCTGAAGAAGAACCGCATGGAAGATAAAGGGCTGGTGCCTGCCGTGGTGAGCCAGGATCTGCGTGCGCTGCGTCGCGTGCTGACCAGCGGATTTGGCTGGACGGTGATGCCGGTGTATTTATGTCAGGATCTGCTGGACGCCGGAGAGCTTGCCATCATTCCACCTCCTGTCGGCACAACGCAGTTGGATTACTATCTGGCCTGGGTGCCGGGCGCGCTGCGTCAGCCACGTTTAGCGCATGCGCGGCAGACTTTTCTGTGGCGTTTGCAGCACGCTGAATAGCGCTAGTCTCTGCTAAACAAAACGCCATTTTTCAAGACATCATGAGACAGCGTCCGTTGGCGACGCTGCTTTTCTTCCTGCTGACATCCCTTCTTCCATCCTGTGATCGCCATAAACGAACTGCTGGTTTCGTTCAGTTAAAATGGCTTTTTATAAAATCTTTGACGCGGATCGCACCAATCTTCCCTGTGCTGCCAGCGCGGGGCGAGTGATGGCAAGCGTGCAAAGGTTTTCACTATCGCCGGGCGCTAACGTAGCACCGTGACACCTTCATAACTAAAAATGTTCGGGGAAGGATGGCGATGAAAACGCGTAAGATCGGTTTGGCTAACTATTTAGCCTACGGTTCAGGGGACTTTCTTGGTGCTGGTACAACGGCGCTGACGGCCGCCTGGTTACTCTATTTTTACACCACGTTCTGTGGCCTGACGCCGATTGAGGCAACCTTTATTTTTGCGATGGCGCGCGTGCTCGATGCCGTCGTCAGCCCGCTGATGGGCTTCCTGACCGATAACTTCGGTTCCACCTGGCTGGGCAAACGCTTTGGCCGGCGTAAGTTCTTTATTCTGCTCGGTATTCCCTGTGTTTTCAGCTACAGCTTTATGTGGGTTGGGGATATGGGCTATTGGTACTATCTGCTGACGTACCTGCTGTTCGATATCGTCTACACGATGGTGCTGGTGCCGTATGAAACGCTGGTGCCGGAAATGACCGACGATTTCAAACAGAAAACCAAATTCTCCGGCGCACGTATCGCGCTGGCGCAGCTGTCTGCCATTTTAGCCGCGTTTCTGCCGGGCATCCTGCTGGGTTACTTTGGCAAAGATAACGCTGTTTCTTTCTTCTACTCGAGTCTGGTGTTCTCCATTATCTGTGCGCTGGTGCTGACGTTGGTGTATTGCTTTACCTGGGAACGGCCGCGGGATCAGATGTCGGAAGCGTCGCTACGGGCGGAGAAAGAACGTCAGTCTCTGACGTTAGGCCAAAGCCTGAAGCGGTTGAACGTCGAACTGCTCTCTACGCTGCGCATTCGTATTTTCCGCCAGCATTTGGGTATGTATCTGGGCGGGTATATCGCACAGGACGTGTTTAACGCCGTGTTCACCTACTACGTGGTTTTTGTGCTGATGCAGAGCCCGACGATGGCGTCGAACCTGATGGGAACGATGGCGATTCTGCAATTTATCGCGGTAATTGGCATGATCCCGCTGTGTATCCGTTTTGGACCCGCGCCGTCTTACCGTTTAGTGGTCTGTCTGTTTGGCGTGAGTGCGCTCTCTTACGGGGTTCTGTGGTACAGCGGCCTGCATGACACCTTCTCTCTGCTGTTGTTGATTTCTGCGCTGGCTGGCATCGGGCGTGGCGGGATCAACTACGTGCCGTGGAACACCTACACTTACATCGCCGACGTGGATGAAGTGATCACCGCGCAGCGTCGCGAAGGGATCTTCGCCGGAATTATGACGCTGACCCGTAAAGCCTCTCAGGCTGGTGCGGTGATGCTGGTGGGCGTGGTGTTACAGCTCTCCGGCTTTGTATCCGGCCAGAGCGTACAGGCTCCGGGCGTCAGCCACACTATCCTGATGATTTTGAGCATTGGCACCGTGGGCGTGCTGGCGCTGGGCTTTCTGGTTTCTCTGCGTTTTAAACTCAATCTGCAAACGCACAGCGTGCTGCGGGAAGAAACGCTGAAAATGCGCGAAGCCGGACGCCCTGTGCCGGAGAAGATTACGCCGCAGGCGCGGGCAACGGTCGAAATGCTGGCCGGTATGCCGTATGAATCACTGTGGGGCAATAACAACATCGGCTACCTGAACCGCCATAAAGGCGACAAGTCGATCACGCACGCCACGCAGTCGTAACTGTATTGACCTGTTAACTGATAACTCAATTGGATGAATGACTATGACCGTATTCAGTGTAAAACATAGCCCGCTTTTACGTCAGCCGGAACGCTTCATCTCCCGTGAGGATCTGAAGGCGCTGATTTGCCGTATCACCGACAATCTGGTGAATATTGAGGATAAAACCGGTGAGTTCTTGTTACGGCTGGACGATGGTCGGGTGATTGATACCAAAGGCTGGGCGGGCTGGGAATGGACGCACGGCATCGGGCTGTACGGGATTTACCAGTATTACCAGCAAACGGGCGACGAGCAGATGCGCGCCATCATCGACGACTGGTTTACCGAGCGTCTGGCGGAGGGTACGCCGACGAAGAACGTGAACACCGTGTGCCCGTTCCTGACGCTGGCTTATCGCTATGAAGAAACAGGCGATGCGCGCTGGTTGCCGTATCTGGAGCGCTGGGCGGAGTGGGTGATGTACGAAATGCCGCGCACGGACAAGCAGGGCTTGCAGCACATTGTTTATAACAACGAAAACCACCAGCAGCTGTGGGACGACACGCTGATGATGAGTGTGCTGCCGTTGGCGAAAATCGGCAAGTTGTTAAACCGGCCGGAGTTTGTGGAAGAAGCCACGTATCAGTTCCTGTTGCATGTGCAATATTTGATGGATCGCGAAAGCGGCCTGTGGTTCCACGGCTGGACGTTCGAAGGGCAGCACAACTACGCGAAAGCGCGCTGGGCGCGTGGTAACAGCTGGCTGACCATCGTGATTCCTGAGTTTATCGAACTGCTGGATCTGCCGGAACACAATGCGACGCGCCGCTTCCTGTTGCAGGTGCTGGAAAGCCAGATTGCAGCGCTGGCGAAATATCAGGATGACAGCGGCCTGTGGCACACGCTGATCGACGATCCGAACTCGTACCTTGAAAGCTCGGCAACCGCCGGTTTTGCCTACGGGATCCTGAAAGCGGTGCGTAAGCGCTACGTCGATCCGAGTTACGCTGAGGTGGCGGAGAAAGCGATTCGCGGTGTGATTAATCACGTTAATGAGGACGGCGAACTGACGCAGGTGTCATTCGGCACCGCGATGGGCAACGATCTGGATTTCTATCGCAACATCGCGCTGACCTCCATGCCATACGGTCAGGCAATGGCGATTCTCTGCCTGGCGGAATATCTGCGGGTGTATCTGTAATTAGGTTAACGTGAGCGTTGCCTCTTAGTCATATCGGTTATGCTGGCTAAGAGGCTCGTTTCGTGCGCGATACCGCCGCTATTTATATGCGATACCGTATACGCGCCCGACACAGGGAGGCTCAGTCGCCGCCACCCTGTGAACCCTGGCTTCCTGCTAAATTATGCCGCTGCGCGGTGCCATCGGTGTTCATGACCGCGATTCGAGCCGTCAGTGACGCGTTCCCGACGCGGCACTGACTTTCGCGGCATCCATGCCGCTCACTCGGCGGCCACGCCCACCGCTGCATAATTTTTACGCCGGATAACGGCAAAACCCATAATTGCGTTCCATTCTGACACCTAATTTTTTAGTCCTGACAGGCTGTAATTCGCCGGGAGCCAGCGGTAACCGTTTGGTTTACCGTTAGCATCATACACGGCTTTGACCTGGCCTAAACCGGGGAAGGAAATGTGTGCCGCACCAATCCATTCATTATTCTGTGCCGCTTCGGCCAGAATCTGTAAGCGAGCCTCTGAGGCTTCATCCATATTGCGATCGAAATCGATCGTGGTCATAGGGCGAGGAAATTGCACGGCTTCGGCATGGATCGTATCGCCCCACAGCGTCAGTTTCTGGCCTTCACTTTCAATTTGATAAAGGCTGTGCCCCGGCGTATGTCCCGGTGCCGGCACGGCGGTAATACCCGGAAAAAGCTGCTGTTTGCCGGAGAAGGTTTTCAGCCGCTTTGCGACAACCACGGGGTGCAGTGAATCTTCAGATTGTCCGAATGTGTGTTTCTCGCTCTCCCGCACATGCGCGCTGTTGGCCGGATTGAGCCAGAAATCCGCATCCTTCTGGTTAACATAAACGGTGGCATTAGGGAAAACCAGCTTGCCGTCACGCGACACACCGCCGGAATGGTCGGCATGAATATGGGTCAGCAGAACAGTATCGATCTTCTCGGGGGGATAGCCGGCGGCGCGCAGGTTGTCGGGTAATTTCCCTCCCAGTTTCCCAAACAACGGCCCAGCCCCTGTGTCTACCAGTATCAGCTGTTTGCCCGTATTGATGAGATACGCGTTAATGGAGGTCTCCACCTGCGGATGGAGATTCTTTTGTGCCAGCAGATGTAGCATTTCCTCATGGGAAATATGAGTGAGCAGTTTATCCAGTGGAATAGTGACCGTACCGTCAGAAAGGGCGGTGATTTCAAATTGACCTAGCATCATCCGGTAATAACCCGGTGCCTGTGTTTTCAGTTGAGGTACCGCTTCAGCACTGGCTATAACTGGCATTCCCGCGAGTAAAACGACCGATAATAACGTCTGCTTCAGAATATTTATTTTCATCACGTACTCCTGGAAGGGGACCCTGCTTGTCAGGGATTGGAAGGATTATTCTGTTGGTTGTACTATTGTTCAAATTGATTAATTTGATACTGACTATCATGGAAAATGATTTTCACGGCGTGGATTTAAACTTGCTGGTGACATTTCTGGTGTTGTATCGCGAGAAAAGTGTCTCCGCAGCGGCGGATAAGTTGCATTTGGGGCAGCCTGCCGTGAGCGGGGCGCTGGCGCGTTTACGTACGCTGTTTGACGATCCGCTGTTTATCCGTACGGGACAGGTGATGCGCCCGACGGCGCGTGCGGATTATCTGGCGACCCAGTTGTCACCTGCTTTTGAACACTTACAGTCGGTTCTGGGTGAACCTGAGAGGTTTGAGCCGCTGACTGATTCACGTGTGATTACGCTGGGAATGACCGATTGGGTGGAAATCTGGTTGATGCCGCTGCTGCTGAAACGACTCAAAACCCATGCCCCTTATTTACGTATCAACCTTGTGGCCACCGATCCGTTTTTGGATGTGGCGCGTCTGGAAAATGACAGCGTCGATCTGGTGGTGTCCGTTGCCAGTTCACAGGCTGGCTGGATGAAGCAACAAGCCTTACTCTCGTCAGGATTCAGGGCGTTGTGGCATCCGCAGCAGCTTGATCTGCCGCGTCCTCTTTCTTTGGCCGTATACTGCCAGCAGCGTCATTTACTGGTGACGTACCGTGAACGTGCGCATGGCATTGTGGACGACATGTTGGAAAAACAGGGAATGGCACGGGCAATTCATTACACCACGCCGCATTTCTCTGCTCTGCCGGGAATCTTGCAGCACACACCAGCCGTCGCTACCGTACCGGAAAAGCTGGCGACACTGTGGTGTCAGCATTATGGCCTGATCGACAGCCCCGTACCGCTTGCGTTACCGACGTATACGCTCTCGGCGCTTTGGCATGCCCGGCAGGACAGTAACCCGGCGATAAAGTGGGTGTATGAGCAAATTGCTGAGGTGGTTGCAGAGCAGGAGGCAGACTGGCCTCCTGCTTGAGTGGCAGCATTGAAATTATTGTGACAACCCTGCCACGCTGTAGTTCGCCGGAAGCCAGCGGTAGCCGTTGGTGGTGCCGTTGCGTTCCAGACGTGTCCCCACGTGGCCGATGCCAGGGAAGGGCAGATGAGCGCCTGCAACCCAGTAACCCTGACTGGCTGCGTCGGCCAGTGCTTTATTACGGGATTCTGTCGCCTGATCCATATTTGAATCAAAGCTGATGGTAGTGGCCGGTAAGCTCATCTGTACCGCTTCTGCATGAATGATGTCTCCCCATGCCAGCAGTTTTTTGCCTTCGCTCTCAATCAGAAACGACGTATGCCCCGGTGTATGTCCCGGACTCGGAATCGCGGTGATGCCGGGTAACAACGTTGCCTGCTGAGCCGGGAACGTTTTCAGCTTGTTCTCTTTGCGAATGGCATCAAAGGTACTCTGCACGCGTTGGAACGCGGCCTTTCTGTTCTCTGGCGCACTCTTCAGATTATCCGGGCTGAGCCAAAAATCGGTTTCTGGCTGGCTGACATACACGGTGGCATTCGGGTAGTTCAGCTTATTGTCCTGCACTAAACCGCCAAAATGGTCGCCGTGCAGATGGGTCATCAATATGGTGTCGACCTGCTCAGGTTTATAACCCGCCGCAATCAGATTCGGCAGCACTTTTCCTACGGTAGGATTGCTTTGTTTACCGTTGCCGGTATCGATCAGAATCAGGTGTTTGCCGGTATTGACCAAATAGGCGTTGATGGAGGTTTCTACCTGCGGCGTCAGCGCTTTTTCTGCCAGCAGTTCGGTGATTTTTTCCGGTGGTGTCCGCTGCAACAGTTTATCCATCGGCATGGTATTGGTGCCGTCAGACAGTGCCGTGATTTCGAACTGGCCCAGCATCATGCGGTAATAGCCCGGCTGGGTTTTAACCTGAGTGATATCCTGCGCCTGAGAAAATGCAGGCACAAAGGCACAAGAGGCGAGTAATAGGGCTAACGGTTTCAATAACTTCATTTATTTTTGTCCTTGTTAATAATGAAACATATGAAAGCAGGTGAAGTTGTAACAACAGATTGATTATTGACGCACTGAGCGAATTACTCAACTGTCACCGAGCTGACGCGTTCCCGCCGGATTTGCCACCGCATCGCTGCCGTCCTGCAACGCGGAGGATTTAGGGTATAATGCATTTTTAAGTGAACGAGACAGTGAAAACCATGCAGTACCCGATTAATGAAATATTCCAGACGTTACAGGGCGAAGGCTATTTTACCGGTGTGCCGGCGGTGTTTGTGCGCCTGCAAGGGTGTCCGGTAGGCTGTAGCTGGTGCGATACCAAACACACCTGGGACAAGCTGGCAGAGCGGGAAACCTCATTGGATCAGGTGCTGGTGAAAACGGAAGAAAGCGATGCCTGGGGCGCGGCGAGTGCGGACGACATTCTGGCGCTGATGGCGCAACAGGGCTACACGGCGCGCCACATTGTGATCACTGGCGGTGAGCCGTGCATCCACGATTTGACACCGCTGACGCTACAGTTGGAAAAGCAGGGCTTTAGTTGCCAGATTGAAACCAGCGGTACCCACGACGTGCGCTGTTCGCCCAAAACCTGGGTGACGGTATCGCCGAAGGTGAATATGCGCGGTGGTATGAAAGTGCTCGATCGGGCGCTGCAACGAGCGGATGAGATCAAACACCCGGTGGCGCGTGAGCGTGATATTGAAGCACTGGATGCGCTACTGGCGCGGCTTGATGATGATAAGCCGCGCATAGTAGCGCTACAGCCGATCAGCCAGAAAGACGATGCGACCAAACTGTGTATTGCGACCTGCATCGCCCGCAACTGGCGGCTGTCTATGCAGACACATAAATACCTGAATATCGCCTGATTACTGGTGATTCTTCATGGCTATTTATGGCTGTTTATGGTTCTTCATATAGCTGTCATGGGCCGCTGAAATCACTGTTTTGGCGGCATTGACGTCTTCAAATCCTTTTAGCTCAACCACTTTTCTTCCTGCCGGCAGCTGTTTATAGACCCGGAAGAAAGCCTGTAGCCTTTCCTGTTCAATGGGCGGCAGGTCGGCAATTGTTTTGATGTTGTCATAGGTCGGATCGATTTTGCTGGTTGGAACCGCGACAATTTTGTCATCGACTTCGCCTGCATCGATCATTTTCAGGATGCCAATCGGACGCAGCTTAATCAGTGAACCGGGGATCAGCGGGGCGCGGGTATAAAAAATCACATCGAGAGGATCGTTGTCACCGCCTAATGACTGGGTGAGCGAGCCGTAGTTTGCCGGATACGCCACTGGCATTGATTGAAAACGGTCGGCAATAATGAACCCGGTCTCTGCATCGGTTTCATACTTAATCATGCTGCCCGCTGGAATTTCCGTGACGGCATAAATTTCATCAGGGGTATTTTTCGGCTGCGGGAAATCGAGAATATTGATCGGCGCAGCCGTTGCACAGAGTGAGAAAAACGAAAGCGCGACAGCTAATTTTCTGACTGAAAACAACATGGGGATCCCCTATTCATTATGATTATGATGATGAATGCATCACAAGCAGAATGACGGGGACATGTTACAGAAAGATGTAGTTCGGCGGTTTACTCGCCTTTATAGACGCAGCCAGCGGTGCAGGTTTCTTTCACCATCACGGCGCTGAGCAGCGGTAATGTCGGCTTCAGCTGATGCCAGATCCAGTGCGCCAGCACTTCACTCGTCGGGTTTTCCAACCCAGGGATCTCATTCAGATAGTGATGATCCAACCGTTCCCACGTAGGTTTGAACGCGGCTTTCAGCTCAGAGAAATCCATCACCCATCCGGTATGCGGATCCACTTCACCGGTAATTTCCAGTCTCACCATGAAAGAGTGCCCATGCAGCCGCCCGCATTTGTGGCCTTCCGGCACGTGAGGCAAATGATGTGCGGCTTCAAACTGAAAATCTTTAAATAGCGTAGTGACCATAGCGAGGTTCCCGGTTTCGTTCTGAAAAGGGGGCTTTCAGAACATAGTATGCAAAAAACCGTCGCATACTACCCGAAAGTGTCGCTTGAATCACTTATTCTTCCTGCTGCACGATCTCGGCGTGATGCCAGCCGGAGGGCAGCGGATCGGGACGGTGGATCGTCATATGGCTGGTGGTCAGGTTCAGGACACCACGAGCAAATAACGCGGGCATGCCGCCAGGGTAGTGTTCAACGCCGAATGCACGTCCCGTTGTGGGATCGACCCGATAGGCATTGTCCAGCCCCATACCCGTAGGGCGTTCCGGGTTGCAGGGTGGACGCACATCGTACATGCCCTGTTCCGGCGAGTCGCTCTGCCGCTGTTCGAGGTGTACGGCATGAAAATGGACATCACGAATGTAGCCTGCGGGCGTGCTGTGCAGGTTAATCGCCCCCTCGCTGATCCCCGCGATCTGAGAAAACTGTACCGCTTCGATCCGGCCCGGTTCGATGGCGGGATCGCGATAGCGTACGGAGATAAAGATCGGATCGGCCTTGCCCCAGTGGCACGGATGCGCGGCGACGCACTGGAACGTAATGTTGCTGAACTGCAGGCGTCGGAACGCACCGCCATCGCGGGAGATCAGGCCGATCGCGCGGTTGGTATCGTAAATGGCACAGTTACTGACGGAAATATCTTCAATATCGGCAAAGGTTTCGGTGCCGACCTTCAGGGCGCAGCTCTTGGATCGCAACAGACAATTGCTGATGACGACCTGCTGCACTTTACGTTGCAGATGGGGCGGCTTATTGGTGGTTTTGATGCACAGCGCATCATCAGCGGCGCTTAGCGAGCAGTTGCTGATTTGCACCTGCTGGCAGCTGTCGAGATCCAGCGCATCGGTATTCGCCATGCTCAGATCGTTATCAATCGTCAGACGTTCGACGACGATCTGGCGACTGCTGACCAGATGCACGGTCCACATTGGGGCGTGCTCAATCGTAAAATCGCACAGGCGGACGTGTTCGCAATCCTCAAAGACCACAATGCGCGGGCGATGTTGTGCAGGCAGGCGATAGCCCTGATCGTCGGGTTCCGCCGAGAAATAGGCGTCGGCATTTCCCATGATCTTACCCTGACCGCAGATCGTGATATTGCGCTGCTGGTAAGCATAAAGAAACGCCCGGTGCGACAGTTCGGCCATGCTGATGGTGGTGGCCTGCGCAAATTGCTCATAGTCACCGCTAACGATTAACTCTGCCCCCGCCTCCAACAGCAGGCAAAAATTGGAAGGCAACAGCAATCCTCCTAACAGATAGCGCCCCGGTTCTACCGTCAGGGTGCCGCCGCCCTGTGCCGCAATCCGATCGATAGCCTGTTGAAAGACGGCGGTATCCAGCGTAATGCCGTCGGCGGCAGGGGAGTATGACTGAATCGAGTGTTTCATCGTGTCATCCACGGTTTACCATTAATGAACGGATTGCAGCACGTTTTCTGGTCTTTGGCTGTGCCTGTTGTGATGAAATCTGCGGAGGTTGGAGCGGGCTTCACAGCGCACGGCGTGTGGCGTAAGAGAATGTGAAAGGCATAACGAAGAAGAAGATGCGGCATTTTATGCGATGTGTGTTTCATCACGTTTTTACGCTGCTTTTTCTCTTTTACCGCCTGTGTGGTGCAGTTTTGTTGTTTTTGTGTTTCTTATTTGTGAATTAAATCTCTTTTTGGTGTGGTGTGTCGGTTAATGATGTGAGGCACCTCCCTGCTGCGCCAGATAGCGCTCGTGTCGCGTGGTTGAAACGCTCGCTAACGCGATGCGGTCATCAACATTTCTTCCGCCAGTCCCGCAAATCACGCGTTTTCCCGCCGTAGTGGCTGGCGCGACAAAAAGGGTTCTGCCTATCTTGTCAGAGTCGAGAAATGGTTTGATTCACGGCTATGTACCTGACCTGCTTTCTCATCTATATCGTCACACCAGTACGCCAGACACACGCACAAACACAATAATAATGTCGTTGGGGGAAAAATGAGATTACCTGGACTGATTGTCATCGCCTTCTCTGCGCTCTGTTCGTTCGCGCAGGCTGCTGAACCCGTGGAATTGCGCCTCTCCTGGTGGGGAGGAAACAGCCGTCATCAGGCGACGTTGACCGCGCTGGAGGCATTTCAGAAAAAATATCCGCACATTAGCGTGAGGCCGGAATATACCGGCTGGGACGGGCACTTATCCCGCCTGACCACGCAGATTGCCAGCGGGGAAGAACCGGATGTCATGCAGGTTAACTGGAACTGGTTGCCGATTTTTTCCAAAACCGGCACCGGCTTTTATGACCTGAATAAGCTGACCGATACGTTAAAATTGCAGGATTTCCCTGAAGATGCGCTGAAGCCTGCGACGATTGACGGCAAGGTGAATGCGATTTCCACCTCGCTGAATGCGCTGGTGATGTACTACAACGCGGAAACCTGGAAGAAAGCCGGGCTGCCGTATCCCACCACCTGGGATGAGCTGTTCCATGCGGGCAAGGTATTTAAAGAGAAATTGGGTGATAACTATTTCCCCATCGCATCGCCTGCGCAGGACAGCGGTGAAGGCTTGCTGGAACTGCTCAACTATTACATGACGCAGAAATACCAGATCGGCATGATCGACGAAAAGAACAAACGCTTTAACTACAGTGAGGCGCAATGGATCGAGGCGTTTCGCTTCTACAAGCGCTTGATCGACGAACATGTGATGCCATCCTCGAAGTATTACAACGCGTTTGGCAAAGTCGGCATGTATGAAACACGCCCCTGGATTAATGGGGAATACGGCGGCGCCCATCTGTGGATTTCGGTTGTGAAGAAATACGCCGATCCGCTGGCGGCACCCGGCAAGCTCGAATTAGGGCCGTACATCATGACGCCGGGGTCGGATAATTCCGGGCAGTTCTTCAAGCCATCCATGCTGTTTGCCATCAGTAAAAATACCAAACATCCGAAAGAAGCGGCGCTGTTGCTGAATTATCTGATGAACGATCCTGAAGGCGCGCTGCTGATGGGCACTGAGCGCGGTATTCCGCTCAGCCGTATTGCCAGACAAGCGCTGGAAGAAAAGCAGAAGCTGGATACGAACGATCTATCGGTTGTCGGACTCTCGATGGCGCTGGAAAAACCGATGCAAACGCCTGTGTCCTCGTATCTTGAAGATCCGCAGCTTGCCAGCCTGATCCTGCAAACTATCGAACAGCTCGACTACGGCAAAAAGAGCGTGGAAGAATCGGCGAAAAACTTCAGCAATTCAGGTGAGCGCATCCTGAAGCGGGTGATTCGCTAAGCGAATGACTAACTCAGATAATTACTGACTAAGGTATTTTATTGGCCGGTGCGTTACGTGAGTTCAGCCAACTGCTGTTGCAGGCTATCGGCTAACGCGCGTGGACGCCCGGCATCAAACATCACATGCATGCTCACCGGGTACGCCCGGTGTTGCAGGCAAAAATCCTCCATCTCATGCCCGATACCGTACAGCGCCTGAATATTGGTTTTGGCGATTTCCCGCAGCGTCCAGTTGTTCTCCACCTGTTTGCAGTAGTGCAGCGTAAAGAAGGCTTTCTGCGCATGAACAAAGGCGCGGCAGTACAGCGTCAGACCGCGCCATTCCTGCTGCCAGCGCTGTCTAAGCGCTTCCGGCATCGTGTGTTCACGGGAGAATTGCAGGGCGGCCTGTTGGCACTGTTCCGCCAGCTGCCACGCGGCATCTTTCTCTTTCGCGATGTGATAGAGGTTCTGCGAAGCCAGCTCGGCGTGCTGCGGATCGAAGGTAATATCCTGACCGGAGCCCGGCAGCCAGTGGTTGCGGTTGAGTTGACCGTACAGGCTCCAGATCGCCTGACCAAAGCTGGTCGGCAGCAGGCTGTGGCGATGAAAAACGTGGTGGCGTGCGTACAGCGACAGGGAGATAGCCTGATGTGCCTGATCCAGCAGAGCCTGCATCGTATGCAGCACCGTCTCATCCGGCTGCCATTGATAACGTGCCATCAGCCATTGTGCAAACAGCGCACTTTCGTTTGTCGATGCGGTTTGGTGAGTGAGTAAGCGGGAAGAGGCGAATAGCGTAAATTCGCTGAGCGTGCCGATCACGCTGTGGTTGTCCACGCCTTCCCAACTGATACGGCACAGCGCGCTGACAATCGCCGGATTTTTCTCCCGACACCACAGCAGCCGCCCCTGAACTTCGGTGTAGCGCAGGAAGGGGAGATTGCCCCAGCCCACTTCTTCCCCAGCCAAATCCAGTTCAACCCAGACTTCACGCCCGCTGACGTCCAGCAGCGCAGGGTTATTGGGGAACTCAGGCCAGAAGCGTTCCGGCGTGACTTTGATGGCGACAGAAACGGATTCCGGCAATGTGCGAATGGCGTTCAGCACATTACCGATGTCCTGATGGCTGGCGGGAAAGGCGCGTAATACCAGGTGGCGCTGGTGGTAGTGCATCACGCGTGCGACGGCGGAGAAGAGGCGGTGATAGATCTGCTCGCTGTCGGCGTTCGTCGGCCAGTGTGTTGTGACGGGAACGACGCCGTTGATTTCATCGCCGGACGGTGCGGAAAAGCGCAGCAGGCTATCGCTGTTGGAGATCGCCAACAGCAGGCCGCTCAGCCGCGGGATCTGCTGCATCAGCAGCTCGACTTTGGCGGCAAGGTAGTCGCCCCAAAAATCGGTATCCATGCGGAGGCTATGTTTGTCGTCGAGTAATTCCGGGTGATGGAGCAGTAAATCTGTGGGAAACGATAGCTCTTTGCATTGCAGATACAGGGCCAGCCCCTGTTCACGGCAGTGCGCCGCGACCTGATTCAGGTAAACACAGCGAGAACGCTGCTGGCTGCTGATGCGATCGTCAAAACGCGCGTTATTGTAGGCTTCTGGCGTTACCAGCTTATCCAGCAAATCCGCCGCACCCAGCACCAGCGTATTGAAACCCTGTTCACGGGCATAATCGATGACCGAGAGGACCTGTTGCCAGTGCCAAATATCTTGCGTATTGAGTTCCAGTGCGCGTCGTTGCCACATCATTTTTCTCCCGTTGTCACTGGTGTGAGTATCGCATTGATGTGCTATCGCAAAGGATAAATTCCTGGGGCGAACGCCAGAAATGTGAGCCTGTTCGCTAATGTCGATCGTGTAAGAGGTTGTTGGCGGGGCAGTTATCGTGGGAATGTCGACTATCGGCGGCATGATGACGCGTTCATCAGCCGACGTCGGGCAGCAGAACTGAAGGATATCGGCTAAAAGCCTTCCAGCAGCCTTAACTGGCTGAATGTGAGTGGCCGATAGAAGATATATCCTTGAATCCCAATGGGGTGGTATTTGTTTAACCGGTTCAAATCGGTCGCCTTCTCCACGCCTTCACAGATAATGTTTACGCCAAGAGGAATGAGTTTGTTTAATAAGACCTTTAGTTTTTGTGATTTTGTCTCTTCTTTACCGATGCCATCGATAATAGAGCGATCGATTTTTATGGTATCGAAGTCAAACAGGTTCAGGCTGTCTATTTGTAGATTTCCTGCGCCGAAGTCATCTAATGAAATCATAAAGCCATATTTCTTGGCCTGATTTAAAAAGGGGATCCCGTCTATTAACTGCTGTCGGGTCGTTTTTTCACTGATCTCTATTTCTATATTCTTTGGGCTAACCTGATGCATGACGCATTTTTGGTATAACGTTTCCAGATAGGCAGAGTTATTAAACAGTAAATGTGAAAGATTGAATGATATTGTCATGCTGCTTTTGTTTTTTATTACCTGACAGACTACATCAAACATAAAGTCTGTCACTTTATCAATTGCTTTATACTTCTCTATTTTATCTATTGTTTGTTGAGTCGATATGAGCGTCCCTTCCGAATTATAAAACCTGGCGAGGGCTTCATAGCGGAATATTTTATTGTGAGGGAGATGGATGATAGGCTGGAACTCTGCGGTCAGCCTAAGAATTTTTCCATCAATATTCAATGTTGTTGTATTCATTTTACTGATTACTCACCCTCTCCATAGAAATAGGAATTCCATAGCTTTGCTCGTCTGGATTCTACACAGCAATTTGGAATATTTGGAAATTGTTTAAAATGATCAATAATTCTCATTTGATAGTTGCTGACTATTGAATGAAAAATAATGATCGTTTAAATCTATGTTGTGATTGGTGTTTAATCTGGTTTTTATTAATTTAACTGGTATTTAAAATTGCTTAATTTTGTTTTATTGGTGGTTAAGTTGTTTTTGTTTGAATTTAAATCAACCTGGCGGTAATGCATGACCGTTGTGACTTCATAGCATCCTTGTTAGGATGATAAACAACATGAAGCTCGTCGTTTCGTAATGGTACTGGAGTGAAGAAAAACGCATAAATTAAATCTGGGGAATGTCTTACTCAGTAAGGATAAGTGTTTTTCTACTGTGTTTAATGTGTGTAAAAAATTTAATTCCGTGTAAAAATTTGTTTCTATTAAAAGAGAAATCCTTTTTGGATTTTGGGGTATATCACCGTCGCGTTAATAGGTAGATCTTATCGTGGAACACTTTTCTCCTCCTCCCGCTAAAGTGATTAGCGCATTGCTGCAACATTCATATGTGATGTCTATCTATGCCAAGGATATGCTATATGCATTAAAGGCTGACGTTGCGGAATTGAATCTGGATAAAAACCGTATCGTGTTGGCAGTAGAATATTCTGGCTCGGATATCGATAGATATCTTGCCGATGGCGGTTTGAATTTTGATCTGGAGGCGCTCAAAGGCACGGAGAACATCGAACGAGAAACCTACAGTCTGTGTAATATTCCTACCCAACTATTCAAGACGGATAGCATGTTTTATCGTCTGGAGTGTCGCCTGCCAGAATCTGTTTTCGTCACTGAAAACCGAGGGGCGATTCGCATTCCCTTTATTCTTGGCATGCAGGCTCGGGTCCGTATCGACGTTTATATGCACACGCTTAACGTGCCCGGTACGCTGCGTAATTTATCGACCGGCGGGTGTATGGTCGAAATCGATCTGGTTGAAAGTATTGCGATTGGTGTGGGTCAGGATATCCCCGGCATTACGCTTGAGTTTCCTAACGGGGAAAGCTTTTATGCCGAGGGAAGAATTCGCCATATACGACCTTTTGGGAATAATGGCTATGCGGCTGTCGGTATCCAGTTTATGAATTTGTCTTCATCCCAGTCTGAAGCCCTGCTTCATTATACGAATGAGTCGGAAAGAGAGGCGGCGTACCGAACCGGCGTCACTGGCAGCATGGTGTATTCGTCCCCGTTGTTCATTCCGGGCACCAAGGAGAAAAACCTCTTGCTGCGAGAAAGCCAGGAAAGTGAGAAACGCACCCGCCAGACGCCTATGGAACGAGGCGTCATGGAGGTTGCCCATCGGCTTCAGATTGGGCTGATGTACATAAAAACGCGCAATCAACTGCCCGTTGAGATCTTTTATGACTGTGTCGATACCCTGCTCTATATGGTCAAAAAAGAGAGAAAGGCTTTTCTGTATGCGCTGTCGTACCTGCGTGATGAGGCGGATTGGGTCAGGCATGCGGTGCAGGTTGCGGGAAAGCTGGCCGACATGCTGCTCCTTGCCGATCCACACGATCCCTATGCACGCGAGGCGGTGTTAGGCGCGTTACTTCACACCATGGGTAAACCGCTGTTGGTCAATGCCCGTCTGCCATCGCTAAAGGTCAACATGAATCCGACGCAGAAAGCGATCCTGAGTGGTCACGTGGCGGTGCTGTGCGAGAAGTTACGTGAACTGGGCTGGGCAATCAGCCCCACTTGCCGCGATGTCATCGAGAATGCTAATGAACGT
This sequence comes from Pectobacterium carotovorum, assembly GCF_033898505.1. Lineage (NCBI taxonomy): Bacteria > Pseudomonadati > Pseudomonadota > Gammaproteobacteria > Enterobacterales > Pectobacteriaceae > Pectobacterium > Pectobacterium carotovorum. The sequence goes on along the minus strand of NZ_JAXAFK010000003.1, from coordinate 26,498 downwards.
TTGGACGGTAGCGGCTATCCGCAAGGCAAACGCGCTGAACAATTGTCGCGGTTAGTCCGGCTGGTTTCTGTCATTAAAGCGATTAATAAGCTCAGGCATGCGCGTAATGGTGTTTCGCCCCGCACGCCATTGGCTGCCTACCGCAAAATCTATGAGGTGAACGCCGCCTATGACAAGGTTGTACTGGTCAAGTACGTCCAGATTTACGGCCTCTACCCAATAGGCAGTCTGGCGAAATACTCGGGAGGCTTCCTCGGGTGGGTGATGGATATTGATAAAAAGGGCCGGCCTATTGCGGTGCACCTTGTTAAGAACCTTCGCTTTCCTGATACCAATATCAGCAGCATCGTATCTAAAGGTGACTTGTTGCAGGTCGGTAAGCTCGAAAACATCGTGAATCCAGACGATTTTGGCATGAAAGTTCTGAAAATTTAGTGAGTACCTTGTTTGTAGCTGTCTCTTAGCAACATTTTTATGCCACTGTGGGGCAGTTTCGTGCGCGATAATACCGTTATTGTCATGCTACCTCGTAGCACGCGCCCGACACGGGGCGGCTCAAACGCCGCTCGCCCCGTGACCCCTGGCTTTTGGCGGGGAATTATGCCGCTGACGCGGTTCCTTCGTCGGTATCAGGCTTAACGGATCGCTTGCGACACGTTTACTCGCCCCATAAATGGGGCTCGCCCTTCGGGCCAGCACGAGTGCTGTTCAAAAACGTCTCTGACGTTTTTGTCCGACGTGGCGCAAGCTCTCGCCGCGTCCATGCGGCTCATCCTAAGCCTGCTATCTCCTCAGCATAATTTTTTACGCCGGATAACGGCAAAATCCGCGATGCCCTTTGTATTTACGTATGAAGGACTGGTTTATATGGGCTGCGCATAAGCCCCGCTTTCCGAATGCATTCTTACCGATATCCTCATAAAAGGCGCATGCCATCGGCTATAACACTTTAAGCAATAAGGACTATCAGAAAAACCATTTAGTCATTTTGGTTATTTAATATTTCCATCATTTCTTTAATTGTTAAGATGCAGATCGTTACCCTTATCCTCCATCCATCTTTTTATTGCATGTTTTTGTATTAGCGTCGTTGGCTAACAGCACAGGCACAAGGAAACAGAAATCACAATGACTACTCCGGTTTCCCCCACTTCATTGCTTCCGCTGAGTGCGGAGCAATTAACGCGTTTACAGGCGGCAACCGGTGATTTCTCATCGACGCAGCTGGCCTGGCTATCCGGCTATTTCTGGGGGCTGGTACAGCAGCCTGGGAACGTGCAGCCGGGGGCGATAACTGCCACGGCAACGACAGCCGCCGCAGTCACGGTGCCAGTACAAACGATCACACTGATCTCCGCTTCACAGACCGGCAATGCGCGCCGGGTTGCGGAACAGCTGCGTGACGATCTGCTGGCGGCCAAGTTGTCCGTTAATCTGGTCAATGCGGGTGATTACAAATTCAAGCAAATCGGACAGGAAAAACTGCTGCTGATCGTGGCCTCGACGCAGGGAGAAGGGGAGCCGCCGGAAGAGGCGGTCGCGCTGCATAAGTTCCTGTTGTCCAAAAAAGCCCCAGAGATGAAAGACACCGCGTTTGCCGTGTTTGGTCTGGGTGATACGTCTTACGAATTCTTCAGCAAGGCGGGTAAGGATTTCGATAGCCGTCTGGCTGAGTTAGGCGCTGAACGTCTGCTGGATCGTGTGGATGCCGATGTGGATTATCAGACGCTTGCCGAACAATGGCGACGCCAACTGGTCGATATTTTGCAGGCGCGGGTGCCGGTTCAAGGCGAAGCCGTCGCGCAGATTGCCGCTCAGGGTGCACTGGATGAAATTACCAGTAGCCCGTACAGCAAATCCTCACCGCTGCATGCCACGTTTGCCGTAAATCAGAAAGTCACCGGACGTAACTCCGAAAAGGATGTTCGCCATATCGAGATCGATCTGGGCGATTCCGGTTTGCGTTACCAGCCGGGAGATGCGCTGGGCGTGTGGTTCGATAACGATCCTGCGCTGGTTCAGGAATTGCTGGAACTGCTGTGGCTGAAAGGCGACGAGTCCGTCAGCGTTGACGGCAAGACGCTGCCATTATCGCAGGCGCTGAAAAGCCACTTCGAGCTGACGCAGAACACCGCGCCGATCGTCGAGAAATATGCGGCACTGTCGCGTAATGAAACGCTGTTGTCGTTGCTGGCTGATAAGCCTGCGCTTCAGCAGTTTGCACAGCGCACGCCGCTGGTGGATATGGTGCGACAGGCGCCGGCTGAGCTGACGGCGGAGCAACTGCTGGGCCTGTTGCGTCCGTTGACGCCGCGTCTTTACTCTATTGCTTCCTCGCAGGCAGAAGTCGAAAGCGAAGTGCATATCACCGTTGGCGTGGTGCGCTACGAATATGAAGGTCGTGAGCGTGCCGGTGGTGCCTCCAGCTATCTGGCTGACCGACTGAGCGAAGATGATGAAATCCGCGTCTTCATCGAACACAACGATAACTTCCGTCTGCCTGCCAATTCTGACACGCCGGTCATCATGATTGGGCCGGGCACCGGGATTGCGCCGTTCCGCGCCTTTATGCAACAACGCGATGCCGAAGGGGCAGAAGGGAAAAACTGGCTATTCTTTGGTAACCCACACTTCACGGAAGATTTTCTGTATCAGGTTGAATGGCAGCGCTACGTTAAAGATGGTCTGCTGACCAACATCGATCTGGCCTGGTCGCGCGATCAGGCGCACAAGGTCTATGTGCAGGACAAACTGCGGGAAAAAGGCGCGGAAGTCTGGCGCTGGATTCAGGACGGTGCGCATCTGTATGTGTGTGGTGATGCCAACCGTATGGCGAAAGACGTCGAGCGGGCACTGCTGGACGTGATAGTTGAGCATGGCGGCATGGACAGTGAACAGGCCGATGAGTTTTTAAGCGATCTGCGCCTTGAGCGCCGTTATCAGCGAGATGTGTACTAATGAGCGAAAAATACGTTTTCAGTGAAAAACACCCTGGCCCTCTGGTGGTAGAAGGGAAGCTCACTGATGCTGAACGCATGAAGACAGAAAGTAACTTCCTGCGTGGCACAATTGCTGAAGACCTGAACGATGGTCTGACTGGCGGCTTCAAAGGCGACAATTTTCTGCTGATCCGTTTCCACGGTATGTATCAGCAGGATGACCGTGATATTCGCGCCGAGCGTGCCGAGCAGAAGCTGGAACCGCGCCATGCGATGCTGCTCCGCTGCCGTCTGCCCGGGGGCGTGATGACGCCGGAGCAGTGGTTGCGGATCGATAAATTTGCTGGCGAAAGCACGATATATGGCAGCATTCGTATCACGAACCGCCAGACGTTCCAGTATCACGGTATTCTCAAATCGAACGTGAAGCCGGTACACCAGATGCTGAACAGCATTGGTCTGGATGCGCTGGCGACGGCGAACGATATGAACCGTAACGTGCTGTGTACGTCTAACCCGATCGAGTCCGAACTGCATCAGCAGGCGTATGAGTGGGCGAAAAAGATCTCTGAACATTTGCTGCCACGGACGCGCGCCTATGCCGAGATCTGGATGGATCAGGAAAAGGTGGCGACGACGGATGAAGAGCCGATTCTGGGTTCGACGTATCTGCCGCGTAAGTTCAAAACCACGGTCGTGATCCCGCCACAGAATGATGTGGATCTGCATGCGAACGATCTCAATTTTATTGCGATTGCCGATAATGGCCGTCTGGTGGGCTTCAACGTGCTGGTGGGCGGTGGGCTTTCTATCGCGCATGGCGACAAAGAAACCTATCCGCGCACGGCCAGTGAGCTGGGCTACATTTCCATTGAGCATACGCTGGCGATTGCCGAAGCGGTAGTGACGACGCAGCGTGATTGGGGCAATCGTACCAACCGTAAAAACGCGAAGACCAAATACACGCTGGAACGTGTGGGTGTAGACAACTTCAAGCAGGAAGTGGAAGCGCGTGCCGGTGTGAAATTTGAAGCGGTGCGTCCTTATGAATTCACCGGACGTGGCGATCGTATCGGCTGGGTAAAAGGCATCGACAATAAATGGCATCTGACGCTGTTTATCGAAAATGGCCGTATTCTGGATTATCCGGGCCGTCCGCTGAAAACGGGTCTGGCGGAAATCGCTAAAATCCACAAAGGGGATTTCCGCTTAACGGCAAACCAGAATTTGATCATCGCGGGTGTTCCTGCGCGTAGCAAAGCGAAGATCGATGCGCTGGCGCGTGAACACGGTTTGATTGATGACGGCGTCAGCGAGCAGCGCAAGAACTCGATGGCCTGCGTGTCGTTCCCAACCTGTCCGCTGGCGATGGCGGAAGCTGAGCGTTTCCTGCCGGAGTTTGTCACGAAAGTGGAAGACATCATGCAGCAGCACGGTGTGGGTGATGAACACATTGTTCTGCGCGTCACGGGCTGCCCGAACGGCTGCGGCCGTGCGATGCTGGCGGAAATCGGTCTGGTGGGCAAAGCGGTAGGGCGTTATAACCTGCACCTCGGTGGGAATCGCGAAGGGACACGTATTCCTCGTATGTATCGCGAGAACATTAATGAAACCGAGATCCTGGCGGAAATTGATCGGCTTATTGGGCTGTGGGCGCAGGATCGCCAGCCGAATGAATGCTTCGGTGATTTCACCATTCGCACCAATATCATTAAACCGGTGCTGGATCCCGCCCGCGATTTTTATGACTGACAGGAGAGCCTGATGGCCGAATTTAACCTTGAGGCGCTCAACGCGTTACCGAAAGCGGAGCAGGCGGCAGCGCTGGCTGTCGTGAATGGTCAGCTTGAACAGCTATCTGCGCAGGAAAGAGTGAGCTGGGCGTTGGAGAATCTGCCGGGCGACTATGTTTTGTCGTCCAGCTTCGGCATTCAGGCTGCGGTATCGCTGCATCTGGTGACGCAGCAGCGGCCGGATATTCCGGTTATCCTCACGGATACCGGCTATCTGTTTCCTGAAACCTATCAGTTTATTGATGCGCTGACGGAACAGCTGAAGCTGAATCTGCAAGTTTATCGCGCTGCTGAATCCGCGGCCTGGCAAGAGGCGCGCTACGGTAAGCTGTGGGAGCAGGGCGTGGAAGGCATTGAGCGCTACAACCAACTGAATAAAGTCGAGCCGATGAATCGGGCGCTGAGCGAGTTAAAGGCGAAAACGTGGTTTGCTGGCCTGCGCCGCGAGCAGTCCGGCAGCCGGGGAGAATTACCGGTGCTGGCGATTCAGCGCGGCGTATTTAAATTCTTGCCGATTATCGACTGGGATAACCGGACGGTGTACCAGTATCTGAAAGAAAATGGCCTGAGCTACCATCCGCTATGGGATCAAGGCTATTTGTCGGTCGGCGATACGCACACTACGCGCAAATGGGAACCAGGCATGAGCGAAGAGGAAACCCGCTTCTTCGGCCTGAAACGCGAGTGTGGGCTGCACGAAGGGTAAGAAGGGTAAACAGAAACCGGGCATCGCCCGGTTTTTTATCGCCTGAATAACGCTTGTGAACGTATTGTTATTCCATTACGGAACTTGTCATTCCAATTCGGCATTTCATAAGTGTTCTATCCGCACCGTATAGTCGCATTATCTACTTTTTTGCTTAGTTAAGGCGATTGTGAACTATCTCCCTTTATTTGCCGATCTTCGTCAGCGTCCGGTACTGGTTGTCGGCGGCGGCGAGGTTGCGACGCGCAAAATCGATCTACTGCAACGCGCGGGTGCGGAGGTAAAAATCGTCGCGCAGGCGCTGGCTGAACCGTTGGCTGTGCAGCATCAGGTCGGGCAGGTTGAATGGCTGGCGCAGACGTTTACGCCAGAGTTGCTATCCGGCGTGTTTCTGGTTATTGCCGCTACGGATGATGCCGAGCTGAACGCGGCGGTGTTTGAGGCGGCCAATCAGCGTCATTTGCTGGTGAACGTGGTGGACGATCAGCCGAAGTGCTCGTTTATTTTCCCCTCGATTGTCGATCGCTCTCCGCTGGTCGTCGCCATTTCCTCGGGCGGTAAGGCACCGGTGCTGGCGCGTCTGCTGCGTGAAAAGCTGGAATCCTTACTGCCGACCAGTCTGGGCACGATGGCGGATATCGCCGGAAGCTGGCGCGACAGCATTAAAACCCGACTGCATTCGATGCCGGCACGCCGTCGCTTTTGGGAGCGGCTGTTTGTCGGACGTTTTGCGTCTCTGGTGTCCGCCGGTCAACTGGCGCAGGCCGAAGATGAATTGCAACAGCAGCTTACGCTTCAGCAAGAGGAACAACAGCAGCCAGCGGCGGCACGCGGTGAAGTCGCACTGGTTGGCGCAGGCCCCGGCGATGCCGGATTGCTGACGCTGCGAGGGTTGCAGGTGATGCAGCAGGCGGACGTGGTGCTGTATGACCATCTGGTCAGCCCCGACGTGCTGGATCTGGTGCGCCGCGATGCCGAACGCATCTGCGTCGGAAAACGTGCCAGTGCGCATTCGCTCCCGCAGGATGAGATTAATCAGCTATTGGTGACGCTGGCGCAGGAAGGTAAGCGGGTTGTGCGCCTGAAAGGTGGCGATCCCTTTATTTTTGGCCGCGGCGGCGAAGAGTTGCAGGCGGTGGCGCAGTCTGGCATCACGTTTCAGGTGGTGCCCGGTGTGACGGCTGCGGCGGGCGTCACGGCGTATGCGGGGATTCCGCTGACGCACCGTGACTACGCACAAAGCGTGCTTTTTATTACCGGTCACTGTCGCCCGGATGGCGACGAGCTGGACTGGTCAACGCTGGCACGTGGGCGTCAGACACTGGCGATTTATATGGGAACGATGAAGGCCGCAGAGATTGCACAGCAGCTTATCGCGCATGGCCGCTCATCACAGACCCCTGTCGCGGTAATCAGCCGCGGCACTCGACACGATCAGCAGGTGCAAATCGGCACGCTGCAAGAGTTAGAACATTTGGCACGGCAAGCGCCGACCCCGGCGCTGCTGGTAATTGGCGAGGTGGTGGATTTACACCATCAGATTGCCTGGTTTGGTCAGACAACGCCGACGGTGCCGCAAGACAGCCGCCCAGCGGTAGTAAACTTGGCTTAAGGAAAGGGTATGGACGAGAAACGACTCACGCATTTACGGCAGCTTGAAGCCGAAAGCATTCACATCATCCGCGAAGTGGCGGCCGAGTTCAGTAACCCGGTGATGATGTACTCCATCGGTAAAGACTCTTCGGTGATGCTGCATCTGGCGCGCAAGGCGTTCTATCCGGGTTCGCTGCCTTTCCCGCTGCTGCACGTTGATACCGGCTGGAAATTTCGTGAAATGTACGAATTTCGTGACCGGACGGCGAAGGCCTACGGCTGTGAACTGCTGGTGCACCGCAACCCGCAGGGCGAAGCGTTGGGGATTAACCCTTTCGTACACGGCAGTGCCAAGCATACCGACATCATGAAAACCGAAGGGCTGAAGCAGGCGCTGGATAAATACGGTTTTGATGCCGCGTTTGGCGGGGCACGTCGCGATGAAGAGAAGTCGCGTGCCAAAGAGCGTATTTACTCCTTCCGTGACCGTTTCCACCGTTGGGATCCGAAGAACCAGCGCCCGGAGCTGTGGCATAACTACAACGGCCAAATTAACAAGGGCGAGAGCATCCGCGTTTTCCCGCTTTCTAACTGGACCGAACTGGATATCTGGCAATACATCTATCTGGAAAACATCGAGATTGTTCCACTCTATCTGGCCGCCCCGCGTCCGGTGTTGGAACGCGATGGCATGCTGCTGATGGTGGATGACGATCGTATCGACCTGCAACCGGGTGAAGTCATCGAACAACGCATGGTACGTTTCCGCACGCTGGGCTGCTGGCCGCTGACGGGCGCGGTGGCATCGCATGCGCAGACGCTGCCGGAAATCATCGAAGAGATGCTGGTTTCCACCACCAGTGAGCGTCAGGGAAGGGTGATTGACCGCGATCAGGCCGGTTCAATGGAGCTGAAAAAGCGTCAAGGGTATTTCTGAGGAATCGTCGAATGAGCCAAATTTCTTTAAAAGACACCGTTGCAGAAAATGCAGCTGAGAAAGATGCCAGTGCTATCAACAATGCAATGGCACAGCAGATCGCCGAGCAGGGCGGTGTGGAAGCGTATTTACACGCACAGCAGGATAAAACGCTGCTGCGTTTCCTGACCTGCGGCAGCGTCGACGATGGAAAAAGTACACTGATCGGCCGTTTGCTGCACGATACGCGCCAGATTTATGAAGATCAGCTCAGCACGCTACACAATGACAGCAAGCGTCTTGGGACGCAGGGTGAAAAGCTGGATCTGGCACTGCTGGTCGATGGGCTTCAGGCCGAGCGTGAACAGGGCATCACGATTGACGTGGCCTACCGCTATTTTTCGACGGAAAAGCGCAAGTTTATTATCGCCGACACGCCGGGACATGAGCAGTACACCCGCAACATGGCGACTGGCGCATCAACCTGCGAGCTGGCGATTCTGCTGATTGACGCCCGCAAAGGCGTATTGGATCAAACCCGTCGTCACAGCTTTATTGCGACCCTGCTGGGGATTCGCGATCTGGTGGTGGCGGTGAACAAAATGGACTTAGTGGATTATCAGCAAACGGTATTTGAGCAGTTTAAGCAGGACTATCTGGATTTTGCCCAGCAACTGCCTGCCGACCTGAATATCACCTTTGTGCCGATTTCCGCGCTGGATGGCGACAATGTCGCCACGCCAAGCACGACGATGAGTTGGTATACCGGCCCAACGCTGCTGGACGTGCTGGAAACGGTCAACGTAGCGCAGCGCACGCTGGAACAGCCGATGCGTTTCCCGGTGCAATACGTCAACCGCCCGAATCTGGATTTCCGTGGCTACGCGGGCACGCTGGCATCTGGCATTATCCGCGTTGGGCAGCGGGTTAAGGTGCTGCCGTCCGGCGTAGAATCCACTGTCAGCCGTATTGTGACCTTTGACGGTGATTTACCGCAGGCGCAGGCAGGTGAAGCCATTACGCTGGTGCTGGCGGATGAGATTGACATCAGCCGCGGTGACCTGCTGGTCGATAGCGGTGAATCGCTGAAAGCAGTGCAGCATGCGTTGGTGGATGTGGTCTGGATGGCGGAACAGCCGCTGGTGCCGGGACAGAGCTATGACATCAAGATTGGTGGTAAGAAAACGCGTGCCCGGGTCGAGAATATTCAGTATCAGGTTGAGATTAATACGCTGACGCAGCGCGTCGCGGAGAACCTGCCGCTGAATGGCATCGGTTCGGTTGAGCTGATTTTTGATGAGCCGCTGGTGCTGGACAACTATCAGCACAACGCGGTGACGGGCGGGATGATCTTTATCGATCGTCTGAGTAATGTCACGGTAGGCGCGGGTCTGGTACGGGAACCTATCGAGCAGGTGTATCAGGAGCCGGGCGCGTACAGCGCGTTTGAGCTGGAACTGAATGCGCTGGTTCGTCGCCACTTCCCGCATTGGGGCGCGCGCGACCTGCTGGGAGGCAAATAACGTGTCTTTACGCGATGAACCGACTGACGAGAATGTCGTCTGGCATGCGCACGATGTCACCCGTGAGTCGCGCGAGAAGTTGCATGGTCATCAGGGCGTGGTTATCTGGTTTACCGGGCTGTCAGGTTCCGGTAAATCCACGCTGGCGGGGGCGCTGGAGCAGGCGCTACACGCTCGCGGCGTCAGCACTTATCTGCTGGATGGCGACAACGTCCGGCACGGTTTGTGCCGGGATTTGGGCTTCACCGACGACGATCGGCGCGAGAACATTCGCCGCGTGGGTGAAGTCGCCAAACTGATGGTGGATGCCGGTCTGGTGGTCCTGACCGCGTTTATCTCGCCGCACCGCGCCGAGCGCAAAATGGTGCAGGATTTACTGGGCGAAGGGCAGTTCATTGAAGTCTTCGTCGATACGCCGTTAGCGACCTGTGAAGCGCGCGATCCTAAGGGGTTGTATAAAAAAGCCCGCGCGGGAGAGTTGCGTAATTTCACCGGGATCGACTCGGCGTATGAAGCCCCGGAAGCGCCCGATAGTCATCTGGATGGTGAACAATTAGTAACAAATTTGACAGGCCAATTGTTAGATCTGCTTGGCAAGCGAGCTATTATCAAGCTCTGACACCCCCGCTTTTTTTCACCGCGCTGTTGGGTGATGCTGGGGAAGAATGGGAAAGATTATGCAAAATGCCACGCAGTTAACGATTAGCAAGACTCGGCCAGCGCAAGAAGAGGATGACGGCGTTTCCTACCTGTTTATGGGGGCGGTGACGGGGTTCTCCTTCTATTGGTTGGCCTTTAGCATCCCCTTTCTGGTATACGGCTCCAATACCACGTTTTTCTTCATGCTCTACACCTGGCCGTTCTTTCTGGCGCTGATGCCGTTTTCGGTGCTGGTTGGCGTCGGGTTTAGCTTTCTGCTGAGAGGCTATATTTTTTATACGCTTTTTGCGACGGGACTGACGGTGATCTGCCTGTTCTGGCTGGTATTTTCTTTTCTGACGGGGTGGTAAAAAAGCTGTCAGCGTAGAAGAGGCTGACAGCCTTGGTTTTACAGTTTATCGAGTATTTACAGTATCTTGCTTAGGAAAGCCTGTGTGCGCGGGTTACTCGGATGAGTAAATATCGCCTCTGGCGTCCCCTGTTCCTGAATAATCCCCTGATCGATAAAGATCACTCTATCAGCCACTTCTCTGGCAAAGGCCATTTCATGAGTCACGATGACCATGGTCATGCCTTCATTTGCCAGCGTTTTCATGACCGCTAACACTTCGCCAACCAGTTCTGGGTCCAGCGCCGAGGTGGGTTCATCAAACAACATGATCTTGGGTTCCATTGCTAACGCGCGGGCAATTGCAACACGCTGCTGTTGACCTCCAGACAGGCTGTTCGGCCAGGCATCAATTTTATCCAGCAAACCGACTTTACTGAGCAACACTTTAGCGCGTTCAACGGCCTGAGCGCGGGGCAATTTTTTCACATCCATCGGTGCCATAATCACATTTTCTAACACCGTCATGTGTGGAAACAGATTAAAGCGCTGGAACACCATACCCACGCTTTCGCGCATACGATTGATATCGGTTTTCTTATCGTGAATGGCAAAGCCGTTGACCGTAATCTCGCCTGCTGACAGGGTCTCCAGCGCATTGATACAGCGCAAAAAGGTACTTTTTCCTGAACCGGATGGGCCAATCAGGCAGAGCACTTCCTGAGGCGCGATGTCGCAGGAAATACCACGCAGGACATGCGTATCGCCAAACTGTTTTTGCAGATTGTTAACGTGAATCACTTTTGCCAAACCTCGTTTCCATGTGCCGCACCAGCAGAGAGAGCAGGAAAGTAATAACCCAATAGACAATGGAAATCGTCAGGTAGGGTTCCCAATACGTGGCGTAAGCGCCTGACACCGTGCGAGCGGCATAGGCGAGATCCGCCAATCCGATCGCCGAAGCCAGCGATGAATCTTTCACAATCGCGATAGCGTTGTTGCCCAGTGGCGGCAGCATTCGGCGAAAAGCCTGTGGCAGGATGACTTTCCGCATGGTGCGGCCATAGCTCATGCCGAGCGAGCGGGATGCTTCCATCTGGCCGCGATCGATTGACTGAATACCCGCACGGAATATCTCAGAGACATAGGCACCCGCATTCAGCGTAATGGCCACAATGCAGGAGAGGAACGCGCCGTAATCTGCGCGTAGCGTGCGGGCAAAATCGACCGACATGATATTGCTGGTCACCAGCAACCCGTCGCGCGGGTTGATGAACAGTGGTACCAGAGCAAAGTGCACAACCATGATTTGTACAAACAGCGGCGTACCGCGAAAGGCGCTAATGTAGATGCGTACCGGCCATTGAACGCCGTAGTGCAGGATATATTTCCACGGCCCGTGCGGCGCTTGCGCTACGCGGCCTAATCCCAGCGTTAATCCCCAGCAGGTGCCAAGAATGACACAGATAATGGTGCATTTGATGGTCATCCAGGTGCCTTCCATAAATAGCGGGGCATACTCCTGAATGATCTCCCAACGAAATCCCGTCAAGATCGTTTCCTTTTTTAAATAGGCTAACGTGATGATTTTTTTAATTAAACCGGACAGGCTGGCTGCCCGGTTGGTGCGACGTCTCGCGTGAGGCGATGGAGACCAGGAGAGGTTCGCAGTGTATTGCAGGCGTTATTCTGCGGGTAAGGTCGGAACGTTGTTATCAAACCAGGTCTGATAGATTTTGGCGTAGGTACCATCGGCAACGATTTTTTTCAACCCGGCGTTAATCTTCTCACGCAGTTGATCGTTGCCTTTTGCCACGGCGATCCCAAAATACTGGCGTTCGAATTTGGCGTCGGAAACCAGATTGAACTGTTTTTCAGGGTGAGTCTTAATGTAAAACTTCACGACGCCCACATCGCCAACCGCTGCACCCACGCCATCTTCATACAGCTCTTGTAACATTAACGGAGTGTTATCGAAGCGCTTAATCGATGTACTGTTTTTCCCTAATACGTCAGAGACCACGATATCGGCGGTACTGGAGTTCACGACGCCGACTTTGTGATCTTTCAATGCGGCAATCGAGTCGATTGCCGAGCCTTTAGGTACCACAATAGACTGCTCTGCAGGGAAATACGGTGCGGAAAAATCGACCATTTGCTTACGTTTATCGGTAATCGTGATGCCGGAGATGATAATGTCGCGGTCGCCGGAGTTAAGGGTCGCGAAGATACCTTCCCACGGCGTATTGATCAGTTTGATATTGAAATTCTCCGCCTTGGCGATCGCTTTAATAATATCAATATCAAAGCCTTCCAGCTCTTTTTGTGCGTTTTCAAACTCAAAGGGGCGATAGGTTCCACCAGAGCCGACCACGTAAGTGGGCTCAGCGGCGAAGGCGCTGGTGGAGAGTACGGTCGTGGATAGTGCGGTGGCGCAGAGCGCACCAACGAATAACAGTTTTTTGAACATGGTTTTCTCCTGGTTTAAACGTAAAATTTTCTTTTTTTATGCACTTTGTATGCATAAAAATACACAGATAGCATTAATGGTTCAACTGACGTTTTCCTATGGCCGGTTTTATCCCGCTATTTCCTATGGGGTTGCGTTTTCTGGCAACGTGGGAGACGGCAGAAAGCGCGAAGATAACGAGAAGATAATGCATAGATGGCGCGAATGTGATTTGGTGGCTGGCTTGGTGCGAATTCCTGCCCGAAATATCCCCATTTAGGGACGTGACAAGGTGAATCTTGCCTTCCACTGCCGGACACAGTGGAGTCGAAACAAAAGTTATGGGATGATTAGGCGGTTTTTCAGGGGGCGGGATGGGAAAGCTTACGCTGTTATTATTGATATTGCTTGGCTGGCTTCAGTACTCACTGTGGTTGGGCAAGAATGGCATTCATGATTATGTTCGGGTGAAGGATGATGTTGTTGTCCAGCAGGGGAACAACGCCAAATTAAAAGACCGTAACGAACAACTGTTTGCCGAAATTGACGATCTCAATGGCGGACAGGAAGCGATTGAAGAGCGCGCACGCAATGAACTGGGTATGATCAAACCCGGTGAAAGCTTCTATCGTCTGGTACCGGAATCGAACCACCGTAACGCGAATACGACTTCATCTAATCCTTCTCCATCCAACAATACACAACGTTGACGCATGCAGACACCGAGCCTCTCCCCGCCTGATATTGTTGCCGTTTTGCCCGCCGCGGGTAACGGCAGCAGAATGCAAAACGATCGTCCTAAGCAGTATCTGACGATTGGTAATGACGCAACCGGCCATAAAACCATTCTTGAACACACCATCGACGCGCTTTTACGCCATCCACGCGTGCAGCGTGTCGTTGTCGTTATTAGCCCTGATGACGCATTTTTTCATACTCTGGCGATTGCTAACGACCCCCGTATTTTTGCCGTTACGGGCGGACGGCAGCGTGCTGATTCCGTGCTGGCTGGGCTGTCCGCCGTTGCGGATAGCGCGTGGGCGCTGGTGCATGACGCGGCGCGTCCGTGTCTGCATCAGGACGATCTGACGCGCCTGCTGGCGATTGTTGAGCAGAGTGATGTTGGTGGAATTTTGGCCGCCCCGGTTCGTGATACCATGAAGTGCAGCACGGATGGGTTTATCGATCGCACGGTAGAACGTAACGATTTGTGGCATGCGCTGACGCCGCAGCTCTTTCCCGCGGCGCTGTTGAAACAGTGCCTGCAACGGGCGCTTCAGGATGGCGTTGCCGTCACAGATGAAGCCTCCGCGTTGGAATATTGTGGCTATCGCCCGCAAATTATCAGCGGACGTTCGGATAATATCAAAGTGACTCGTCCAGAGGATTTGGCATTAGCCGAATTCTATTTAACCAGTTTGCAGTAACCTCATTTTATTCGCTAAATTTATTCGTTAAATACATATAAGGAGAATGCGCGATGCGTATCGGTCACGGTTTTGATGTCCATAAGTTCGGTGGAGAAGGTCCGTTGGTGATCGGTGGCGTGCGAATTCCTTATATTCAGGGCCTGCTGGCGCATTCCGATGGGGATGTGGTGCTGCATGCGGTGACAGATGCCCTGTTGGGCGCCGCTGCGCTGGGCGACATTGGCAAGCTGTTTCCTGATACCGATCCGGCGTTTAAAGGTGCGGACAGCCGTGGTTTGCTGCGTGAAGCCTGGCGTCGTATCAACGAAAAAGGCTATCAGTTAGGAAATCTGGACGTTACGATTATTGCGCAGGCACCGAAAATGGCACCGCATATTCCGCAAATGCGCGTGAATCTGGCAGAAGATTTGCTGTGCCACATGGATGACGTCAATGTGAAAGCCACCACGACAGAGCAGCTTGGGTTTACCGGTCGTGGTGAAGGCATTGCCTGCGAAGCCGTTGCTTTGCTGGTGAAAAAAGGAACGGGCGAAATCGTCGCGTGGTAAGCCGTTTTTTTGTAATCAATGTCTTGTCAGCAAGATCTTATCAATCATAGAAAATTAACAGTATAAGAAACAATGTCATGGCTGCGCGTCATCCGGTCATGACCTTGTAGGATAATGATGGAAAATAGCGAACAACTCGTTTGGTTGCACGGCGAACCACAGGCTACCGGCTCATTGAAGTCCGCTGCGGAAGATTTTGTCGTCGTCGAAGATCTGGGATTTCAGCCAGACGGCGACGGTGAACATGTTCTGTTGCGCGTGCGCAAGCGCGGCTGCAATACGCAATTTGTGGCCGAAATGCTGGCGAAATTCGCTCGCTTGCCGCTACGTGCTGTGAGTTATGCGGGCCTGAAAGATCGTCATGCTGTCACCGAACAGTGGTTCTGTCTGCATATGCCGGGCAAGGATACGCCGGATTTCTCCTCGCTGGCGCTTGAAGGCTGTGAGGTGCTGGAATTTGCTCGCCACCGTCGCAAACTGCGCATCGGTACGCTGCGGGGTAACTATTTTACTCTGGTGCTGCGTCAGGTCAGCGATCGACGCGAGGTTGATGCTCGTTTGACGCTGATTGCCGCGAACGGCGTTCCTAATTATTTCGGCAGCCAGCGTTTCGGACGCAACGGAAATAATCTTGAGCAGGCTCGTCTTTGGGCGAATAACGAAATTCGGGTAAAAGAACGTAATAAACGTAGTTTTTATCTTTCCGCCAGCCGCAGTGCGATGTTTAATCAGGTTGCTAGTGCAAGACTGGCGGGAGAGCAGGCGAAAAGCGTTTTGTCTGGTGACGCATTGCAGTTGACAGGACGCGGCAGCTGGTTTGTTGCTAAGCCTGACGAACTGGAAGCCTTACAGACGCGCCTTGATGCTGGTGAACTCCAGATTACCGCGCCGCTGCCCGGTGATGGTGAGCTGGGTACGCAGGATGAGGCGCGGGCATTTGAAGAGCAGGCTTTGGCGGGACAAGAAACGCTGTGGTCGTTGGTCAAGCGTGAACGGGTTGAATCGGCCCGGCGTGCGATACTGCTGTATCCGCAACAGATGCACTGGGAATGGCAGGACGACGCGACCGTGGAAGTGACATTCTGGCTACCTGCGGGCAGTTTTGCGACCAGCGTGGTACGTGAATTACTGCATTCATATCAGGATGCCGATATCGGTGTCTGATGTGTTACGACTTTTTGCAGAAAATAGTTGAGAGAATACATGCCAGCAACGGTGCGGTCGCGGCGGTTAGCTGGCCCTTGTGCGGGAAAATTGCTGTATTGGTGACGAGGTTAACCAGAGCTGAGGTCGGCGGGGAATGGTAAACAAGCGTATAGAAACGTTGTTGGCGCAGCTGCGCCAGCAGGGCATTCAGGACGAACGTCTGCTGAAGGCGATAGAAGCCGTACCCAGAGAACGTTTTGTTGATGAAGCTTTTGAACATAAAGCGTATGAAAACACCGCTCTGCCTATTGGTTCCGGTCAGACTATCTCGCAGCCCTATATGGTCGCGAAAATGACGGAGCTGCTCAGCCTGACGCCGGTATCTCGCGTGTTGGAAATTGGTACGGGTTCGGGGTATCAAACGGCGATTTTAGCGCATCTGGTGCGACACGTTTGCTCGGTGGAGCGCATCAAGGGGCTGCAATGGCAGGCTAAGCGCCGCTTAAAGCAGCTGGATTTGCACAATGTTTCTACCCGCCATGGCGATGGATGGCAGGGCTGGGCGTCGCGTGGGCCGTTTGATGCCATTATCGTTACCGCGGCGCCACCGGAAATTCCCCGTGCGCTGCTGGAACAGTTAGATGAAGGCGGCGTAATGGTGTTGCCCGTCGGGGAACAGTCGCAAATACTGCAAGTTGTACAGCGCCATGCCGATGAGTTTATTATTCAAACGGTTGAAGCTGTTCGGTTTGTTCCTCTGGTCAAAGGGGAATTAGCCTGATACCGTGGCGTTGGTGTGCATTTGTTGTTAAGTCTTTAAAATTTCAACACAACTGTTTTATAGTGCGAACTTGTTGATATTGTTAGCCTCTAATCATCGTGGTGCCTTTCCCGTTTTGCTTATGCGCCAGCGATGGTGAAGTAGCGATCTTTCTCGTTCCAATTAACGAATACATGAGCGGAGATCGTTTACGCTACAATCAATTACGCAACGGCAGTAACTATGCAACGGCAGTAACTACGCAATGGGCAGTTGGGCTACAGCCAGTAAAACGGCAGCAGATGCGAGGCAAACATGTCCGAATTGGGTTCTGAGTATTACTGTTTCTTGAATGTTATCGACACTTTTTTGAACGCTATTTTTTTGAACGTTATAGTTATAGGGGAGTAAGGCGCATGGGAAGCCGAATGATGAATTTGCGTCACATTGCTGCTTGTACGGTGATTGTCTTAGGATTGGCTGGATGTACCAACAATAATTCCAAATCCGCACCGATCAGCAGCGTTGACGGAAATACGGGCAGCCGAGGGGGAATGTTATCTGCGCCACCATCGCGTATTTCAACGACGAGTGAAAGTGTGGCAACGACGTCCGATGGTCGGATCGTTTATAACCGCAGCTACGGTAATATTCCGAAAGGCAGCTACAGCGGCGGCAATTCCTACACCGTTAAACGTGGCGATACCCTGTTTTATATTGCCTGGATTACCGGCAATGATTACCGGGATCTGGCGCAGCGCAACAATATTCCTGAACCATACAGCCTGAATGTGGGGCAATCACTGAATTTAGGCAACGGAGCCGGCAACAACGCTTCGGGCGGTGGCTTGACGAGCGGTGGTGGTATGCTGGCAACAACCGATGCCACCCGAGGTGGTGTACCAACACCGCCATCAAGTGCTCAAATACAAACTACATCGGTTGATTCTCAGTCAACTAATGCGTATTCTGGTAATCAGGGTAAACAGAATGTAGGTAAGATGTTACCTACGGCAGGGGCAACGACAACCGCTCCTGTTTCCGCACCAGCGGCTGTTGCCAGCAGCAATACGGCTGCTGTCGGCAGTTGGCGTTGGCCTACCGATGGGAAAGTCATAGATAGTTTCTCCGATTCCGAAGGGGGAAATAAAGGGATTGATATCGCCGGCTCACGTGGGCAACCGATCA
Source organism: Pectobacterium carotovorum (assembly GCF_033898505.1). NCBI lineage: Bacteria > Pseudomonadati > Pseudomonadota > Gammaproteobacteria > Enterobacterales > Pectobacteriaceae > Pectobacterium > Pectobacterium carotovorum. The sequence continues at coordinate 8,519 of NZ_JAXAFK010000003.1, read as the reverse complement.
CCGCAACCGCCAGTGGGCGCGTGGTGTACGCGGGTAACGCGCTACGTGGTTACGGAAATCTGATAATCATCAAGCATAATGATGACTACCTCAGTGCCTATGCCCATAACGATACGATGCTAGTCCGTGAGCAACAAGATGTCACGGCAGGACAAAAAATCGCTACGATGGGCAGTACGGGCACCAGCTCAGTTCGCTTGCACTTTGAAATTCGTTACAAGGGGAAATCCGTAAACCCGCTGCGTTTTCTGCCGCAGCGATAAATCGGGCAGAGTATTTCGGTATTCTGCCAAGGGATCACGGGTAGGAGCCACTTATGAGCCAAAGTACGCTGAAAGTTAACGAGTTACATGAAGATACCGATTTCGACGAGAATGGACTTGACGTTTTTGACGATAAGGCGCTGGCAGAGGAAGATACCAATGATAATGACTCGGCGGAAGACGAGCTGTTATCGCAAGGGGTCCCACAGCGTGTCCTGGACGCAACACAGCTCTATTTAGGTGAAATCGGCTATTCGCCGCTTTTGACCGCAGAAGAAGAAGTTTATTTTGCCCGGCGTGCGTTGCGTGGCGATGTTCCATCGCGCCGCCGGATGATTGAGAGTAATCTGCGGTTGGTGGTGAAAATTGCCCGCCGTTACAACAATCGTGGTCTGGCGCTGCTGGATCTGATTGAAGAGGGGAACCTCGGCCTGATCCGTGCGGTTGAAAAATTCGATCCAGAAAGAGGATTCCGTTTTTCAACCTACGCAACCTGGTGGATTCGACAGACGATAGAACGGGCGATCATGAATCAAACCCGTACCATCCGCTTGCCGATTCACATCGTCAAAGAACTCAACGTTTATCTGCGCACCGCGCGCGAACTGTCTCACAAACTGGATCACGAGCCGAGTGCGGAAGAAATTGCCGAACAGCTTGATAAGCCCGTTGATGACGTCAACCGCATGCTGCGCCTGAATGAACGTATTACTTCCGTCGATACCCCGCTGGGCGGTGATTCGGAAAAAGCGCTGCTGGATATTCTGGCAGACGAAAAAGACAACGGACCTGAAGACACCACTCAGGATAACGATATGAAACAGAATATCGTTAAATGGCTGTTTGAGCTTAACGCCAAGCAGCGTGAGGTGTTGGCGCGTCGTTTCGGCCTGCTAGGGTATGAAGCGGCTACGCTGGAAGATGTCGGTCGTGAAATTGGCTTAACGCGTGAACGTGTTCGTCAGATTCAGGTTGAAGGCTTACGCCGCCTGCGGGAAATTTTGCAGGTTCAGGGGTTGAGCATTGAAGAACTGTTTCGTGAATAATTCGCGATAAGTTACTGAAGTCTTGAAATAAAAAATGGTGGGGAAACCCACCATTTTTTTATGTCTGCATTTGCCCTTTCCTGCGAAAGGGCGGTCTGGCAGCGATTAGCGGACGATATTTGCCAGCAGGAAATCGACGATTTCGCTGGTTTTAATCATCTGCTTTTCACCAACCCGGCGATGCTTATATTCAATCTCTTCGCTATCCAGATTGCGATCGCCAATGACGATGGTGTGCGGCACGCCAATCAGTTCCATATCGGCGAACATCACGCCCGGACGCTCTTTGCGGTCATCAAGCAGAACTTCAATGCCTTTAGCGCGCAACTGCTGGTAGATATCCTCAGCGACTTCCTTCACGCGGAAAGACTTGTGCATGTTCATTGGCAGAATAGCAACGTGGAAAGGTGCAATCGCGTCTGGCCAGATGATGCCGCGTTCGTCATGATTCTGCTCAATCGCCGCCGCGACAACGCGCGTTACACCAATACCGTAGCAACCCATCGTCAGCGTCTGGTTACGACCGTCCTCACCTTGAACCGTCGCTTTCAGCGCTTCAGAATACTTGCTGCCCAGTTGGAAGATATGGCCCACTTCGATACCGCGTTTAATTTGCAGTGCGCCTTTACCGTCTGGACTGATGTCGCCTTCAACCACGTTACGGATATCCGCAACCTGTGGCAGCGCAACGTCACGCTCCCAGTTGATGCCAAAATAGTGTTTGCCATCAATGTTCGCGCCAGCGCCGAAATCGCTCATGGCTGCAACGGTGCGATCGACAACGACTGGAATCGACAGCTTGACTGGACCCAGCGAGCCCGGGCCTGCGCCGATGGTGGCACGAATTTCTTCTTCCGTTGCGAATGTCAGCGGGCTGGCTACCTGAGCAATCTTCTCTGCTTTGATTTCATTCAGTTCGTGATCGCCACGAACCAGCAGCGCAACCAGTTTATGGCCACTTTCTTCCGTCGCTTTAACCAGCAGCGTTTTCACGGTTTTCTCTACCGGCAGCTTAAACTGCTCAACCAGCTCGGCGATGGTCTTGGCATTCGGTGTGTCAACCAGACGCAGCTCTTCCGTCGCTTCTGCGCGGCCTAGCTTCGGTGCAACCGCTTCTGCCAGTTCAATGTTTGCCGCGTAGTCGGATTCCGTTGAGAAAACGATATCGTCTTCACCGCTGGCAGCCAGTACCTGAAACTCATGGGATGCGTTACCGCCGATAGAGCCGGTATCCGCCTGAACGGCTCTGAAATCCAGATCCATACGGCTGAAAATCTGGCTGTAAGCGGCGTACATCGCGTCGTAGGTAACTTGCAATGATTCCTGAGAAGTGTGGAAAGAGTAGGCGTCTTTCATCAGGAATTCACGCGAGCGCATCACGCCAAAACGCGGACGAACTTCATCGCGGAATTTGGTTTGAATCTGGAAGAAATTCAGCGGCAGCTGCTTGTAGGAGCTGATTTCATTACGAATCAGGTCAGTAATGACTTCTTCATGTGTTGGGCCGAGTACGAAAGGGCGCTCGCCACGATCGACAAAGCGCAACAGCTCTGGGCCATATTGATCCCAACGTCCACTCTCTACCCATAAATCGGCAGGTTGAACAACGGGCATGGACACTTCAATCGCGCCAGCGTTGTTCATCTCTTCGCGCACGATGTTTTCAACTTTTCTCAAAACACGTAAACCGGTCGGCAACCAGGTGTAAAGGCCAGAGGCCAGTTTACGAATCATTCCTGCCCGGAGCATCAACTGATGACTGATGACTTCTGCATCGGCTGGCGTCTCCTTGAGTGTGGAGAGCATGTATTGGCTAGTACGCATGGGGTTTTAGTTCCGTTAGAACGACAAATAGCATAGGGCTGCCGCGCAGCCGAAAGCACATAAAAAGTGGCTTAGTTTACCAGCGCGGACGGCGCGTCAAAAGAGAGCAGGAACAATTTTAGAATATATTGCTGTGGTTAATGTGTTAACACGCGTTTGACGAGTCGAGGCTTAGCACTTCGGTTTGTTCTCCGCAGACGCGCCAGCGCACATTGAATTCCAGCAGTAAAACGGCGTATTCCCGCGTGGTGCTTTCACCTTTGCGGTAGGCCGGACGTGGATCTTGCGCTAATACCTGTGAGATAAAACGTTTTAACTGGGGATATTTCTTTTGATGCTGGGCTATCTGGTTTTCCGCAAGGGGCGAAAAAAGCACCGGCATTGCCGCATCAGGTGCCATTTGGGCAAAACCAGCTCGCGCCTGAGGATGGCTTTCTGCAAAAGGCAGGTAAGGTTTGATATCGATGACTGGTGTGCCATCGACCAGATCGAGGCTGCCTAATTCGAGTGTAATGGCATCGCCTTTTACTCGAATCCCTTTTAATTCAACCAGCGACATACCAACAGGGTTGGGGCGGAAAGTAGAACGCGTAGCGAAAACGCCCGTCCGTGTGTTTCCCCCCAGACGCGGTGGCCGAACTGTCGGACGCCAGCCGCCTTCCATCGTTTGATGAAAGATGAACAATACCCAAATATGGCTGAACTCCTCCAGCCCTCGCACACATTCCGCCTGATTGTATGGCGGCAATAGCTGAAGTTCTCCGCCTCCATCTTCAATTAGACCCGGCTGCCGCGGAATGGCAAATTTTTCTTTATACGGAGAGCGGATAATCCCGATCTGATTGAAAACAAATTGACTCATTGTGCAGAGACTTTCAGCGCGGTGCCCTGGCAAACGACCTGACTGTAGCAACCCGCTACACCACTGACGGTTTGGCATTCATGCAGCAAAACCGCATTGGCTTTCATGGCCGTGGCGCGGTTTTGCATTCTTTTACGTGCATTTGCTGCGTTAGGGGGGGAATCCTGAGCGCTGACCTGGCATGAAGAGCCTGACACTTCGCCCATGTCGCGGAAAGGTTTACCCACCAATTCTTCTGCACTTTTATATAACACCGCTGGAGTCGGGCGAGCGACTGGCTTCGGTTTAGGCGCGGGTTCTGCGGTTTTGGTTTCAATAACAGGTTGAGGAGCCGGTGCCGGTGGCTTCTGAAATAAAGAACAGCCTGTCAGCGACATGGCCAACAATATAAAGGGAACAGCACGCATTAAGGATTCCTCTGCTTTTTCTCAAAGAGCGAGTATTGAAGCAAGCAATTGCATAAATAACAAGACGGGCCGTAGCCCGTCTTACAGATATCTTTTAATTAAACGCGTATACACGTCATACTTCAAGTTGCATGTGCGTTGGCTGCGTTCACTCACCCGAATCACTTACTTGAGTAAGCTCATCGGGATTCCTTCCCTTGCCGCCTTACTGAAAACTTGAATTATTTAGCGTATAATTGCTGGATTACCAGCCTTTCACCGCGCCGCCATTAAAGATTTTATTTGCTGCGTCGTTCACTTCATCAGACTGATAGGCCTGAACGAATTTCTTCACGTTTTCAGCGTCTTTGTTATCTTCGCGTGAAACCAGCAGGTTCACATACGGAGAATCTTTCTCTTCAACAAACAGGCCATCTTTAGTTGGCGTCAGGTTAATCTGGCTAGCGTAAGTGGTGTTGATTACAGCCAGTGCGATTTGCGCGTCATCTAAAGAACGTGGCAGCTGTGGTGCTTCCAGTTCAACCAGTTTGATGTTTTTCGGGTTTTCAGTGACATCCAGTACGGTTGGCAGCAGACCAACGTTGTCTTTCAGTTTAATCAAGCCGACTTTTTGCAGCAGCAGCAGGGAACGGCCCAGGTTGGTCGGGTCGTTTGGCAGCGCAACTTGAGCGCCGTCTTGCAGTTCATTCAGCGATTTGATTTTTTTGGAGTAACCAGCAATCGGGTAGACAAAGCTGTTGCCGACAGAAACCAGTTTGTAGCCACGATCTTTAATTTGCTGGTCCAGATAAGGCTTGTGCTGGAAGGCATTCAGATCGATGTCGCCTTTGCTCAGGGCTTCATTTGGCAACACGTAGTCGTTAAATGTGACCAATTCAACGTCCAGGCCGTATTTGTCTTTTGCCACTTTCTGCGCGACTTCAGCAACCTGCTGTTCTGCGCCAACAATAACGCCGACTTTAATGTGATTAGGATTCTTTTCTTCCTGACCACATCCCGCTAGCGCCAGAGCACCAATAAGTGCGCCAATGGTCGCAATAGATTTCAGTTTAATCGCCATATCCTTACCCCTAATTAACTATTTTCTTGGCAGATGCCTTCAGGCAAATGCGTATTGTGGTGATTACTTGTGTGTGACAGCTTTTACTGCCCTGTCGCCGCAGAATTGAATCAGGTAAACCAAAACAACCAGTAATATTAATACCGTATTCATGACCGTCGCGTTATAACCAATATAACCATACTGATAACCAATTTGTCCTAAGCCGCCTGCACCCACGGCTCCACCCATAGCAGAATAGCCTACGAGCGTGATTAGCGTGATGGTTGCGGCATTAATAAGGCCCGGTAATGCTTCTGGCAGGAGTATCTTTCTGACGATTTGCATCGGCGTCGCACCCATCGCACGAGCTGCTTCAATCAGGCCAGTCGGAATTTCAAGCAGCGCGTTTTCCACCATGCGGGCAATAAACGGTGCGGCACCGACGGTGAGAGGAACGATCGCCGCTTGCAGGCCAATAGAGGTTCCAACAATCATGCGAGTAAAAGGAATCATCCATACCAGCAAAATAATGAATGGAATCGAGCGGAAAATATTTACCAGTGCAGAAACGGTCCGGTAGAGCTTTGGATTGGCGATAATCTGCCCCGGACGCGTGGTATACAATAAGACTCCCACGGGTAAGCCAAGCACAAAGCCAAAGAAACCAGAAACGAACGTCATTGCGACGGTTTCCCATATTCCCTTAGCCATTAACCACATCATTGCTTCAGACATAACCCAGAACCTCAATTGTAACGTGACTTTCCTGCAGGAATTGGATTGCGGCTTTAATATCCGCATCGTTGCCGTGCATTTCTGCCAGCATGATGCCGAACTTGACGCCACCGGCATAATCCATCTGGGCACTGATAATGTTGTTGTTGACGTTAAAGCGTCGAGCAACCTCGGAGAGCAGCGGGGCATCTACCGATTTGCCGGTAAATTCCATCCGTAATAACGGCGTGGTATCTGGGCGATAGTCGGGGGACAGACGGATGAGGTAATCGTCAGGGATGTCCAGGTGCAGCGTGGACTGAATGAATTTTTGTGCCAGCGGCGTTTTCGGATGTGAAAAGACTTCGCTGACCGTGTCCTGCTCGATGAGTCGTCCATCGCTGATTACCGCAACCTGATCGCAAATACGCTTCACCACATCCATTTCATGTGTAATAAGAAGAATGGTTAGGCCGAGGCGGCGATTGATATCTTTCAGTAACTCAAGAATCGACCGGGTCGTTGCTGGATCCAACGCGCTGGTTGCTTCGTCACACAGCAGAACTTTGGGATTGCTCGCCAACGCACGGGCAATGGCGACACGCTGTTTTTGTCCGCCGGACAAATTGGCGGGATACACGTCGTGCTTATCTGCAAGCCCAACCAAATCCAACAATTCATTGACCCGCCGGGTAATGTCAGCTTTTGGCGTGTTATCTAATTCCAGCGGTAGCGCAATATTGCCAAAAACGGTACGTGAAGCGAGCAAGTTGAAATGTTGGAAAATCATGCCGATTTGGCGGCGTGCGCGCGTCAACTGGCTATCCGACAGTTGGGTCAGCTCTTGCCCATCAACCAGCACTTTCCCTTCTGTCGGGCGCTCCAATAAATTGACGCAGCGGATGAGTGTACTTTTACCTGCGCCCGATGCGCCGATAACACCATAGATTTGCCCGGTAGGAACATGAAGGCTGACATCAGCAAGCGCGGTAATGGTCCGCCCGTTTTGCTGAAAAACCTTAGTAATATTAGAAAGTTCAATCATATGTTTTTTATCGTGAGTGCCTATGGCTGGATAAATCCGTTTCTGTATTAACAGAAGATGAAATGGATGTTAGGGCGTCTAGACGTCTAAGTCAATCGGGATTGTCAAGGCTCTGCATTCTCCCTATAGGCGAAAACATGCGATACTACTGCGTAATTTAGGCCATTCAGGAGCAAAGTCAGTGGCACAAAGCGTTCCAGCAATTTTTCTTGATCGTGACGGCACGATCAATGTCGATCACGGTTATGTTCATGACATTGACCATTTTCAATTTATTGATGGCGTCATCGATGCCATGCGTGAGTTGAAAAATATGGGGTTTGCGCTGGTTGTGGTGACGAATCAGTCCGGCATCGCCCGTGGCAAGTTTACAGAAGATCAGTTTATGCAACTGACAGAGTGGATGGACTGGTCGCTGGCAGATCGTGGTATTGATCTGGATGGCATCTATTTTTGTCCGCATCACCCTGAAGCTGGGAAAGATGAGTACCGCCAGACTTGTGATTGCCGAAAGCCTGAGCCAGGCATGTTGCTTTCTGCACAACGCGATCTGCACATTGATATGGCGGCGTCTTATATGGTGGGTGACAAATTAGAGGATATGCAGGCTGCAATTGGCGCAGGGGTAGGAACCAAACTGTTGGTTCGCTCGGGCAAACCTGTCACCGAACAAGGCGAAATGCTGGCTGATAGCGTGTTGGAAAGTCTTGCAGACCTGCCAAAATGGATAAAAACGCGCACTTAATCAGCGGAACGAATGAAAGATGCGCAAACAGAAAAAAGTTTACTAGATTTGCTTGCGCTTCTGAATCGGCTGCCTATAATGCGCCTCCATCGACACGGCGCTGTGATTCACAACCGGGTCGGTAAAGAAAGAGAAAACGCTTTAAAATAAGCGTTGACTCTGAAGGTGAAAAGCGTAATATACGCCACCTCGCGAAGTGGTTAAGGCCACAACGCACTGCTCTTTAACAATTTAATCAGACAATCTGTGTGGGCACTCACAAGACCGTATCTTAACGATATAAAAAGTCTTGAAGAGTGAACAACAGTAAATTCATTACGAATAAACAGTTTTAATTCTTTGAGCATCGCTGACGAGTTCAGCAAATCAAACAAATCTTAAATTGAAGAGTTTGATCATGGCTCAGATTGAACGCTGGCGGCAGGCCTAACACATGCAAGTCGAGCGGTAGCACAGAGGAGCTTGCTCCTTGGGTGACGAGCGGCGGACGGGTGAGTAATGTCTGGGAAACTGCCTGATGGAGGGGGATAACTACTGGAAACGGTAGCTAATACCGCATAACCTCGCAAGA